>NZ_JARXYR010000002.1:4314939-4624933 GCF_029893635.1 Variovorax sp. TBS-050B | reverse complement strand
GTGCTGCCGATCTGGTGGACGATCTTGCGGGCCACGGCCACTGCGTCCTCGCGCGTGTAGAGGTTCTCCAGCACGACCACGAATTCGTCGCCCGCGAGCCGCGCGACGGTGTCGGCGGCGCGCACGCTCTCGCGCAGGCGGCGGGCGTATTCGACCAGCACGCCGTCGCCGGTGGCATGGCCGAGCGAGTCGTTGATGCCCTTGAAATGGTCGATGTCGAGGAACATCACCGCCAGCGCACGCTCGGCGCGCTGCGCCCGCGCGACCGCCCCCGGCAGGAATTCATTGAAGGCCAGCCGGTTCGCGAGCCCGGTGAGCGTGTCGACCCGCGCCAGGTCGCTGAGCTTGCGCTCCACCGCCTTCAGCGCGCTGATGTCCAGGCTCAGCGAGAAGATGCCGCGCACCGTGCCGTCGGGCGCCATGTCCGGCACGTAGCTGACGCGGGTCATGCGCTCGGAGGTCGGGGTGCGGGTCTGGGCCTCGAACTCCACGCGCTCGCCGGCGAGCGCGCGCGCGATCATCGCCTTGCGCGAGAGGTAGAGCTCGGCGCCCGCGACGTCGCGCAGGTGGCGGCCCAGGATCGCCGAGGGTTCCACGCCGAGCCAGTCGCGGTAGGTGGCGTTGGCGAAGGTGACGCGCTCGTCGCGGTCGATGTAGGTGATGAGCGCGGGCAGGTTGTCGGTGATGGTGCGCAGGCGCCGCTCGCTCTCCGCCTGGCGCAGTTCGGCCCGCTTGAGGGCGGTGATGTTGAAGGTCATCAGGTAGAAGCCCTGCACCTTGCCGTCGATGTTCCTGTCGGGGATCAGGTTGACCTGGAAGTAGCCGGTCTTGCCGTGCAGCGGCGCCCGCACCGGAAAGCGCACCGCCTTGCCCTCGCGGACCATGGGCAGGTAGGGCAGCTGCTGCTTGTAGACCGCGTAGCCCACCGCCGAGCGCAGCGTGACCCCTTCGAGCGGCCCGTCACCCAGCCCGGCCATCTGCCGCGCCCGGACGTTGCCGAACAGGCAGTTCTCGTCGTTGTCGAAATAGCCCACCAGCGCCGGGATGTTGTCGGTCACGTCGCGCAGCCGTTTTTCCTGCTCGGTCAGCGCGCGGCGGCTGTTCACTTCGTCGGTGATGTCGAAGGTCATGGCGAACACGCCCTGCACGACGCCGTTGGCGTCGATGTCGGGGATGTAGTGCGCCTTGAAGGTCCGGTCGCCCACGCCGAGCGCCGGATCGCCGGTCTTCTCGATCACCACCGCCTGGCCGGCCAGCGCGCGCGCATAGGCGGGCGCCACGATCGCATAGTCCGCCGGGCCGCGCACCTCGGGCATCAGGCGCCCCACCATGGCCCGGCCCTGGTGCAGCATGCGCACCTGCGCGTTGACGAAGGTGTAGCGCAGCGACGCGTCCACGTGCGAGACCAGCGCCGGGATGTTGTCGGCGATGGTGCGCACCTGCGCCTCGCTGTGCGCCAGACTGAATTCGATGCGCTTGCGCTCCGTCACGTCGGAGGTCATGGCGTAGTAGCCGTGCACGCGGCCCGCCTTGTCGCGCTCGGGGATGAGCTCGGTCTGGAAATGGCGGTCCTGCTCGCCGCGGCGCGGATCGCCGCGCAGCTCGAGGCTCACCGCCTCGCCGGCCAGCACGCGCCGGATCGCGTCGTCGAAAGCCTCGTCCTCGCCGATGCCGCTCAGGCCGCGCATGGGCTCGCCGACCAGTTGCACCGCGTTGAGGCCGAGCTTCCTCGCGAGCGCCTCGTTGACGAAGGTGTAGCGGCCGTCGGCATCCACGTGCGCGATCATGGCCGGCAGGTTGTCGGTGATGTCGCGCAGGAACTTCTCGCTCGCCCGGCGCTGCAGCATCAGCGTGTCGAAGGTGCGCCGCAGGTCGCCGATCTCGTCGCGCGGGTAGGCGGGCAGCACCACGATCTCGGTCGCGAGGTTTTCCGCATCGACCATGTGCCGGTGCAGGTGCCGCAGCGGATCGAGCTGCCGGTGCACCACCGCCAGCGCCAGCGCGCCCGCGAGCAGCGCGAGCACCACGGCGCCGATCCAGGCCGTGCGCTGGATCGCCTCGAAGCGGGCGAAGGCCTCCGACGTCGGATACATCGCGCCCACGACCCAGTTCGTCTGCGTGATGCGCTTGAAGGCGTACATGCCGTGCACGCCCGCGTGGTTGTAGCCCTCGGCGATGCCCTCGTAGCCCTCGGCCGGACGCTCCACTTCCGGATTGCCCGTGCCCTTCAGTCCGGCCTGGTTGATGATCAGTTCGGTCCGCGGATGGCTGATGATGACGCCGCTCGTGTTGGTGATGAACACGTAGCCGGTCTCGCCGAACTTCATGTCGCCGATGTCGCCGAGGATGCTGCGGTCGGTCAGGTTGACCGCCGCCGAGATCACGAACCGGACCTCGCCCGCGCCGTTCATGACCGGCTGGGTGATCGCGATCTGCGCCAGGCCGCTGAGCCGGTTCAGGTAGGGCTCGGAGATGACGCCGGCCCTGGCGGCGAGCGTCTCGCGGAAGTAGGGCCGGTCGGCGATGTTGACGGGGCCCGGCTGGGCCCGGGTGAAGCTGGCGAGCAGGTCGCCGTCGGCCGTGAAGATCGCCACGTTGCTGAAGGGCCTGCGCAGCGAAGGATGCCGTTCGAGAAAGAGCTGCAATGCCGCGGCATCGGCCAGGTCCGCGGCCTCCATGCTGGCGGCGAAGGTCTGCAGCAGCGTGCGCCAGCTCGCGAACTTCTGGTCGATGGTGTCCGCCACGGCCGACAGCCGGGCGAATTCCTCGCTCTCGATCGAGGCCTTGGTGCTGGTCCGGACCAGTTGCAGGGCCGCCGTGGCAATGGCGATGGTGGTCAGCAGGACCACCAGGGCCACGCCAAGGCTGAGGCGCGTGTTCAAGCTGAAGCGGATGTTCCGAAGACCTGGTGGTGAATTCATTGCAAGGACATGCACCGCGTGGGAGATCCGCGCCGCCCGTGTAGTGTGTCAGAAGCAAGGTTACAGGTGTGTCGTGCATTCCCCATATGTCGCTGTGTTAACAACATCAGGCGGATCACATTTCCTCGCGCTTCAGCAGGTAGTCGAGCGCCCCGATCCGGAACCAGCGGTAGCCGTAGGGTTCGAGCAGGATGCAGTGGCGCCCCTTGGCGTCGGCCCGGCTGTGCGCGTTCGACAGCAGGTTCACGAGCTGCGTGCCGTGCGGGCCCAGCGCCTTGGCGTCGATCTTGATCTCGAACGGGCTGGCCTCGAGGTTGTGGACGAAGGCCACCGCGTTGCCGCGCCATTCGTAACGCATCACGAGCACCGAAGGCTCCGGGTTCGGGATCACCTCGTAGTCGCCCCAGCCGATCTCCGGCACTTCCTTGCGCATGCGGAACACGCGTTCCATCCAGTTGAGCAGCGAATCGGGGTCGCGGCGCTGGGCGGCCACGTTGACGTGCTCGAAACCGTAGGCGCCCCCGGTGATCACCGGGACCACCGGCTTGGAGGAGGTGGTGAAGCCGCCCTGGCGCTCGGTGGACCATTGCATCGGCGTGCGCGCGCAGTTGCGCTCGGGCAGGCTCAGGTCGTCGCCCATGCCGATCTCGTCGCCGTAGCGGATCACCGGCGTGCCGGGCAGCGTGAGCAGCAGGCTGTAGGCGAGTTCGAGCCGGCGGCGGTTGCCGCCGAGCATGGGCGCGAGCCGGCGCCGGATGCCGCGGTCGTAGAGCTGCATGTCCTTGTCGGGCCCGAAGGCCTCGAACACCCGCTGGCGCTGGGCGGGGCGTAGGCGGCCGAGGTCGAGTTCGTCGTGGTTGCGCAGGAACATGCCCCACTGCGAGGTCGGCGGCCGGGCCCGGGTCGCCTCGAGCGCGTTGGCGAGCGGGCGCGCCTTGCCGACGGCGAGGGCATAGAACAGGTGCTGGTTGACCTGGAAGTTGAACATCATGTGCAGCCGTTCGCCTTCCTCGCCGAAGTAGGCCATGTTGGCCCTGGGCAGCACGTTGGCCTCGGCGAGGATGATCGCGTCGCCCTGGCGCCACTGCAGCAGCTCGCGGAACTGGCGCAGCAGGTCGAACTTCTCGGTCGGCCGGATCACCTTCGGCCCCTTCGCGCCGATCACGAAGGGCACCGCGTCCATGCGAAAGCCCGAAACGCCGAGCTGGGTCCAGAAGCCCATGATCTTCAGCACCTCGGCCTGGACCGCGGAGTTGGCGGTGTTCAGGTCGGGCTGGAAGTCGTAGAAGCGGTGGAAGTACCAGCGCCGCGCGAGCTTGTCGAAGGTCCAGGTCGATTTCTGCACGCCCGCAAAGACCACGCCGTCGGTGTAGCGGGGCGGCTTGCGGTCCGACCAGACGTACCAGTCGTGGTATTTTGACTTCCGGCTCTTGCGCGCCTCCTGGAACCACGGATGCTGGTCGGAGGTGTGGTTGACCACCAGGTCCATCAGCACGCGCATGCCGAGCTGCTTGGCCGAGTGCGTGAACTCGACGAAGTCGCCCAGGGTGCCGAAGCGCGGATCGACGTCGTAGAAGTCGGAAACGTCGTAGCCGTCGTCGCGCCGCGGCGAGGGATGGAAGGGCATCAGCCACAGGGTGGTGACACCGAGGCCGTGGAGGTATTCCAGCCGCCGCGTCAGGCCTTCGAAGTCGCCGCAGCCGTCGCCGTTCGAGTCCATGAAGGTCCCGACCGACAGGCAGTACACGACGGCATTCTTGTACCAGAGGTCATTGATCATGCGCTGCGGTCTCCACAGGACGGGCGCCCTCGCAACCACACGAAAGGAGTTTCTTCGATGTCGGCCGATGCATGGTGGAAGAACGGAATCGTCTATCAGATCTATCCGCGTTCGTTCCAGGACAGCGACGGTGATGGCATCGGCGACTTGCGGGGCATCCGGAAGCGGCTCGATTATCTGGTCGACCTCGGCGTGGACGCCGTCTGGATCTCGCCAATCTACCCCTCACCGATGGCCGATTTCGGGTACGACATTTCCGACTACTGCGACGTCGACCCGCGCTTCGGCACGCTGGCCGACTTCGACGCGCTGGCGGCCGAATGCAAGGCGCGCGGCCTGAAGCTGGTGCTCGACTTCGTGCCCAACCACACCTCGGACCGGCACCCGTGGTTCGCAGAGAGCCGCGCCTCGCGCACGAACCCGAAGCGCGACTGGTACCTGTGGCGCGACCCGGCGCCGGACGGCGGTCCGCCGAACAACTGGCTCAGCAACTTCGGCGGGCCGGCATGGACCTTCGACGCAGCCACCGGCCAGTACTACGGCCACTCGTTCCTCAAGGAGCAGCCGGACCTCAACTGGCGCAACCCCGAGGTGCGCGAGGCGATGTACGAGGTGCTGCGCTTCTGGCTGCGGCGCGGCGTCGACGGTTTCCGCGTCGACGTGCTCTACCACCTCGTGAAGGACGCGCAGTTCCGCGACAACCCGCCGAACCCGGCCTTCGCGCCGGGGCAGGATCCTTCGCACCGGCTGCTGCCGCTCTACACCACCGACCGGCCCGAGATGCAGGACATCGTGGTCGAGATGCGGCGCGTGGTCGATGCCTTCAGCACCGCCGACTCGGCGCGCGTGCTGATCGGCGAGCTCTACCTGCCGCTCGAGCGCCTCATGGCCTACTACGGCCTCGATGCCGAGGGGGTGCTGCAGGGCGTGCAGCTGCCCTTCAATTTCCAGCTCATCGCGGCGCCCTGGCATGCGGCGGAGATCGACCGCATTGTGCGCAGCTACGAGGCCGCGCTGCCGCGCGGCGCCGCGCCCAACTGGGTGCTGGGCAACCACGACAAGCCGCGCATCGCCAGCCGCGTGGGACAGGAGCGCGCGCGGCTCGCGGCGATGCTGCTGCTCACGCTGCGCGGCACGCCCACGCTCTACTACGGCGACGAGATCGGCCTCACCGACGTGCCGATCCCGCCCGAGGAAGTGCAGGACCCATTCGAGAAGAACCAGCCGGGCAGGGGGCTCGGCCGCGATCCGCAGCGCACCCCCATGCAGTGGAGCCGGGCGCATGCCGCGGGCTTCACCACCGGCACGCCGTGGCTGCGCCTGGGCGCCGACTGGGGCATGCGCAACGTCGAAGCGCAGCTGGGCGACCCGGCCTCGATGCTCGCGCTCTACCGGCGCCTGATCGCGCTGCGCCGCCACGAGCCCGCGCTGCACGAGGGCGCGCACGAGCAGCTCGACGCGGGCGCGGACGTGCTCGCCTACGCGCGCACTTCGGGCGCGCGGCGGCTCGTGGTGCTGCTGAATTTCGCCACGGCGGACATGCCGATCGCATCGGACCTGCTGCCGCACGCGGCCGTCGTGCTCGCATCGACCCATGCCGACCGCACCGGCACGGTGCGGGGCGATCTGGTGCTGCAGCCGCTCGAGGGCGTGGTGGTCGCGCAGTGATGCCGCGGCGCGCTCACTGGCCCGAGGGATAGGTCTCGGGCACCTCGCCGTCCGGCGCCGCGGCCTCGTCGCGGTCCAGCGGATCGACTGCGCGCGTGGTGTCCACATGCACCAGCGCATCGAACTGCACCGGCAGGCGGGCGAAGAAGTAGTGGCTCTGGCGCTCGGTCTCCGGGCGGTAGATGACGCCGATCGCGCGCTCCAGCCGGGGCTCGCGCAGCGCGGACGCATGGTCGCCGCCGCCACGCAGCGGGAGCATGAAGCGCGCGAGGCCGGTCTCGTGCATCAGGCCCTCGTAGCTGTCGGGCCGCGAGGGCACCACCTCCTTGCGTTCGTGCGGCGCGCCCCAGTCGGAGGCCGCCATCACCGAGCCGGCATGGGTGGTGAAGCCCACGAGCACCGCATCGCGGCCCTGGCGCTCGCGCACCAGCTGGCCGAGGTTGAGTTCGCCGCGCTGCTCGCCCATCTCGGTCGCGCGCGCATCGCCCAGGTGCGAGTTGTGCGCCCACACCACGATCCGCGGGCGCTCGCTGCCGCGCCACAGGTGCCGTTCGATCTCGCCCAGCGTCTCGGCCATGTGGCGGTCGCGCAGGTTCCACGAGGACACGTCGCTCTGGTACATCGAGCGGTAGTAGGCCTCGGCGTTCTTGACCAGGCGCGCGTTCTGCTCGGCGTCGAAGGCGTCTTCCTCGCTGGCCGGGTCGCCCCCGCGCCAGGCCTTGCCGGCCGCATGCCGCATCTCCACCAGCATCTCGACCACTTCCTTGCGGCACGAGGGCGCGTTGCCCAGTCCCGCCATCAGGCCGTAGACCTGGCCGCCGTCGCCGAAGCGGTCGAAGCAGCCGTAGCGCTCGCGCGCGAGCCGTGCCGCTTCGGGATCGGTGCGGTCGAAATAGGCGAGCACGGCCTCGATCGAGGCCAGCAGGCTGTACAGGTCGAGGCCGTAGAAGCCGGTGGGGCCCTGCGGCGGCCCGGCGTCGTTGAAGGCGCGCTGCCACTCGACGAAGCGGGCCACTTCCTCGTTGCGCCACATCCAGGTCGGGAAGCGCCGGAAGCCGGCCAGCGGCCGCGCGCGCATCCGCGTCGTCGCCGATGCCGCGCACGTAGCGGTTCACGCGGTAGGCGTCGGGCCAGTCGCCTTCGATGGCCACCGCGTTGAAGCCCTTCTCGGTGAAGAGCCGCCGCGTGATCGCCGCGCGCTCGGCGTAGAACTCCTGCGTGCCGTGCGAGGCCTCGCCGAGCAGCACGTAGTGCGCATCGCCGACGAGCTCGAGCAGCGCGTCGTGGTCCTTCGCGCTCCCGTCCAGCGGGTGCGCCGCCCGGCGCAGCGCCTCGGCCTCCTGCTGCATCCTCGAGGGCTCCATCGTTCGCGCTCCCCTCAGGCCGAAAGGGCGGCGTGGCGGCTGTCCACGTCCTCCAGCAGTGCGCAGACCTCCTCGTCGCGTGTCTGCGAGAAATCGAGGTACCAGCGGCCCACGCCCAGAAAGGGGTCGGGTGCGTGGACGCAGACCACCTCGTCCGCATCGGCGCGCAGCAGATCGACGGCCTCGGGCGCCGCCACCGGCACCGCCACCACCACGCGGGCCGGCTCCTGCCGGCGCGCCGCGCGCACCGCCACGCGCATGGTCGAGCCGGTCGCCAGCCCGTCGTCCACGAGGATCGCGACGCGGCCGCGCAGCCTGGGCGCCGGCCGGCCGCCGCGGTACACGCGCTCACGCCGTTCGAGTTCGCGCCGCTCGCGTTCGACGACCTCGTCGATGGAGCGGGGGGAGATGCCCAGCTCGCGCACGATCACCTCGTCGAGCCACTGCTCGCCGCCGCTCGCGATCGCGCCCATGGCGTATTCCTCGTTCCACGGAATGCCGAGCTTGCGCACCATCCACAGGTCGAGCGGCGCGCCGAGCGCACGCGCCACCTCGTGCGCCACCGGCGTGCCGCCGCGCGGCAGCGCCAGCACGATCACGTCCGGCCGCTCCGCATGGCCGGCCAGCTTGCGGGCGAGCGCACGCCCGGCGTGCTTGCGGTCACGGAAGAACTCGAAGGCCATGTGCTGCGCGGGGGATGGTGTTGGTCTTCGACCCACCTTATTTTTGGGGCCGCGCGGGTGTTGTAGGGCGATGCGCACATCGGCGTAGGCGGAGGGCTGCCGCTAGGCGCCCGGCCGCCCCGCGCCCAGCCGATGCCGCTCCGCCTCCTTCCACGCATGCACGATCAGCGCGCGCGCCTTCGGATGCTCCGGATCGGTCACCACCCATTCGGGATACGCATGCGGCAGGCTCGCGGCAGTGACGCGGATCGCGTCGAATTCGAGCGGCGACAGCGGTGCCGCCGCCCCCGCGCGGTGCGCGAGCGTCTTCTGCAGGCCTGCCTTCCACGCGTCCGGCAGGTGATCGACGGCCGGCATGAGGGCGAGCGCGATGTGCGCGGCGCGCGGGCTCAGGGCGGCGGCGTCGGCGCGCAGGCGCGCGAGGGACTCGGTGCCGTTCCTCGTCGTCGTCATCGTCGATCGCCTCCGGCGCGGTCGGGCATCGGCGGGCTCAGGCGGTCTGGATCTCGATGCGCTTCGGCTGGGCATGTTCCGCCTTCGGAATGCGCAGCTTGAGCACGCCCTGCGAGAGCTCGGCCGTGATCGCGGCCGTGTCCAGCTCCTTGCTCAGCGTGAACACGCGGCGGAAGCGGGCCAGGCCCACCTCGGTGTGGCTCGACTGCAGGCCCTCGGGCACCGAGATGTCGGACTCGGCGTCGATGGTCAGCGTGTCCGAGGCCACGTGCAGGCCGAGCTTCTCGCGCGAGACGCCCGGCAGGTCGGCATAGAGCGTGATGCCGCCGCTGTCCTCGATCACGTCCACGGGCGGCGTCAGCGCAGCATCGCTGTAGCGCGCGCCGTCCCGGTTGCTGCGCGCGACCTCTCGCTGTTGCTGTTGCTGCGGGTCGGCCACGCGGGACGATGGGGTGGTGCTGGTGGTGGTGTTCATGATGTTCACTCCTTTCTTCCTTCACACGCACTCTTCTTTCTCTTTCGCTCTCGATGGCCCGGCCTCACTGGATGGTGATGCGGCGCGGCTGGGACGAGGCGCGGCGCTGCACGCTGATGTGCAGCACGCCGTCGCGGTACCTGGCGCTGACCGCGTCGGGGTCGGCATCGTCGGGCAGGGTCAGCACCCGGCGGAACGAGCCTTCGAAGCGTTCGTTGATGTGGATCGCCGCCTTCTCATCGGAAGGGGGCAGTGCGTTGCCGCGCTTGCCCGCGATGGTGAGCAGGCCGCGCTCGAGGCTGACCTCGAGGCTGGACGGATCCACGCCGGGCGCGAACGCGTAGATCTCCACGCTCTGCGGCGTGCCGCCGACGTTCAGCGCAGGAAAGCCGTTGCGGCCGAAGCCGCGGATGGTGGGAGACAGATCGAAGGCCTGCTGCATCTCGCGCTGCAGGCGATCCATCTCGGCGAACACGTCGCGCGGGAACAGGGATCGGTACATGGCGAAACCTCCATTCAGAAAAAAGTTGAACCGGAGGCCGGAGGCGTCTCCGGCGCTTCCGTTCTGCGAAATAGGCGCGGCGACCTTTTTTTCAAGAGGGGCTTGCAGCGCCCGCGCGATCGCGCGCATGCTATGGCCGCGCATGGCGCAGCGAAAAAAACCAATCTGCAGACCCCCTTGAAGACCGGGCCCGAAGACCTATTTCGAAGGTCGTCGACAACCCCCTCGGTCAGTCACTCAGTCGTCATTCCAAACCTAAGGAGATTTGTCATGCCGATGGAGCTGCTCAAGCAGATTGCCGCATCCCGCCTTCCCGTGTCGTTCCGCACGCCGAAGGAGATCGACGAGATCCGGATTCTTCGCCAGGCCGGCCTCGTCATCGCCTTCGTGCCCGCGCCGGCCGATCCGCTGAAGCTTGCGGGCGCGGAACCCGCCGCCCAGGTGCTCGCCATCACCGAAAAGGGCCGCGAGGAACTGGCGCGCATCCACTATCCCGGCGAACTGCCGCGTCCTCGCTCGCGCGGCGCGGGGTGGAAGGGCCTGCTCGCACGCGGGCGCTTCGGCCAAAGATTGCAGCAAGTCTTACCCGGCCGTATTTACGATTCGCAAAATTCTCAACGCATGTAGGCCACATCCTTCCTGAACATGCGCGGAAATCCATCCCGCCCGGTGCCTCGTTCCGCGCCCAATCCAGTCGCCATGACAGCGAATCACCAGGAGACACACATGGATTTCGAGGGCATCTACTGCTTCGACACGGCGACCGTCCGGTTCGCCGTCTACCCGGATGGACCCGAGGGGGCGCGGATCATCGCGCAGATCTCGGAGGAGACCTTGCACGACGTGTTCGGCACGCGGAACATCGGCGACCGGCTGCTGGAGACCTGCAAGACGCATTTCGATGCCATCGGCGCCGCTGCGCTGCGCCGTTACCGCGCCAATCCCAACCGGCCGATCGACCTCGGCGTCAGCGACTTCGCGCCGCGCGCCGAGCCGAGGGCCATGGCACCCCGTGCCACCTTCGAGGATGTTTTGATCACAACGTGACATAAATCACGTACCCCCCGCACGGCACGCAAGGGGACGGGCATCTCTCCGACACGGTGCATCGGAATGTTTTTGTAAGTTCCTATACAGGCCGTGTGAAGACCGAGCGCGTGTTCCTTTGAACACCCGGTTCCGGCCCCCTGAAAAGAAAGGAAGCCGGTGCCAGTGACTCAACCGCCTTCAGGCTTCGAAGCGCAGGACGCTTACCTGTTCCGTGAAGGAACGCACGCCCGCCTCTACGACCATCTCGGTTGTCATCTTTCCAGCGAGGGCGGCGCACGCTTCGCGGTGTGGGCACCCAACGCGGAATCGGTGTCGGTCGTCGGCGACTGGAACTACTGGTCCGGCGATGCCGACCCGCTGACGCCAGAACCGGGCGGCACCGGCATCTGGGTCGGCCACGTGCCGCAGGCCGCACCCGGGCAGGCCTACAAGTACCGCATCCGCTCGCGCTTCGGCGGCTACGTGGTCGACAAGGCCGATCCCTTCGCCTTCTGCGCCGAGCTGCCGCCCGCGACCGGCTCCCGCATCTGCGATCTCGCGTACCGGTGGAACGACGCCGAATGGATGGCCACGCGCGCGGCGCGCAACGCGCTCGACGCGCCGATGTCCGTCTACGAAGTGCACCTGGGCTCCTGGCGGCGCCGCGAAGGCCAGTTCATGGGCTACCGCGAGATCGCGCACGAACTCGCGGCCTACGTGAAGCAGATGGGCTTCACGCACGTGGAGCTCATGCCCGTCACCGAGCATCCGTTCTACGGTTCGTGGGGCTACCAGACCACCGGCTACTTCGCGCCCACCTCGCGCTTCGGCTCGCCGCAGGACTTCATGTACCTCGTCGACCATCTGCACCAGGAAGGCATCGGCGTGCTGCTCGACTGGGTGCCCTCGCATTTCCCGACCGACGAGCACGGCCTCGCCTTCTTCGACGGCACGCACCTGTACGAGCACGCGGACCCACGCCAGGGCTTCCATCCCGAGTGGAACTCGAGCATCTTCAACTACGGGCGCACCGAGGTGCGCAGCTTCCTGGTGTCGTCGGGCCTGTTCTGGCTCGACCGCTACCACCTCGACGGCCTGCGCGTGGACGCGGTCGCGTCGATGCTCTACCTCGACTACGCGCGCAAGCACGGCGAATGGATTCCCAACCGCCACGGCGGCCGCGAGAACCTCGAGGCGATCGAATTCCTGCAGACGCTCAACCGCGCCGTCTACCGCGAGCATCCCGACACGCTCACCGTCGCCGAGGAGTCGACCGCATGGCCGCGCGTCTCGCGACCGACCGACATGGACGGCCTGGGCTTCGGCGAGAAGTGGAACATGGGCTGGATGCACGACGTGCTCGCCTACATGAAGGAAGAGCCGATCCACCGCAAGTACCACCATCACAAGCTGACGTTCTCGCTGGTGTACGCCTTCCACGAGAACTTCGTCCTGCCGCTGTCGCACGACGAGGTGGTGCACGGCAAGGGTTCGCTGCTCAACAAGATGCCCGGCGACACCTGGCAGCAGTTCGCGAACCTGCGCGCGCTGTTCGGCTTCATGTGGACGCACCCCGGCAAGAAGCTGCTCTTCATGGGCGGCGAATTCGGCCAGCGGCGCGAGTGGACGCATGACGGCGAACTCGAATGGTGGGTCTGCGGCCTGCAGGACCACGGCGGCCTGCAGCGCCTCGTCGCGCAGCTCAACCGCGTGTACCGCGCCTCGCCCGCGCTCTACCAGCAGGACTTCTCGCCGGCCGGCTTCGAATGGATCGTCGCCGACGACAGCGAGGCCAGCGTGTTCGCGTTCCTGCGCAAGGCGCGCGACGGCGCACCGCCGCTCCTGGTGGTGAGCAACATGACGCCGGT
This sequence comes from Variovorax sp. TBS-050B, assembly GCF_029893635.1. Taxonomy (NCBI): domain Bacteria; kingdom Pseudomonadati; phylum Pseudomonadota; class Betaproteobacteria; order Burkholderiales; family Comamonadaceae; genus Variovorax; species Variovorax sp. TBS-050B. The sequence continues at coordinate 4,612,190 of NZ_JARXYR010000002.1, read as the reverse complement.
GCCGCGCACCAACTACCTGCTCGGCGTACCGAAGGGCGGCTTCTGGACCGAAGTCATCAACACCGATGCCGTCGAGTTCGGCGGTTCCGGCTGGGGCAACCTCGGCAGCGTCGAGGCGGCGCCCGTGCGGGCCCACGGCCGCAGTCACGCGGTCAGCCTCACGCTGCCGCCGTTGTCCACGCTGATCCTCGAGCACCGCCCATGATGATGAAAAAACTGTTCGCAGCCCCCCAGACTTCCGCCCTCGTGGCCCCCGACATCCAGGACGGCAGCCGGCGCGCCGTGGTCGATGCCGTCCTGCCTTCGGTGGACAACGGCCGCTTCGCGGTCAAGTGCACCATCGGCGAGCGGGTGCACGTCAAGGCGCACTGCTTCACCGACGGCCACGACGTGCTGCGCGCCAACCTCTGCTGGCGCCCCGTCGGGCGTGCCGAGTTCCGCGAAGTGCCGATGACCCCGCTGGTCAACGACGTCTGGGAGGCCAGCTTCGCGCCGCCCGCGATCGGGCGCTACGTCTACACCGTCGTGGCATGGGTCGATCCGTTCGAATCGTGGCGCCACGAGCTCACGCGCCGCGTCGACGTCGAGGACGTGCGCATCGCGCTGCAGGTGGGTGCGCTCGAACTCGCCGCGGCCGCCGAGCGCGCCGAGGGCGCCGACCGGCAGGCGCTCGCGAACTGGGCCACCGAGCTCGATGCCGTGGCCGCGAATCCGGCCTCCGAGGTGACCACGCTCAAGGCGCTCGCGCTCGACGAGGAACTCGCGATGCTCGCGCGCCGCCACCCCGACCGCCGGCACGAGGTGCGCTATCCCGTCGAGCTGCCGCTCGAGGCCGAGCGCGAAAGGGCGCGGTTCAGCACCTGGTACGAGCTGTTCCCGCGCTCGGCGAGCGCGACGCCCGGCGTCCATGGCACTTTCAAGGACGTGGAGGCGCGGCTGCCGGCGATCGCGGCCATGGGCTTCGACGTGCTCTATTTCCCGCCGATCCATCCCATCGGTCGGATGCAGCGCAAGGGGCCGAACAACACGCTGGTCGCGGGCCCCGACGACGTCGGCAGCCCGTGGGCCATCGGCGCCGCCGAGGGCGGCCACAAGTCGATCCTGCCGGCGCTCGGCACGCCCGAGGACTTCCGCCACCTGCGTGACCAGGCCGCTTCGCACGGCATCGAGCTCGCGCTCGACATCGCCTTCCAGTGCGCGCCCGACCATCCGTACGTGAAGGCGCATCCTGACTGGTTCCGCTGGCGTCCCGACGGCAGCGTGCAGTACGCCGAGAATCCGCCCAAGAAGTACCAGGACATCTATCCCTTCAACTTCGAGAGCGAGGACTGGCGCGGCCTCTGGGCCGAGCTGCGCAGCGTCATCGAGCACTGGATCGGGGAGGGCGTGCGCATCTTCCGCGTCGACAACCCGCACACCAAGGCCTTCCCGTTCTGGGAGTGGGTGATCGGCGAGATCCGGCGCGAGAAACCCGAGGTCATCTTCCTTGCCGAGGCCTTCACGCGGCCCAAGGTGATGCATCGGCTCGCGAAGCTGGGCTTCTCGCAGTCGTACACCTACTTCACCTGGCGCAACACCAAGCAGGAGCTGATCGAATACTTCACCGAGCTGTCCACCGCGCCCGGCGTCGACTACTTCCGGCCCAACGTCTGGCCCAACACGCCCGACATCCTGCACGAGCAACTGCAGGGCGGCGAGACCTCGGTCTACATGGCGCGGCTGGTGCTCGCCGCCACGCTGGCGGCCAACTACGGCATCTACGGTCCGGCCTTCGAACTGCGCGAGCACACGCCGCGCGAACCCGGCAGCGAGGAGTACCGCGACTCCGAGAAGTACCAGCTGCGGCACTGGAACCATGACGATCCTTCGAGCCTCGCGCCCTTCATCGCGCGCGTGAACCGCATCCGGCGCGAGAACCCGGCGCTGCAGTGGGACCGCAGCCTGCGCTTCCTGCCGGTCGAGAACGACCAGCTGCTCGCCTACGCCAAGGCCTCGGAAGGCGGGGAGAACGTGATCGTCACCGTGGTCAACCTCGATCCGCACAACGTGCAGTCGGGCTGGATCGGCCTCGACCCGAAGAGCGTGGGCGTCGAGCCCGGGCGCGAGTTCCAGATGCACGACCTGCTGAGCGGCCAGCGCTTCACCTGGCAGGGCGAGTGGCACTACGTGCGGCTCGACCCGCACAGCGTGACCCGCGCACATCTTCGTGGTGCGGCGCCGCCAGAGCGACGAACGCGATTTCGACTACTTTCTGTGAGGGCGCAAGAAGATGAACGCACCTGTCTCCCACATTGCGCTTGAAACGGTCGAGATCGACACCAGCGACGATCCGCTCTGGTACCGCGACGCGGTGATCTACCAGCTCAACGTCAAGGCCTTCTTCGACACCAACAACGACGGCTTCGGCGACTTCAAGGGCGTGACCGCCAAGCTCGACTACGTCAAGGAGCTCGGCGTCAACACCATCTGGCTGATGCCGTTCTACCCCTCGCCGCTGCGCGACGACGGCTACGACATCTCGGCCTACGAGGACGTGAACCCGCAGTACGGCACGGTCGAGGATTTCCGCGAGATGCTCGACGAGGCGCACAAGCGCGGGCTGCGCGTGATCACCGAGCTGGTCATCAACCACACCTCGAGCGACCACCCCTGGTTCCAGGCCGCGCGCAACGCGCCGCCCGGTTCGCCCGAGCGCGACTTCTACGTCTGGAGCGACACCGACCAGATCTACCAGGGCACGCGGATCATCTTCACCGACACCGAGACCTCGAACTGGGCCTGGGACCCGGTGGCCAAGGCCTACTACTGGCACCGCTTCTTCAGCCACCAGCCCGACCTCAACTTCGACAACCCGGCGGTGCTCGAAGCCATCTTCAAGGTGATGCGCTTCTGGCTCGACATGGGCGTGGACGGCTTCCGGCTCGACGCCATTCCGTACCTCGTGGAACGCGACGGCACGAGCAACGAGAACCTGCCCGAGACCCATGCGGTGATCAAGAAGCTGCGCGCCGCGATCGACGCGCAGTACAAGAACCGCTTCCTGCTCGCCGAGGCCAACATGTGGCCCGAGGACGTGCGCGAATACTTCGGCGACGGCGACGAGTGCCACATGGCCTACCACTTCCCGCTGATGCCGCGCATGTACATGGCGATCGCGCAGGAAGACCGGCATCCGATCGTCGAGATCATGCAGCAGACGCCCGACATCCCCGAGGGCTGCCAGTGGGCCATCTTCCTGCGCAACCACGACGAGCTCACGCTCGAGATGGTGACCAGCAAGGAGCGCGACTACATGTACAACATGTACGCGGCCGACATGCGCGCGCGCATTAACCTCGGCATCCGCCGCCGCCTCGCGCCGCTGATGGAGAACGACATCGACCGCGTGAAGCTCATGAACGCGATGCTGCTGTCGATGCCGGGCTCGCCGATCATCTACTACGGCGACGAGATCGGCATGGGCGACAACGTGTTCGTGGGCGACCGCAACGGCGTGCGCACGCCGATGCAGTGGAGCCCCGACCGCAACGCCGGCTTCTCGCGCGCCGATCCGCAGCGGCTCTACCTGCAGCCGATCATGGACCCGATGTACGGCTACGAGGCGCTCAACGTCGAAGCCCAGGCACGCGACAGCAGCTCGCTGCTCAACTGGACCAAGCGCATGCTCGCCGTGCGCAAGACCAGCCATGCCTTCGGCCGCGGCAAGCGGCGCTTCCTGAAGCCCGGCAACCGCAAGATCCTCGCCTACCTGACCGAGTACGGCGACGACATCATCCTCGCGGTGTTCAACCTCTCGCGCGCGGCGCAGCCGGTCGAACTCGATCTCTCGGAGTTCAAGGGCCGGGTGCCGATCGAGATGCTCGGCCGCGCGGCGTTCCCGCCGATCGGCGAGCTGCCGTACCTGCTCACCCTGGCCTCGTACGGTTTCTACTGGTTCCGGCTCACGTCCGATGCCGAGATGCCGAGCTGGCACCAGGAGGGCGTGGCGCTGCAGGAGTGGCCCACGCTGGTGCTGTTCGACGGCTGGACCAGCTTCTTCCGCGACCGCGTGATGCCCTGGCGCATCGGCATGTCGGAGCGCATGCGCAACCAGTTCGAGCTCGAGGTCCTGCCGCGCCACATCGAGATCCAGCGCTGGTATGCCTCCAAGGGCACGCCGATCGCGCGCGCCCGCCTCGCCGATCAGGCGATCTGGGAAGCCGGCGGGCTGAGCTGGATGCTGCCGCTGCTCGAACTCGACGGGCCCTCCGGCGGCGCCACCTACTTCATGCCGCTCGCGCTGGCCTGGGAGGAGCGCGACGAGGAGCGCATGGCCGGCGTGGCACAAGCCGCGCTCGCCAAGGTGCGCCAGCAGGCGCAGGTCGGTCTCATGGGCGACGCCTTCTACGACGAGGCCTTCTGCCGCGCGCTGGTGCAGGCCATCCGCGACGGCATGGAGCTGCCCACCGCCAACGGCAGCCTGCGCTTCCGGCCGACCTCCGCCTTCGCGGGCATCCGGGCCGACATCGCGGCCCTGCCGGTGGGACGCCCGAGCGGCGTGAGCAGCAACACGGTGCTCACGCTCGACGAGACCCTGTTCCTCAAGGGCTACCGCAACCTGCGCGAGGGCCTCAACCCCGAACTCGAGATGGGCCGCTTCCTGACCGAGGTCGCCAAGTACCCGGCCTGCGTGCCGGTGCTCGGGGCGCTCGAGTACATCGGCAAGGACGGCCGCACGATGACGCTCGCGATGGTGCAGGGCTACGTGCCGAACCAGGGCGACGGCTGGGACCACACGCTCGACTACCTCGACCGCTTCCTGCGCGACGTGGCGACCACCGCCGGGCCGCTGCCCGATCCGCTCGCGGCGCACGGCGGCTTCCTCGCGCTCATGACCGTGCTGGGCCAGCGCACCGCCGAGCTGCACAACGCGCTCGCGATGCGCACCGGCGCCGCGGCCTTCGAGCCCGAGGTGCTGCTGCCGGAGGACGTCGCACGCTACACGGCGCAGGCGGGAAGCGACGTTGCCGCCACGCTCGCGCTGCTGCGCGAGCGGCTCGCCCAGCTGCCCGCGCCGGTGCAGGCCGATGCGCAGACGCTGCTGTCGATGGAGCGCGCGCTGCAGGCCCTGATCGCCGCACGGCGGCCGCGGACGCAGGGCGCCCTCAAGACCCGCTACCACGGCGACTTCCACCTCGGCCAGGTGCTGGTGAAGGACAACGACTTCGTGATCATCGACTTCGAGGGCGAGCCCGCGCGCAGCTTCGACGAGCGGCGCGCCAAGGGATCGCCGCTGCGCGACGTCGCGGGCATGCTGCGCTCCTTCAACTACGCGCGCTGGTCCGCGCTGCGCCGCGTGGCACAGAGCATCGAGGAGGCGGCCTACCTCGCGCCGGCGGCCGCGGCCTGGGAGCAGGCCACGCGGCAGGCCTTCATGGACGGCTATGCGCAGGCGCTCGCGCAGGAGGGCGGCGCCGGGCAGCCGCTCGACGCCGAGCTGCTGGCCCTGTTCGAGCTCGAGAAGGCGCTCTACGAGCTGCGCTACGAGCTCAACAACCGCACCGACTGGGCGCAGGTGCCGCTCAACGGCGTGCTCGCGATGCTGCCGCCGGAGCGGGCCGCCTGATGCCCGCCCGCGCCTCGTCGCCGCGCCCGCCGCATTCCTTCGCAACCACCGCCGCCACCCCCGGGAGAAACACATGGACCGCTTCGGCATTCACCTCGAACCCCTGAACGCAATGCTTTTCCAGATCGGCGCCTTCGTGCCCAGGCTCGCCATCGCGCTCGTGGTGGTGCTGGCCGGCTGGCTGATCGCCAAGACCGTGCGCTTCGCGGTCACGCGGGGGCTGCGCGCGATCAACTTCAACGTGCTGACCGAGCGCGCGGGCCTCGACAACTTCCTGCGCCAGGGCGGCTGGTCCGGCGACACCAGCAGCCTGATCGGCGTGATGGCCTACTGGCTCGTGATCCTCGCGGCGCTGCTCATGGCCTTCAACGGGCTCGGCCTGAGCTACATCGCCGACCTGCTCGGCCGCGTCGTGTGGTTCGTGCCGAACCTCTTCGTCGCGCTGCTGGTGCTCGCCTTCGGCTCGTACTTCGCGCGCTTCGTCGGCGAAGCCGTGTCGAGCTACCTGCGCGGCGTGGAGATGCGCGATGCGGTGCTGCTCGGGCGCATCGCGCGCTATGCGGTCATGGCCTTCGTGATCCTGATCGCGCTGGACCAGGTGAAGGTGGGCGGCGACATCGTGCGCGAGAGCTTCCTGGTGGTGCTCGCGGGCATCGTGTTCGCGCTCGCGCTGGCCTTCGGCCTCGCCGGCAAGGACTGGGCCGCGGCGCAGATCGAACGCTGGTGGCCGCGCCTGCCGGACGCCGACGGCAGCCGCACCGGCACGACCGGCATCGATGCCGGCGTACCGCGCAAGCCCGCCTCGCCCGGCGAGCGCCCGCCGCGCTGAGCCGTGGGGCCCGTGCTTCCTCCTTTCGTGCCTTCCTTCTTTCTTCCGTCGACAGCAACTTGATGACACGCAGCAGCAAAGGCAATCCGATCACGGCCGTCTGGCCGGGGCGACCTTATCCGCGAGGCGCCACCTGGGACGGGGAGGGTGTCAATTTCGCGCTCTTTTCACAGCACGCGCAGGGCGTGGAACTCTGTCTCTTCGACGAGAAGGGCCGCCACGAGGTCCAGCGCATCCCGGTCCGGGAGCGCACCGACGGCGTGTGGCACTGCTACCTGCCCGAGGCCCGGCCGGGCCTCGCCTACGGCTACCGGGTCCATGGCCCGTACAAGCCCGAGGAAGGCCATCGCTTCAATCCGCACAAGCTCTTGGTCGATCCCTACACCAAGGACCTGGTCGGCGAGCTGCGCTGGGGCGATGCGCTCTACGGCTACACCGTCGGCAGCAAGCGCGAAGACCTGTCCTTCGACCGCCGCGACAGCGCGCCGCTGATGCCCAAGGGCCGCGTGCTCGAGACCGCCTTCACCTGGGGCGACGACCGCCGGCCGTCGGTGCCGTGGCAGAACATGGTGATCTACGAGATGCACGTGCGCGGCTTCACGATGCGCCATCCCGAGGTGCCGACCGCGCTGCGCGGCACCTACGGCGGCCTCTGCTGCGCGCCCGTGGTCGACTACCTCAAGCGGCTCGGCGTCACCACCGTCGAGCTGCTGCCGGTGCACAGTTTCCTCAACGACCGGCACCTGGCCGAGAAGGGGCTGCAGAACTACTGGGGCTACAACTCGCTCGCCTACTTCGCGCCCGAAACGCGCTACAGCGCCTCGGGCAAGGTGAAGGAGTTCAAGACCATGGTCAAGACCCTGCACTCGGCGGGCATCGAGGTGATCCTTGACGTGGTCTACAACCACACCTGCGAGGGCAACCAGCTCGGTCCCACGCTGTCGATGCGGGGCGTGGACAACGCTTCCTACTACATGGTCAATGCCGAGAACCGCCGCTACTACGACGACTTCACCGGCTGCGGCAACACCGTGAATCTCGAGCATCCGCGCGCGCTCCAGCTCGTGATGGATTCGCTGCGCTACTGGGTCGAGGAAATGCACGTCGACGGCTTCCGCTTCGACCTCGCCTCGGCACTGGCGCGCGAATCCGGCAAGGTCGAGAACCTCGGCGGCTTCTTCGACGCGATCCGCCAGGACCCGACGCTCAACGGCGTGAAGCTGATCGCCGAGCCCTGGGACCTGGGCCACGGCGGCTACCAGGTCGGCAACTTCCCGGCCGGCTGGGCCGAGTGGAACGACCAGTACCGCGACGGCATGCGCGGCTTCTGGAAGGGCGACGGCGGACTGATCGGCGAGGTCGGCAAGCGCCTCTCCGGCTCGGAAGACATCTACGGATGGTCGGGCAAGCGGCCCACCGCCAGCATCAACTTCATCACCGCGCACGACGGCTTCACGCTCAACGACCTCGTCTCCTACAACGACAAGCACAACGAGGCCAACGGCGAGGGCAACCGCGACGGCCACAGCCACAACATCTCCTGGAACTGCGGCGCCGAGGGGCCGACCGACGATCCCGAGATCAAGGCGCTGCGCGAGCGCCAGAAGCGCAACCTGCTCGCCACGCTGCTGCTGTCGCAGGGCGTGCCGATGCTGCTGGCCGGCGACGAGCGTGGCCACACGCAGAACGGCAACAACAACGCCTACTGCCAGGACAACCCGCTCAGCTGGCTCGACTGGACGCCCACGCCCGAGCGGCAGGCGCTGATCACCTTCGTGGAGCGGGTCATCGCGCTGCGGCGCGCCCATCCGTCGTTCCGCCGCCGCAGCTTCTTCGCGGGCGGCCCGGGGGAGACGGAGAGCGTGACCGACGTCGTCTGGCTGCGGCCCGACGGCGCCGAGATGCGGCCCGAGGACTGGAGCGACGCCCACGCGCGCTGCTTCGCGATGTTCATCTCGGGCGGCGGCATCGCCGACCGCGGACCGCGCGGCGAGACGCTGCACGACGACGACTTCCTGGTGCTGTTCAACGCGCACCACGACGAGATTCCGTTCACGCTGCCGAGCTCGACCTATGGCGCCTGGCGCCTGCTGCTCGACACCGCGAGCGGCACCCCGCCACCCCCCACCGAGGACATGGCCGCGCTCGCGCCGGCCTGGTCCGAACCTGCCTACCCCTTGCAGTGCCGCTCGCTCGCGGTGCTGAGCCGACCGGACGTCCGACCATGAAGCGCATCCACTCCATGCCCTTTGGCGCTACCCCGCATGCCGGCGGCGTCGACTTCGCGCTCTGGGCGCCCTCGGCCGAAGGCATCGCGCTGGTGCACACGCCCGCCGGCGGCGCGGCCGCCACGCATCCGCTGGCGCGCGGCGCCGACGGATGGCACCGCCTCACGCTCGCGCACGCACGCCCCGGCGAGCGCTACGCCTTCCGCCTCGCCGACGGCACCACGCTGCCCGACCCGGCCTCGCGCTTCAATCCCGAGGACGTGCACGGCCCGAGCGAGATCGTCGATCCCGGGCAGTTCGAATGGAACGACGGCGACTGGCGCGGCCGCCCCTGGCACGAAGCCGTGGTCTACGAGCTGCACATCGGCACCTTCACCGACGAGGGCACGTTCAGCGCGGCACGCGAGCGCCTGGCCGAACTCGCCGAGCTCGGCGTCACCGCGATCGAACTCATGCCGCTCGCGGACTTTCCGGGCGCGCGCAACTGGGGCTACGACGGCGTGCTGCAGTTCGCGCCCGACGCGAGCTACGGCACGCCGGACGAGCTCAAGGCGCTGGTCGCCGCGGCGCACGGCCTTGGCCTGATGGTGCTCGTCGACGTGGTCTACAACCACTTCGGTCCCGAAGGCAACTACCTGCATGCGTACTGCCCCGAGTTCTTCAACACGGCCGAACGCACGCCCTGGGGCGCGGCGATCAACTTCGACGGTCCGGGCGCGCGCACCGTGCGCGACTTCTTCATCCACAACGCGCTCTACTGGATCGAGGAGTTCCACTTCGACGGCCTGCGCATGGACGCGATCCACGCCATCCGCGACGCTTCGCCCACGCACATCGTCGCGGAGATCCGCGCGGCGCTCGACGCCGGCCCCGCGCGCGGGCGGCAGGTGCACCTGGTGCTCGAGAACGACGCCAACCAGGCCGCGCTGCTCGCACGGGGCAAGGACGGTCGGCCGGTGGCCGGCACCGCGCAATGGAACGACGACCTGCACCATGCGGCGCACGTGCTCGCCACCGGCGAGCGCGACGGCTACTACGTCGACTTCGCCGACGATCCGGCCGCGGGATTCGCGCGCGCGCTCGCCGAAGGTTTCATCTACCAGGGCCAGCCCTCGCCGTTCCGCGACGGCGAGCGGCGCGGCGAGCCGAGCACGCAATTGCCCCCGACCGCCTTCGTCTCGTACCTGCAGACGCACGACCAGGTCGGCAACCGCGCCTTCGGCGAGCGCATTCACGCCTTCGCCGACCCGGTGCTGCTGCGCGCGGCCTTCGCCTGCCTGCTGCTGTCGCCGCACGTGCCGATGCTCTTCATGGGCGACGAGTTCGCCGCCTCCTCGCCGTTCCTGTTCTTCTGCGACTTCGGGCCGGAACTCGCGACCGCGGTGGCCGAAGGGCGGCGCGCGGAGTTCAGCGGCTTCGCCGCGTTCGCCCACGAGGCCGAGCGCGCGCGCATTCCCGATCCCAATGCGGAGCAGACCTTCCTGGCCTCGAAGCTGCGCTGGCGCGAGCGCGGCGCACAGCCGCATTTCGCGCGGCTGTGCGAGATGCAGAAGCTGCTCGAGACGCGGCACCGGCTGCTGGTGCCGCACTTCGCTGGCGCGCGCGGCGCGGGCAGCCATCGCTGCAAGGACGGCATTGTGCAGATCCACTGGGAATTCCAGGGCGAGGGCGCATCGGCCCCCGCGAGGCGCCTCCACCTCGTCGCGCATCTCGGCGCGCAGGCCTCGGCGCGGGCCGAGGCCCCGCCCGGCGAGGTGATCCACAGCATGGGCACGCATGCCGACGGCGCGGGCGGCCTGCAGCTCGAGCGCGGCGCGGTGCATGCCACCCTGGAGGACATCACCGGTGCATGATTCGGATCCACGCGCGCAGGCCGCGCTCGAACGCCTGTGCCGGCACTACGGCATCTCCGCCGCCTACCACGATGCGTTCGGCACGCACCGCGCGGCCTCGGCCGAGAACCTTGCAGCCCTGCTGGCCGAGTTCGGCGTCTCGGGCGACCTCGCCGCCGCGGCCGACGCACTCGACGATGCCGCCTCGGGCGGCTCGTCGCTGCCGGCGATGCCGCCCGTGCAGGTGCTCGCGGCCGATGCGCCGCACGGCCGCGTGCTGCTGCCCTCGCAGGCGGCCGGCAGGCGGCGCTGGCGGCTGCGCGACGAAGCCGGCCGCGAACAGCAGGGCGAGGCCGAGGCGCAGCCCGCGCACGAGGGCGGCTGCGCGCTGCACCTCGCGCCCCCGCTCGCGGCGGGCTACCACTGGCTGCAGATCGACGGCCTCGCGGGCGAGACGCTGGTCATCGCCTCGCCGGGCCGCTGCTACCGGCCGCATGCGGTGCGCGACGGCGGCCGCGTCTGGGGGCCGGCGGTCCAGCTCTATGCGCTGCGCTCGGCGCGCAACTGGGGCATGGGCGATTTCGGCGACCTCGAGGTCCTGATCGACGGCATGGCGGAACAGGGCGCCGACGTGATCGGCCTGAACCCGCTGCATGCGCTGTTCCCGACCGAACCCCGGCACGCGAGTCCCTACAGCCCCTCCTCGCGGCAGTGGATCAACGTGCTCTACATCGACGTCGAGGCGGTCGACGACTTCGCCGCCTGCGAGCCTGCGCGTGCGCTGGTCGCGTCGCCGGGCTTCCAGGCCCGTCTTGCGGCGCTGCGCGCGGCGCCGCTGGTCGACCATGCCGGCGTCGCGGCCGCGAAGGCCGAGGTGCTGGAACTGCTGTTCGAGCACTTCCGAACGCGGCATCTCACGGCGGTCGGCGAAGCGGCCGATGCGCGCGGCGAAGCCTTCCTGACCTTCGTTGCGGCGAAGGGCGAGGCGCTGCGCCGGCATGCGCTGTTCGAGGCGCTGCAGGCGCATTTCGCCGCGGCCGATCCGGACTGCTGGGGCTGGCTGGCCTGGCCCGAGGCCTATCGGCGCCTCGATGCGCCCGAGGTGCGCGTCTTCGAAGCCCGGCATGCGCAGCGGGTGCGCTACCACCAGTACCTGCAATGGATTGCCGAGGATCAGCTCGCACGCGCGGGCGCACGCTGCGAGGCGCGCGGCATGGGCATCGGCCTCTACCTCGACCTCGCGGTCTCGGTGGACCGCGGCGGCTCCGACGCCTGGACCGCGCAGGACTGCTATGCCGTCGGCGCGAGCATCGGCGCGCCGCCCGACGAGTTCAATCCCGCGGGCCAGAACTGGGGGCTGCCGCCGCTGCGGCCGGACCGGCTGCGGCTGCATCACCATGCGCCCTTCATCCAGATGCTGCGCGCCAACATGCGGCATGCGGGTGCCTTGCGCATCGACCATGCGATGGGACTGATGCGCCTGTTCTGGATTCCGCCCGACCGCAGGCCGCACGACGGCGCCTACGTGCGCTATCCCGTCGAGGAACTGCTCGCGATCGTCGCGGTCGAGAGCCACCGCCAGCGCTGCCTGGTGGTCGGCGAAGACCTCGGCACCGTCGAGGACGCGATGCGCCACGCGCTCGCCGCCGCCGACGTGCTGTCGTACCGGCTGCTCTATTTCGAGAAGCAGGGCGGCGGTTTCAGGCCGCCCGCGGACTATCCGCCGGCCGCGCTCGTCGCCGTGAGCACGCACGACCTCGCCACGCTGGCGGGCTGGTGGGCCGGCCACGATCTGCGGCTGCGGCTGTCGCTCGGCCTCTTCCCCGATCCGAAGGTGTTCGATGCGCAACTGCTCGACCGCGCGCAGGAGCGCGTTCGCCTGGTGCTCGCGGTGCGCGACGCCGGACTGCTCGCGCCCGACGAGGCCGCGCAGGCGCTGTCGCAGCCGCTGCCGTCGCAACGCGTGATGCAGGCGGTCCATGCCTTCCTGGCCGCCGCGCCCGCGGCGCTGATGGTGTTCCAGCTCGAAGACGTGGCGGGCGAGGTGGAGCAGGCCAACATGCCGGGCACCATCGACACCCATCCCAACTGGCGCCGCAAGCTGCCGCAGAGCGTGCAGTCGCTCGTCGCCGGCGAAGCGATGCAGGGTCTGGCCGAAGGGCTGCGCGCGGCGCGCCCGCGGCCGGCCGTGGTCGGCGAGCCCGTGCCGGTGCCGGTGCAGCAGGCCCGCGTGCCGCGCGCCACCTACCGGCTGCAGTTCCACAAGGACTTCGGCTTCGACGACGCGATCCGCGTGCTGCCCTACCTGGCGCAGCTCGGCGTGAGCCACGTCTATTGCTCGCCGATCCAGCGCGCCCGCGCGGGCAGCACGCACGGCTACGACGTGGTGGCCCATGCCGAGGTCAATCCCGAACTCGGCGGCGCCGAGGGCTTCGCGCGCTTCGTCGCGGCGCTGCGCGCGAACGGGCTCGGGCAGTTGCTCGACCTCGTGCCCAACCACATGGGCGTGCTCGGCGCCGACAACGCCTGGTGGATGGACGTGCTCGAGCATGGTCCGGCCTCGCGCTTCGCGCAGCATTTCGACATCGACTGGCATCCGCTCAACCCGGAGCTCGCGGGCAAGGTGCTGCTGCCGGTGCTGGGCGGGCACTACGGCGAGGTGCTGGAGAACGGCGAACTCGTGCTGCATTTCGAGCCCGAGCAGGGCAGCTTCGCGCTGCGCTATTTCGACCACCGCTTTCCGCTCGCGCCCAAGAGCTATCCCGCCGTGCTCGAACGCGCGGTGCCGCACCTGAAGGAGCCGGCGCTCGCGGCCGAGCTCGCGAGCCTGTCGACCTCGTTCGGCCATCTGCCGCCGCGCGAGGCGGTGACGCCGGCGCAGCGCGACGAACGCATGCGCGACCATGTGCTGTTCAAGGCCCGGCTCGCGCGGCTGGCCGCGGCGCATCCCGCCGTCGTGCGCGCGGTGGCCGCGGCCGTGGCCGAACTCAACCTGCCCTCCAAGGAGGCGCGCGACGAGCTGGACCGCCTGATCGAGGTGCAGGCCTACCGGCTCGCCTACTGGCGCGTCGCCTCGGACGAGATCAACTACCGCCGCTTCTTCGACATCAACGAACTCGCGGCGGTGCGCATGGAACGCGAGGAGGTCTTCGAGGCCACCCAGTCCTTCGCGCTCGAGCTCACGGCCGCGGGCGTGGTGGACGGCCTGCGCATCGACCACCCCGACGGCCTGTACGATCCCGCGCGCTACTTCCGGCAGCTGCAGGAAGGCCATGCGCGGCGCGCCGGCTTCGTGCTGCCGCCCGCGGACGCCGAGGGCCGGCCCGCGCGGCCGCTCTACGTGGTGGCCGAGAAGATCGCCGCGGCCGACGAAGAGGTGCCGCTCGAATGGCATGTGCACGGCACCACCGGCTACCGCTTCGCCAACGTGGCGAACGGCGTGCTGCTCGACACCGGCGCGGCCGATGCGCTGCGCGACGTCTGGCACGCCTTCACGCGCGACCCGCGGGATTTCGACACCATCGCGCGCACCGGCAAGCAGGAGGTGATGCGCAGCGCGCTGTCCTCGGAGCTCAACGTGCTCTCGACCGAGCTGCTGCGCATCGCGCGCGCCGACCGCAGCACGCGCGACTTCACGCTCAATGCGCTGCGCCGCGCGCTGGCGGCGGTGGCGGCCTGCATGCCGGTCTACCGCACCTACGTGATCGAGGCACCCTCGGCGCAGGACGCGCACTTCATCGATGCCGCCACGCGCGAGGCCGAGCGGCAGAGCCAGGACACGGACCGCTCGGTGTTCGGCTTCGTGCGGCGCGCGCTGCGCGGCGAGGCGGTGCCCGGCGCGCCGGCCGCGCTGGCCGTGCGCGTGCGCCGCTTCGCGATGCGCTTCCAGCAGTTCAGCGCGCCGGTGGCGGCCAAGGGCGTGGAGGACACGGCCTTCTACCGCTACTTCCCGCTCAGCGCGCTCAACGAGGTGGGCGGCGAGCCGGATCATTTCGGCTTCGACGTCGACGAGTTCCATGCGCTCAGCGCCGACCGCGCGCGCCACTGGCCGCACACGATGCTCGCGACCTCGACGCACGACAACAAGCGTTCCGAGGAAGTCCGCAACCGCATCGACGTGCTCTCGGAAATGCCCGACGAGTGGCGCGACGCGCTGGTGCGCTGGCATGCGCGCCGCGGCGACGAAGCCGAAGGGCCTTCGCGCGCCGACGCCTACCTGCTCTACCAGACGCTGCTCGGCACGCTGCCCTTCGGCGGGCTCGATGCCGAGGCCGCGCCGGCGTACGCCGAGCGCATCCAGCAGTACATGCGCAAGGCGGCGCGCGAGTCCAAGGTGCGCACGCGCTGGACGCAGCCCGACGAGGCCTACGAGGCCGCGCTCGAGGCGCTGGTGAACGGCATCCTCGGCGACCGCGACGAGGACGGCTGCCTCGCCGACATCCAGCGCATGGCCGACCGGCTGTCGTGGTTCGGCGCCTGGAACGGCCTCACGCTCACGCTGCTGAAGTACGGCTCGCCCGGCGTGCCCGATCTCTACCAGGGCAGCGAGCTGATCGACCTGAGCCTGGTCGATCCCGACAACCGGCGGCCGGTCGATTACGCGCTGCGCAGCGAGCGGCTGGCCGCGCTGCAGGCGGCTGCCGGTGCGCCCGATGCCGCGGCGCGGCTGCAGGCACTCGCCGCGGCGCCGCACGACGGCAGCGCCAAGCTCTGGTTCATCTGGCGCATGCTCTCGCTGCGGCGCGACGATCCGGCGCTGTTCCGCGACGGCGGCTACGAAGGACTCGCGGTCGAAGGGCCGCTCGCGCGCCATGTGGTGGCGTTCGCGCGGCGGCACGAAGGGCGCATGCTGATCGTGCTGGCGGGGCGGCTGTTCACCGGCATCGCGCGGGCCGGCGCGGACGGCGTGCCGAAGCTGCCCGAGGGCAGCGCCTGGCGCGGCACCACGCTGCGGCTGCCCGCGGGGCTCGAAGGTGCGGTGCTGGAGAACGTGCTGACCGGCGAAACGCTCCGGACCGAGGCTCAGCTTCTTTCGCTGGACCAGGCGCTGTCGCGCATGCCGTGGGCCGCCTTCAGTCTGACCGCGCCCGCAAGCGCTTAGAGCCCGTAGTACTTGTCGACGGTGCCCTTGTACGTGTCGTCGTACTCGGGCACGCGGTCGCTCGCATAGCGCGGTGCGCCCTCGATCTGCGCCTTGTCGAGCGGCACCACGTAGCCGTCCTGCGCGGTGTCGTACTTGAGCATCGACCACGGGATCGGATAGCGGTCGGTGCCCATGCCGAGGAAGCCGCCGAACTCCATCACGGCATAGCAGACCTGGCCCGAGACCTTGTCGATCATGATCTCGTCGATGGTGCCGAGCTTGTCGCCGGCGGCGTTGTAGACCGACGTGCCTTCGACACGGTCGGAAGAAATGACCGGATTGGCGCTTGTCATGGATGTGTCTCCCACCGGCATCTCTGGGGAACGCCGGCGTCGATTTCAGTGCCCAGGATGACCACTCTGTGCGCGGAAAATTCCGCACCCATCGGCCGGCGGACCGTCGTGTTGTAGGAGGCTGTCGGCGCGCTCAGCCCAGCAGCCGCGGCACCAGTTGCACCGCGAGCGCGCCGACGATGCCCTGCACCGTCACGCAGTGCCACATGAGGGCGGTGTTGTCGAGGGTGGCGCGTGCCGCGGGCTGCAGCCGCCCGGCCCAGGAGCGCACGAGCAGGTAGCCGCCCATCAGCATCAGCACGGCGACGTGAAAGCCCTGCCAGCCCAGCAGCATGCCCACCGAGGCGCTCCAGCCCTGCGCGCGCGGATCGAGTCCGGCCTGCAGGTGGCCGCCGATGTCGAGCACGGCCGAGCCGGCCACGCAGGCCATCGCGAACGCCACCAGCAGCCGCAGTCCGCGCTGTTCGCGGGCCTGCGCGCTGCGCAGCGCGCGCATGGCGACGACCATCGCGAGCGAGCCCGCGGCGAGCAGCAGCCCCGCACCCGCCGGCCAGCGCCGGTCGGGCAGCGCCGCGCCCGGCGGCGGGCACACGTCGCCCGCCATCGCGAGGTGGACATGCGTGAACAGCAGCGAGGCGAAGATCGTCATGTCCACCGCGATCAGCACCACCATCGCCCACCAGGAATGCGAGGCGGCGCCGCGCGCGCCGACCGGCAGCTGCACGCCATGACCCACGTCGACCGTGGCGACCGGCGGGGGCTGGTCCGAGTCCCAGAGCCAGCGCATGATGCAGGCCACCGCGAGCACGCCGCAGGCGAAGGCCGGCAGCGGCTGCGACACGGTGAGCAGCAGGAAGAACCCAGCCGTGCCTGCCGCCGCCACGAGCGGCCACCAGCTGTCGGTCGGCAGGCGCAGCAGGTGCATCGGCCGTGCCGCGACCAGGCTGGTCACCAGCGTCTCGCGTCCGCCGAACACCGTGCCCGGCAGCCAGAAGCGCCCGGCCTCGACCTCCTGCGGCAGCGCGGGCCGCTGCCACAGCGGGTAGCGCGAATCCACGGGCGGGATGCTGCGCACGCCGTACTCGCGCGGCGGCAGCCATTCGAGCGTGCCGGCACGCCACGGGTCGCCATGGTCCTGCTCGGGCCGCCGCAGCGTGCGCACCGCGTCCACGAAGAACAGCAGCACGCCCGCCGCGAGCACGTAGGCGCCGACGGTCGAGAGCATGTTGAGCGCATTCCAGCCCAGGCTGCCGTCGTAGGTGTAGACGCGCCGCGGCATGCCGAGCAGGCCCGCGATGTGCATCGGGAAGAAGGCCAGGTTGAAGCCGCCGAACATCAGACCGAACACCCAGCGGCCCCAGCGTTCCGACAGGCGATGGCCGTTGAACAGCGGCGCCCAGTAGTAGAAGCCCGCGAACACCGGGAACACCATGCCGCCGATCAGCACGTAGTGCAGGTGCGCGACGATGAAGTAGCTGTCGTGCGCCTGCCAGTCGAAGGGCAGCACCGCCACCATCACGCCCGTCAGGCCGCCGAGCACGAAGATGAAGTGGAAGCCGAGCAGGAACAGCGTGGGCGCATTGAGCGTGACCCGGCCGCGCCAGAAGGTCGCGATCCAGGCGAACACCTGCACGCCGCTCGGGATGGCGACGATGAAGCTGGCGGCCGACACCAGGAGCAGCGAGAGCTGGCCGAGCCCGGCGGTGAACATGTGGTGCGCCCAGAGCGCGAAGCTCACCACGCCCACGCCGATCAGCGCCAGCACCACCGCACGGTGGCCCACGAGCGGCGTGCCCGCGAGCGTGGCGGCCATCATCGAGACCATGCCCGCGGCGGGCAGGAAGATGATGTAGACCTCGGGGTGGCCGAAGAACCAGAACAGGTGCTGCCACAGCAGCGGATCGCCGCCGCGCGCCGGGATGAAGAAGGGCCAGTCGAAGGCGCGCTCCAGTTCGAGCAGCATGGTCGCGGCGATCACGGCCGGGAAGGCGATCACGATCATCAGCGCGCTCACGAGCATGGCCCAGGCGAAGATCGGCATGCGCATCAGCGTCATGCCGGGCGCGCGCGTGAAGAGGATGCCGACGATCAGCTCGATCGCGCCCGCAATGGCCGAGATCTCGATGAAGCCGATGCCCAGCAGCCACCAGTCGGCGCCGCGCCCGGGCGAGAACTCCTTGCCGGTGAGCGGCGGGTACATGAACCAGCCGCCATCGGGCGACTGGCCGAAGAAGAGGGTGCAGAAGAAGGCCAAGCCGCCGATGGCGTAGGCCCAGAACGCATAGGCCGAGAGCAGCGGAAACGGCAGGTCGCGCGCGCCGAGCATGCCCGGCAGCAGGTAGATGGCCACCGCTTCGACGATCGGCACCGCGAACAGGAACATCATCACGGTGCCGTGCATCGTGAAGAGCTGGTTGTAGGTGCGCGCGTCGATCAGGTCGTTGTCGGGCACGGCCAGCTGCGTGCGCATCATCAGCGCGAGGATGCCGGCCAGCACGAAGAAGAGCATCGCGGTCGCGATGTAGAAGACGCCGATGCGCGTGTTGTTGACCGCCGACAGATGCCGCCAGCCGCGCGGCGGCTCCCAGGCGCGTTCGAGCGCCTCGCGTTCGCCGGCCGGGCGGGGTGCGGGAGAGGGAGCGGGCATGTCTGCCGATGCGGCGTGCGTCATTTCGGTTGGGCCAGCCAGCTGGCGATCGCGTCGAGTTCGTCCGGCGGGATGCGCTGGCCCGACGAGGGCATCTGCGCGCCGGGCTTGAGCTGCTGCGTGTGCGCGACCCACCGCGCGAGTTCGCCAGGTTCGTTCGCGACCGTGCCGGCGCCCAGGTGCAGCCGGCTGCCCACGTGCGTGAGGTCGGGGCCGAGCCGGCTCTGTTCGCTCACGCCGCGCACGGTGTGGCAGGCATTGCAGCGGTGCGCGAGAAAGGCCTCGCGCCCGCGCGCGACCGCAGCCGACGGCGCGGCCGGTGCCACGGCCGGCCGCGCCTGCGCCGCGAGCCAGGCGTCGAAGGCGGCGGGCGGCTCCGCCACCACGTGCAGCGCCATGCGCGCATGCTGCTCGCCGCAGTACTCGGCGCACTGGCCGCGCCACACGCCGGGCCGGTCGGCCTGCAGCAGCAGGTGCTGCACGCGGCCCGGCAGCATGTCCATCTTGCCGCCGAGCGACGGCACCCAGAAGCTGTGGATCACGTCGGCGCTGCCGAGGCCGAAGTACACCGGCCGGCCGACCGGGATGCGGATCTCGTTCGCGGTGACCACCTCGGCGCCGGTCGCGGGGTCACGGTAGCGCACCTCCCACCACCACATGCGGCCCGTGACGCCGACGATCAGCGCATCGGACGGCGGCACCGGCCGCCACGGCGGGCGGTGCCATTCGCTCCAGGCGAAGAGGGCGGTGAGCACGGCGGTCGGAAACACCAGCCCGCCGCCCACGATCCACCAGCGTGCATCGACCCTGCCGCCGGCGCGGCGGCGGATGGCGAGCACGAGCAGCAGCATGACGCCCGCGAAGATCAGCGTGCCGCCGACCGCGAGCACCACGCTCACCTGCAGCAGCGAGTCCGCGACCGGGCCCGCGGCCCGCAGCGCGGACTGGGAGGGCGCCTCGCCCGCGGCGTGGATCGTGCTCATTCGAGGCTGAGCAGGTAGGCCGCCATGTCGCGCGCGTCGGCCGGCGACACGCCCATGGCGGGCATCGTGGTGCCGGGCACCAGTTCGGCCGGCGCGACGATCCAGCGCGCGAGCTGCTCCGGCCGGTTCGGCACCTGGCCCGCGATGTAGCTGCGGCGGCCGAACGCGGCCAGCGTGGGGCCGGTGCGGCCGCGCGCGGCCGGCACCTCGGGAATGGCATGGCAGCTGCCGCACTGGTACTGCGCGAGCAGCGAGCGGCCGCGCTCGATCTGCGGCTTGTGTTGCTGCTGCTGCTGTGGGGGCCGCCCGGCGGCGGGCGGCGTGGGGGGCGCGCCTTCGTCGGCCGGCGCGCAGCCGCAGGCCAGCAGCGCCAGCATCGGCAGGGCGCTGGCGCGGACAGCGCGTCGGGAAGGGGCGGCCACCATGCCGCGATTCTGCAGACGGGAACGCGGCCTGCGCCGACACGGCGGCGCCGGCGCGCGTCGGACAATGCCGCGATCGATGCGTGCACCGAAGACCGTTCTCCTCACCGTGGCCGCGCTGGGCCTCGCCGGCGCGGCGGCGGGCGCGCTGGTGGTGTACGGCGGGCTCTACGACGTCTCCGCGACCTCGCAGCACACGCAGCCGGTGTACTCGCTGCTCGAGACCGCGATGCACCAGTCGGTGCGGCTGCGCGCACGCCGCATCGAACCGCCGCCGCTCGACGACGAGCGCCTGCTGGTGCGCGGCGCCGCCTGCTTTCGCGACAAGTGCGTGCAGTGCCACGGTGCGCCGGGCGTGGCGCAGAACGACATCGGCAAGAGCATGCAGCCGCTGCCCGGTCCGCTGGTCGACGCGCGCCAGCACTGGAAGCCGCGCGAACTGTACTGGCTCACCAAGCACGGCATCAAGATGAGCGGCATGCCGGCCTGGGAGCACCGCCTGTCGGAAGAGGAGCTCTGGTCGGTGGTGGCCTTCCTCGGCCGCCTGCCCGACCTCTCGCCGCAGCAGTACGCCGAGGCGGTGCGCGTCGCGCCCACGGGCGCGCAGGGCGCGGCGCCTCCCGCCTGCGGCGCGGTGCCCGATGCGGCGCCGGCCGGCGCGGGCGACGTGCGGCGCGGCGCGCAGGCGCTGCACCAGTACGCCTGCAGCGCCTGCCACACCATCCCGGGCATCACGAGTTCGTCGCCGCACGTCGGGCCGCCGCTCGCGGGCATCGCCGAGCGCCTGCTGATCGCCGGCAAGCTGCCCAACACGCCCGAGAACATGGTGCGCTGGCTGCGCCACACGCACGAGGTCGATCCCCATTCGGCGATGCCCGAGATGGGCGTGAGCGAGAAGGACGCGCGCGACATCGCGGCCTACCTGGGCACGCTGCGCTGACGGTTCGGGGAGGAGCCGCGGGGAGCGGCCGTTCAGAACTTGGACGCCGTCCGCTCGTCGTCGACGGTGGCGATCCGCAGCCGCGCACGTTCGTGCTTGACGACGAGCTCGGCGCAGCGCTCGCGCCGCGCGGCATCGTCGGGCGAGGCCTCCGTGCATTCGACGAGCAGTTGCGATTCCGCGAAGTCGAGGCCGTGGAGCACCTCCTGGCCATGCGAGTTGATGGCCAGCAGGTTCTCCGCGGCGAGCTGCGCGCGCAGGGCGTCCGGAATGGCGAGCGTCTGCAAGTGCGTCACCATTTCAGGGTCCGGAAGCCGGCGTCGGCATGCGGCCTTACTTCTTCATGGCCTTGATGTCGGCCTTGCCCTTGGCCTGCTCGGCCTTGGCTTCCTTCACGCAGGCGTCCTTGGCGTCGCCCTTCTGGTCGTCGCATTTCTCCTTGGCGACCTCGTAGGCGGCCTCGACCTTGGCCTCCGCGAGCTTGCGCGCATTGGCGTCGCTGGGCTTCTGCTTCTGTTCGAGCTCGGCCTTGGCCACCTTTTCCTTGCCCTTGGCCTCTTCCATGCAGACGTCCTTGGCGTTGTCCTTCAGCGCGTCGCATTTTTCCTTGGCCGCCTTGAAGTCGGCCGAGATCTTGTCGCGCGCGGCCTTGTACTCGGCCATGGCCGGATCGGTGGCCGCCGACGGGGTGGTATTCACTTGCGCATGCACCTGGACCATGGCGAGGCAGGATGCTGCAGTGCACATCATTAGCAGTTTCTTCATGGTGATCTCCTTGACGCCGGTGGGTTTGTTCTTGAAGCGAGGGTCCGTCGTCGAAAGCCAATATAGAAGCGGCCCGCGGCGCACCGGTAGGACGCCTCGCGAACCGGCCGTAAGCACATGCTGACGCACTTTCGGCATGCCGCCGCGTCGGTGCCGCCCCCGGCCGGCTCGCGCGCACGTCCTACCGGGCGCGGGGGGGCGGCGCGCACACTGGCGGCAGCGGACGCCGGCAGCGGCGGCCGCACAGGAGATCGCCATGACCAAGCTTTTTCAGGTACTGCTTTCTCTCGCCGTGGTCGCGTGCACGGCGATGCCTGCGATGGCGCAGCAGGATGCCGCCCCGCGCCCGGCCGAGATCGACGCGGCCACCATGGACCCCGCCATCGCGCGCCAGCGCATCGCCGCCCAGTTGAAGGCCGCGCTCGAACGCTGCGAGGCGCAGGCCGCCGGCGCGCGCGCGGTCTGCCAGAAGGAGGCCGAGGGCCGCGAGAAGATCGCGCTGGCCGAACTCGAACAGCAGCGCAGCCCCGGCGAGGCCAGCGAGCGCCGCCTTGCCGAGACGAAGGCGCGCGTGGACCAGGAGATCGCGCACGAGAAGTGCCAGGCACATGCCGGCGACGAGCGCGCCGCCTGCCTCGCGCGCGTGGACGCCGAGGCCGGCCGCGCCCGCCAGGAAGGCGTTCGCCCGCGGCCGTGAGCGCGCGGGCGCCGCGCCTCAGGCCGTGACGCTGGCCCAGTACTCGCGCGCGGCGGCCTTGATGGTGCGCATCGCTTCCGGATCGCCCTGCCACAGTGCCGCGAGGTAGGCCCGGGCCTGCGCCAGCGACACGTCGGGCGGCAGCGGCGGCACGGCCGCATCGGTCACCATTTCGAGCAGCATCGGGCGGTCGGCCGAGAAGGCGGCGTCCCAGGCGGGGCCCACGGCCTCGGGCGTGTCGACGCGGAGGGCCGAAAGGCCGAGCATCTCGGCGAAGCGCGCATACGGAAAGTCGGGCAGGACCTGCGAGGCCTCGAACTTCGGATCGCCGCCGAGCACGCGCTGCTCCCAGGTCACGAGGTTCAGGTCGCGGTTGTTCAGCACCATGATCGCGAGGCGTGGATCGGACCAGTCGCGCCAGACGCGCGCGAGCGTGATGAGCGCGTTGATGCCGTTCATCTGCATCGCGCCGTCACCGAGCATCGCGACCACCGGCCGGTCGGGGTGCACCATCTTGGCCGCGATCGCATACGGCAGCGCCGGCCCCATGGTCGCGAGGCCGCCCGAGAGGCTGGCCTTCATGCCGCGGCGCAGCTTGACGTCGCGCGCATACCAGTTGGCCGCGGTGCCGCTGTCGCAGGTCAGCACGCATTCGTCGGGCAGGCGCGAAGAGAGCTCCCAGAACACGCGCTGCGGGTTGAGCGGCGAGGCCGCGACATGCGCGCGCGCCTCGAGCACGCGCCACCATTTCTCCACGTCGGCCTCGATGCCGCGCCGCCAGGCGCCGTGCTCCTTGCGATCGAGCAGCGGCAGCAGGGCGGCGAGCGTGGCGCGGCTGTCGCCGACGAGGCCCAGCTCGGTGGGATAACGCAGGCCGATGGCGCGCGGATCGGTGTCGATCTGCACGCAGCGCGCCTGGCCCTCGGGCGGCAGGAACTCGGCATACGGGAACGACGAGCCCACCATCAGCAGGGTGTCGCATTCCTCCATCATGCGCGAGCTGGGCCGGGTGCCGAGCACGCCGATCGCGCCGGTGACGAAGGGCAGCGCGTCGGGCACCGCGGCCTTGCCGAGCAGCGCCTTCGCGACGCCGGCGCCGAGGTGCTCGGCCACGTGGATCAGCTCGTCGGTCGCATGCAGCGCGCCCGCGCCCGCGAGGATCGCGACCTTGCGGCCCGCGTTGAGGATCTCGGCCGCGCGACCGAGCGCCACCGGCCCCGGCACCTGCGCGCAGGCGGTGCTGCCGATGCCGCTGTGCACCGTGCCGTGTTCGCGCGGCGGCACCGGCACCGCCGGCAGGTCCTGCACGTCGTTGGGGAAGATCACGCAGGTCACGGCCCGCCGGTCGCGCGCGATGCGCATCGCGCGGTCGATGAGGTGGCGCACCTGCTCGGCGCTCGTGGCCATCTGCACGAACTCGTGCGCCACGTCCTTGAACAGCGAGACCAGGTCCACTTCCTGCTGGTAGTCGCCGCCGAGCGCGCTGCGCTTCTGCTGGCCCACCAGGGCCACCACCGGCTGGTGGTCGAGCTTGGCGTCGTAGAGGCCGTTGAGCAGGTGGATCGCACCCGGCCCCGAGGTGGCGAGGCAGACGCCCACCTCGCCAGAGAACTTGGCGTGCGCGCAGGCCATGAAGGCGGCGAGTTCCTCGTGCCGGCTCTGCACGAACTCGATCGCGCCGTCGGCCCGGTCGAGCGCGCCCATCAGGCCGTTGATGCCGTCGCCGGGGTAGCCGTAGACGCGCCGCACGCCCCAGTCGTGCAGCCGCTGGACCACGAAATCGCTGACCGTCGTCGTCTTCTTCATCATCATTGCTGGCGCTCCTTGTGCTGGCAGCCGACCATGCTCGGGGCCCTGCGCGGCGCCGGCTGTCGTGCAATGGGCCCCAGGGGCCGTCGGTGCAGTCCCACATGGCCGCCGCCAGACTGCTCCCACGCACAGGGGCAGGGTCTTCCGACCCGCGGCGCACATGCCCGGCGCAGGATGAAGAGTTCTTCACTCTCCAGGAGAGCCACATGCCAAGAGGCGACAAGTCGTCCTACACGGACAAGCAGAAACGCAAGGCCGAGCACATCGAGGAAGGCTACGAACACCGCGGCGTGGCCAAGGGCGAGGCCGAGCGCCGCGCCTGGGCCACGGTGAACGCGGAGACCGGCGGCGGCAAGAAGAGCGGCAGCGGCCGCGGCAAGGCCGAGAACCATGCGTCCTCGCGCAAGGGCGGTCACAAGGGCGCGGCAGCCGCCGCGTCGCGACCGGCCGCGGCACGCTCCGCATCGGCGAAGAAGGCGGCCGCCACGCGCAAGCGCAATGCGGAGCGGCGCAGCGGTTGAGTGGCGCGCGAGGCGCAGCGCGCCCTGACTAGCGGGTCGGACTTCCGCAGAGGCGGACCTTCGTCAGCCCCGCAGCCGACGGAGAATCTGCAGCGCAAAGCGCCGCAGTAGAGGGATTCTGTCCACGATGCGCCTCAGACGCAGACAGAGCCGCCAAGAGGTCGAAGCCTGCATCTGGCGCAAGCTTTCGATGGCTTGTGCCTTCTCCGCCTTGCACTGCTCGGACTCTGCGACGGTGGCCTGAAGCAGCGCTTCCATCTTCACGCATGACAGGCGTGCCTCTTCATAGGCTCGTCGCAGCGTGGCCTGCGCGTTCTGTTCGAGACGTGCCTGCTCCAGCATCTGCTCGGTACGCGACAAGACAAGCCGGGTCGCGTGGAGCTCGGCAAACAGCTCCGCTCGACTGGCGAGATCGCCACCATCCTGAGCGACCGCGACAGGGCCGTTTTGTTCGGAAGGGGCTGATGGAAAGCTCTCAAACGAGGTCATGATCATCCTGGTTGGCCGCGCCGCAGTTGATCGGCCGCTCCGTCGGCGTCGCCGAAGCGCTTCAGTTGGCCGGCGTACCACTTTGTCAGTTCCACCCATTCGGTGCCGAACGCGGGCAAGCCGCATCTGGCTTCGAATTCGGTGGTGGCGCTGCCTCGAAAGTCCACGGTGATGATGGGCAGGTCGCCCTGCCGAAGACTGCCGTCGGGCGCAAAACGCAGAGGCAATTCCTCGTGGCGGGCGCGGTCGAACCCGAAGCCTGCGTCATCGAGAACGAAAAAATCGTGCATCGAGCTGGAGGGGCCGAAGTCGTCGCGAAAGGCTTGGCCGATCGCGGCCGAAAGTCGCTCAGGATGCGTACTGCGCCGCGCGGCGACCAGACCTGCGTTGGCGATCACGATCTCGTGCGAGTCGAGTGCGGTCTGCAGCGAAGGCCAAGGCTTCATCCATACATGGCATGCGTCCACGCAGATCACCACATCGGCGCCAGCCTCGAAGGGGGCCGCGAAGGCCCGCTCGAGCAACGCCGGGGTGCGCCAGGGTTCGTTGGTGGACCGGCTTCCGTGAGCCGACGGCTTCGCGGGAGGCGGCAGCTCCGGCGTGGCCATCCTCGCGTCAAAGATGCCAGCGGCGAAGTCTTCCCACGGCGCGGGCGGCGTGTCATGCACGAAAAGCCACTGGAACCAGTCGGGATGGTTTCGCCGCAGCGACGTCGCAGCGACGCATGCGCGCGCAATGTCGCGCGCGTGAACCAGCATGAAGGCGTGTGTTTCAGGTGTGCAGGAGGCTGGCATGCTCGTCCGTCAGGAGGAGGGCAGTGGCGTCGGTTCGCACGACCTGCCCCTGCGTGTCGGAACTCCTTTGCAGGTCGAGCAATTCGCCGGACAGGAAAAGAGCCTTGAGTTCCGTCTCGGTTCTGAGCGTCATTCCGCGGCTGTCCCCGGCATCGGCAATGAGCCATCGAACGTTTCCGGAATCCTTTCGCGCGACGACGAACGCGCCAGCGGCCAAGGCTTCGCAGGTGACGAATGAAAAGGTCTCATGGCACTGAGACCAATTCACGACGACGTCGATCTCGTGATCCCTCACGGCCCGCACCATGGCGGCTGGATCATCCGCGGTCACTTTGACTGGAACCTCGATGATGCTGTCGCTGCCCGACGAGCCATAGCCGAAACGATAGAAGGCATAGCGCTCATCGCCGGCCAGAAATTCCGCCAGCCGCCGAAACACCGGCCAACCTTTGACCGTCGCCGTGTTGCCCAGGTACGCAACCCGCTGTGGCATGCGAGGCCTGCTCCGGCGGGGCGCTTCGCCAAGGGCGAGGCGGGCGAGGGGCACGACCAATGCTTGGCGGTGGGCAAGCTTTCCACGCTCGAGCCAGATGTCCAGCGTCGATCTCGACGGTGTCAGGATGTGCGGTTGCAGAACCTCGAAAAGGCGCCGCATGGCCCTGACATGCAGAGCCCTCTGTGTCCCTTTGGAGCAGACCATGCACGCGTTCGAGTCGAGCTCCGGCGCCCGACAGAATTCGACATCATTGCGAAGGAGAAACGGATCGACGCATAGTGTGTAGAAATCGTGGATCCAAACGATCGGCGTCTCGGCACAAGCGGCAGCCAGCGCGACCACGCTGGCGACGTCGAAGCCCATCAGATGATGAATCACCAGGCGTGGGCGCCCGCCAAAACGGGTTGAGGCGTTCTTCAGACCCTCGGCCAGAAGCACATCGGAAATCGTTCCGATTCTCTGGCCATTGATGCTCAAGACCAGCAGTGCTGCACCAGCCTCAGGCCTGTCGACCAGCCACGGCTCCCGCATGACGGGGCAGACGTGGATGTAGCCCCAGTTCGCGCGCAAGAAAGACGCCGCTTCGGATGCGACGACGTTCTCGACACCGCCGGTGGAGCTCAGGTAATGCGTATGGCTGATCGATAGAAAACACTTGGCGAGCCCCGACCGAAAATGGAGCGCGAGCTCTCGCGAGAGTTGCTCGGCTTCGATCAGATCATTCGAGGGCTTGCCATTGAAAGTGGCCTCGCGCGGCGGCGAGGACTGCAGGACCGTCTGGACCTCTTCATTGAGAACCGGCCACTGGAAGGAACCCAGGAGGCCTCTGCGCAAAAAGTGCAGCAGAGGATTGCTGTCTCCTGCCGTACTCGTGGGCTCGGCCGCCATGTAGGGACGGAGATCCAGCGTCTCGCTCGGCCTCCGGCCCTCCCGGGCTCCGTGAGACATGAAATGGGCGAAGGCGTCGACGCCGGCACTGCGCACGTCGTCGTTGACGCGAAGGTAATACGCCTCGTCGAACAGCGCCCTGGCAATCTCAAGCTCCCACGCCGATGCTTGTGCCGTCATAGCTCTCCGCGCGATGTTTGGAAGCTCGATCCGCGGAGAAGATTCATGCCGGTCCGGGCCGCGCAGCGTGGCTGGACGATCGAGTTTCCCTCGCGCCTCGCATCACGCCCTCGTTTTCTTCCAGTACACGGCCGCGCCATCGACTTCCTGCAGTTCGTCCTCGATCGATGCAGCGCGCCGGAAATCGTGCACGGCCTGCTTGCATCCTTCCAGAATGTAGTCGTCGATGATGACATACCCGCCCACCGAGACTTTGGCGTAGAGGGCCTCGAGCGTCTCGATCGTGGATCCATACATGTCGCCGTCCAGGCGAAGGACAGAAAGCGCTTCGATGGGGGCCCGAGGGAGCGTGTCCTTGAACCAGCCTTTGAGAAAGCAGACCTGCTCGTCGAGCAGACCGTACTTGCGGAAGCTCTGCTGCACCTCTTCGAGCGTCACCTGCAATTGGGTGAACGTGCTGTGCTGATCACCTGCATCCGATGGGTATTTGGGATCGGGTGGAGGAAGACCCGCAAAGGAATCCGCCACCCAGACACGCCGATCCCGAACGTCGTGAGCCGCGAGCACAGCGCGCGCCAGTATGCAGGCTCCCCCCCGCCACACGCCGGCCTCGAGAATGTCTCCGGGAATTCGTTCCGAAATGGCCTGCTCGATGAGCATGCGGAAGTTCCGCAGACGGGCCGAACCGATCATGGTGAGTGCGGATGACGGCCAGTCGCGCCCGATCGCGCGCACGCTCGGATCGAAGGACTTGGACCAGGGGTCCATTGGCGCATCGTTCCAAAGGATGCCCGTCAAAGCATCTTCAAGAAGGTTCAGATAGATGGTGGCAAGACCTTCGGAAGTGCCCCCCGTCGGTCGCTTGATTCTCGCGACCTCGGAGGTCAGGACAGCCAACTGACCGAACAGCTTGCTCTGTGCCAGCGCCTGATCCTCGCGCGACACCGCCCGGTCCAGCAGTCCATTCAGGCTCTCCTGTTGCGCCTGGAAGCCCGACGAAATCTTCTCGCTCATCTGAGCGAAGAATTTTTCGAACGACGCATTCTTTGCGACCTGCGTTTCCAGTTCGCTCAGCGCGATCGAGAGCGCCTCATTGCGCACCGCGGCACGTTGATGGTCGCTGCGCATCACATAAAGCTGGAGTTCCAGCTTCTCGTGCTGGCGGCGCGCCTCCTCCAGAGCCCGGGAATGGGTCTGCTGAAGTTCATGAAGCTGCCGCTGGCTTTCGGTATGCCCATGCGCATGGAACATCGCAAATTCGTACAGGCGGCGAAGCGGAGGAATGGTGAGCGCGAGCCTCTTAGCAGCAGTCCTCATCCCTTGACTCCCTGAGCATTGTTCATGTTCTTGTGCCAGACCCGGTCGTTGATGTAGTCGATGTACGAGAGGACGATCTTGACGACCTTGGCGGAGACGGCGCCTGCCTGGTAGTCCCGGACGGTCCCGGCCGAGCGCCGCCCGAAGCCGAACTCCTCCATGGCGCACCGAACGGCGTCGAGCAGCTTGTCCGGCACCATGCTGCACATGATCAAGGTGCCGGCATCCATCCCTTCGGGACGCTCGTGGCTGTCGCGCATCGTGACGGCGGGGAGGTCCAGCAGCGCCGCTTCTTCGGTGATGGTTCCGCTGTCCGACAGAACGCAAGCCGAGTTCTTCTGCAGGTGAACGTAGTCGGTGAAGCCGAAGGGCTCGAGGAACACCACGCCGGAAGGCGTGCTGCCGCCACCCGATTCCGCGAGCCTTTTTCTCGTGCGGGGATGGGTCGACACGACCACGGGCCAGCCGTAAGCGTCGGCCAGGGCGCGCAGGCATTCGAGAAAAGCGGCCAGCCGATGGGGTGAATCCACGTTCTCTTCCCGGTGGGTGCTGACCAGGAAGTACTTTCCCTTTTCGAGATCGAGCTTCTTCAGGATGTCGGACGATTCGATCTTCGCGGCGTGTCGCAACAGGACTTCCTCCATGTGCGAGCCGACAACAAAGGTGCGCTCCGGTGGCAGGCCTTCTGCAAGCAAATAGCGGCGGGCATGTTCCGTGAGCGTCATGTTGACGTCGCTCAGGTGGTCGATGACCTTGCGATTGAGTTCTTCCGGCACACGCTGGTCGAAGCATCGGTTGCCGGCTTCCATGTGTGGAAAACCGGAATCTTGCGGCGCTTCGCCGCGAGGATGGCCAGTCCGGAATTCGTGTCGCCATAGATCAGGATGGCCTCAGGCTTCTCCAGTTCGAGGATCCGGTCGGCTTTCTCGATGACGTTGGCGATGGCGGCTGCGGGTGTGGATGCCGCAACGTCGAGAAAGTGATCCGGCTTGCGGATCGACAGGTCGTCGAAGAACACCTGGTTCAGCGAATAGTCGTAGTTTTGACCCGTATGGACGAGCACGTGCTGCGTGAGCCGATCGAGGCGCTCGATGACGAGGCTCATCTTGATCAGCTCCGGGCGGGTGCCCAGGATGGTCATGACCTTGCGCACGCGCTTACTCCTCCGTCGGCTCGGACAAGCCGAGCTTCGCTTGCTTGACGTAGTCGAGCTTCTCCAGAACCTCCACGACCTGATCGACATTCAGCCGATGCGTGTTGTGGCTCGTGTAGTCGTCCGCTTCGCTGATGCGGCTTTCACCGACGGTGGTGAACTTCGAGTAGTTCAGGTCGCGCGCATCGGCCGGAATCCGGTAGTACGCCCCGAGGTCGTCGGCGCGCGCCATTTCTTCGCGGGCGACCAGGGTTTCATAGAGCTTTTCACCGTGCCGCGTACCGATGATCTTGATCTTGGAGTTGCCACCGAAGATGCGTTGAAGCGCCTGGGCAAGAACGTCGACGGTCGCCGCAGGTGCCTTCTGCACGAAGATGTCCCCCTGGGCCGCATTGGAATACGCAAACAGCACCAGATCCACCGACTCGTCCAGCGACATCAGGAAGCGAGTCATCGTCGGATCGGTGATGGTGATGTCCCGCCCTTCGCGCAACTGCTTGATGAAGAGAGGAATCACGGAACCGCGGGATGCCATCACGTTGCCATAGCGGGTTGCGCTGAGCACCGTGTTTCCCGCGCTTCTCGAACGTGCGACCACGATCTTTTCCATCATGGCTTTCGACAGTCCCATCGCGTTGATGGGGTAGACGGCCTTGTCGGTACTCAGCGCGACCACGCGCTCCACGCCGCAGGCGATCGCCGCCGAGATCACGTTCTCGGCGCCCAGCACGTTCGTCCTGACTGCTTCCATGGGGTGGAATTCGCACGAAGGCACCTGCTTGAGCGCGGCGGCATGAAACACGAGGTTCGTGTTGCGCATCGCTTCGTGAACGGACCCGCTGTGGCGGACGTCTCCGAGAAAGAAGCGCAGCCGGTCGTCATTGAATTGGCTGCGCATGTCGTCCTGCTTCTTCTCGTCGCGAGAAAGAATGCGGATCTCCTTTACGCCTGCCCGCAGGAAGCGGCGAACCACTGCCTGCCCGAACGAGCCCGTGCCGCCAGTAACGAGAACGGTTTTTCCATTAAGAATATCGAGGTTCATGTCAGATCCCATTGGCGTGCATGGCAGAAATCATCTGGTTCCAGTCCGGCGCTCGGTAGCCGGTTTCGCTTTGGAAGCGACTGCTGTCGAGCGAGCGATCCAGCTTGAACTCCCGGTCTTCGAGGATGGTCGTTCCCTTCCCGTAGATCGCGTTGATCAGCTTCAGCAGCGAGTACTTGTCGATCGGTGCGGCCGACACGTGCCACAGGCCTTGAAGTTCTGGACGAGGCAGCACGACTTCGCCGATGACCTTTGCGAGCTCGTGCGTGGTCAAACCGGAAAAGATGGCATTGGCAAATCCCTTGACGGGCGATGGCGCGTGGAGAAACCAGTCCACCAGGCCGTGCTGGCCCTGGATTTCACGCCCGATGATGCTGGTCCTGAGCGTGATCGCATTGCCGCGCGTGAGTTCTCCGAGCAGCTTGGACCTGCCGTAGAGATCCGTCGCGTCCGGCGCATCGGACTCCTTGTACATGCCGCGGTCGCCCTTGAAGACGCAGTCCGTACTGATGTGGACCACCCTCGCGCCAACGAGCTCGCACAGGCGTGCGAGGCGATGAGGAAACAATGCGTTCAGCGGGAGGGCTGCCAGGGGATCGTCGGCATTGCCGAGCTGTTTGACCAAACCGACGCAGTTGATCACGGCGTCGGGCCTGATGCGTGCCAGCACCGTTGCAAGCACGTCGGCATCCAGCACGTCAACACCGGTCAGCAGCCGCTCGCCCATTTCCGTCGGCAGGGCCGAACGGAGCGACGCGGATCTCATCGAACCGAAGGCTTCGAACTCCGGCCGCCCGTTGAGCACGCGCAGCACCTCGTGTCCCAGCATCCCGGTAGCGCCGAGAACAAGTACTTTGAGTCGTTTTTGCAAGTTAGATTCTTCCTATGGCTTCGAGGGGGACGGACTGGGAGATATTCCAGGCCTGGTCGATCAGCGGGACGGCCCAATCCGCTTCGCTGACGCGAGCGCGTTGCGCGGTGATTTCTTCGAGGTGAGCACGCAAGCTGTCCAGTTCGGCCAGATGCTTGCCGTGAATGGGGTGGCTCTGGATGATTTCGATCATGGCCGCGACCCCTCGGACTTGCTTGTCCAGCGACATGGCCGCGCTCGTGGCGGACCATTCCACGACGGAGAGAGGCTCGTCGATTCCAAGCAGAAGGTATTTCGCCGCCAGATCGATCCAGGCAAGAATGTCTTCGCCCAAATGGCAGCCTGCTGGAAACAGGAAGCCCTCATCCACGATCGAGCGATGCAGCATCACGGTAGGCACCGCGATCGGACAGGACCGGATGAGCTCCGGGTAGCAACGTCCACCGAACTGTCCGCTGTGCCAGATGCCGAGCGAGTTTTTTCGCTCGGGATAAGAAATGTAGTAGCTCGTGTGCGAGAAGAGCGCGCCATGCTCCTGCATCAGGTCGAGCTGACGGCGGATCTTGTTCGGCATGAACGTGTCGTCGCCGTCGAGAAAAGCGATGTACTCGCCCTTCGCGCTCATCATGCCCCGGTTTCTCGCTGCCGCTGCACCTCGGTTGGCCTGGCGGATGAGCTTGATGCGCTCGTCGCTCTGGGCGAGACGTTCGATCGAACTCGTATCTTCGGTCGAGCCGTCATCGACCAGGATGATCTCGAAGCGCGCTCCGATCTGCGACCTGACACTCTCCACC
Source organism: Variovorax sp. TBS-050B (assembly GCF_029893635.1). Taxonomy (NCBI): domain Bacteria; kingdom Pseudomonadati; phylum Pseudomonadota; class Betaproteobacteria; order Burkholderiales; family Comamonadaceae; genus Variovorax; species Variovorax sp. TBS-050B. The sequence goes on along the minus strand of NZ_JARXYR010000002.1, from coordinate 4,579,452 downwards.
GCTCTGTGCAGCAGGTTGATTTCGTTGAAGAACGGGATCACCACGGACGTGAGCGTGTCCCGCGATGCATGCTTGGCGAGATTCAACGCGTGCGCCGAGGCCTTCTGCATCGGGGTCAGTTCGAGGAAGACGCCGAGCGACTGATAGAAGCGCCGACTGCTGCCGCTGAGCTGCGCTCGCTGCGTCGGGCTGCGGTCGTCGATCATTCGCGTCCACAGCGGATCGGATTCGGGCGCCAGTTTTTGTGTCTGCGTGTCCTGCTGCGGATGCACGCGGTACTGGATCAGTACTTCGGGCTGATGGAAGAACTCCTGCTTGTCGAGGATCTTGTTCCAAAGGTCGTAGTCTTGCGTGAACCGGAGGCGCTCATCGAAAACGCCGAATTCGCGCATTGCGGCGATCGGTACCAGCAGCGAACAGCCGTTGATCATGCCGTTGAGGAGCGGCAGACGCGGAGAGCGGCGGATGCGGTCGACCGGAAGCCGCACCGTGGTGATCAGCTTATCGTCCGGATCGATCAGGTCGTAATCGGAAAAAAGGCACGCATCGGTCCGCCCGAGATCGGACAGGAAGCGCATCTGCGCGCTGGTCTTGTGGGGAAGGTGGATGTCGTCGTGGCTCAGCCACGCGAAATACGTGCCCTTCGCATGCGCCACCGCTGTGTTGAGTGCGCCTGCAACCCCGCGATTTTCCTGTTTGATGTAACGAATCCGGTTGCCGTATTCGAGCGCGATCGCCTCGGTCAAACCACCGTCCGTCGATCCATCGTTGACTACGATGACTTCAACGTGGGGGTAGTCTTGGGCCAGTGCGCTCTCGATCGCTTTTTTTAGGTAATTGCTCCCGTTGAATACAGGGATGCAAATTGAGACAAGTTTGTCATCCATATCGTTGTAATGGCCTCCTGTCAGCGCCTGATCATTTGTAATCTGATCGGCGGCATTATCGCAGACCGGTACAGGTGTGATTTTCGGTCTGAGAGGCAGGCTCGGTTGGGGGTCCTCAGGGCTCAGGGCGTGTGCACGAAGCAGAGCTTGTGCCCCTCCGGGTCCAGGCAGTAGGCCGCATAGAAGTCCTCGGCATAGCGCGGCCGCAGGCCCGGCTCGCCGGCATCGGTGGCGCCGCGCGCGAGGGCGCCTTTCCATGCCGCGTCGACTGCCTCGCGCGAGGCCGCGAGAAAGCTCACCTGCGAGCCGTTGCCGGCCGAGGCGGGTTCGCCGTTGAACGGACGGTGGATCACGAACTGCGGCCAGCGGGTGCCGGGGTGCCGCCACAGCACCCCCGCCGGGCCCACGCGGGCGAGGTCGGTGAAGCGCACCATGCCGAAATGCCGCAGCACCTCGTCGTAGAAGGCGGTCATGCGGTTCAGGTCCTGCACGCCGAGCTGGATGTGCGCGAACATGGGCGGTCCTCCGTTCCAGGGCGCGGGGTCAGCGGCCGCCGCGGCGCGCGGGCAGGCGGATCCGGGGGCCGGGGGTCGTGGGCACGCACAGCGCCTCGGCCGCTTGCTGCAGAAAGCGCGCGTTGCGCTCCGGCGTCTGCGAGGCCACGCAGTCGCGCGGCACCACGGCCTCGAAGTCGCGCATGCCGGCGTCGGCCACGGTGGCCCAGATGCACTGGTCGCTCGCCACCCCGGTCACGATCAGCCGCCTGGCCTGGAGGTAGGCGAGCAGCAGTTCGAGCGGCGTGGCGAAGAACGCGGACTGCTTGGGCTTGAGCACGAAATAGTCGCTCTCGCCGGGCAGCAGCGTCGTGGTGATCTCGGCGCCCGCGCCGCCTGCGTCCAGCGAGAGCTCCACGAGCCGGCGCAGGTCGGAGCGCCAGCGCCCGCGGTTGTCGTTGACGTAGACCGTGGGCACGCCGGCACGCGCGCAGCGCGCCTTGAGCGCGGCGATCGGCCGCGCGATGGCATGCGCGCCGGGAAGCAGCTTGTCGGCATCGGGAAAATCCCAGCAGCTGATCATGTCGATGATCAGCAGGGCTGTGTGGCCGGCGGCGTGTTCGGGGGCGAGGGCGGGCGGGGCAGATGCCATGGCGGGCGAAGTCGTCGTCGGGTCGTTTCGCAGGCCCCACGATTCCCAAGGCGCCGCGCGCGCACCGTAGGAAAGCTGCGCGTGATCGCGCAAGCCGCAGCCGGCCCTCAGGGCTCCCCTCAGGGCTCGGGCGGCAGCCGGCAGGCGGCGCGGAGTTCGTCCAGACGCGCCTGCGCCACCTCGAAGCATTCGGCGAGCTGCGCGGGCGTGGCACACGGGTAGCCGGCGGGCGCCTGCAGCGCATTGCCCAGTCGTTCCCAGGCGGCCTCCCAGGCCAGCTTGGCGAGGGCGCGGGGGTCCGGAGCGGAAGGAGGATCAGCGGGCTTGGTCATCCTGTGTCCTGGGTGGCGGCAGGCGGAGTATGCGTCAGGACCGGCGCCAGGGCGAGGCATGCGTAGGAGGCCGCTTTCACCAGCTCGCGTGTTATGCCGCCCCGGCGCGCCCGAAGCTGTTCGACCATGGTCGCGGACGCACGCCGAGTCCGGCCTTCCTTCACGTTCACAAGGAGCTTTCCCGATGAACACTTCCGCTTTCACCCGCCCCTTCGCGATCGTCACCGGCGCCTCCTCGGGCATCGGCCTGGAGCTCGCGCGCTGCTGCGCCAACGAGGGATTCGACCTGCTGATCGCGGCCGACGAGCCCGAGATCGAGGATGCGGCCGTGCAGCTGCGTGCGCGCGGCGTCGAGGTGCAGCCGGTGCAGACCGATCTTTCCACCACCGCGGGCGTGGACCGCCTGCTCGCGGCCGCCGGCCAGCGGCCGGTGAATGCGCTGCTGGCGAATGCGGGACGCGGCCTCGGCCATGCCTTCCTCGACCAGAACTTTGCCGACGCGCGGCACGTGCTCGACACCAACCTGACTGGCACGCTGTACCTGATCCACACCGTGGGCGGCGCGATGCGCGCGCGCGGGGAAGGACGCATCCTCATCACCGGATCGATCGCGGGCTTCATGCCCGGCAGCTTCCAGGCCGTCTACAACGGCACCAAGGCCTTCCTCGATTCCTTCGCGCTCGCGCTGCGCGAGGAGCTCAAGGACAGCGGCGTGACGGTGAGCTGCCTGATGCCGGGGCCGACCGACACCGAATTCTTCGATCGCGCCGACATGCTCGACACCAAGGTCGGCCAGGACGACAAGAAGGCCGATCCCGCGCAGGTCGCGCGGATCGGCTTCGACGCCATGATGAAGGGCGAGGGCGACGTGGTCGCGGGCTGGAAGAACAAGCTGCAGGCGGCGATGGCGAACATCACGCCTTCGGAGCTGCTCGCGAAGCAGCACCGCCGGCTCGCCGAGCCCGGCACGGCGGAGAACCGCTGAACCCCGGGGCCCGCCATGAACACCCTTCTCGACGCCGGAGCAACCCTCGTGGACACGATCCTCCAGCACACCGGCGGCAGCGTGGTCGTCTGGAGCGCCGACCCGCAGGCCTATGCCAGCGACCACGAGCGCGCGACGCGCGGCAACTTCGCCGAGCGGCTGGCGGCGCTGAAGCAGTTCCGCTTCGCGGGCGAGTACGACGCTTCGCGCGCGCAGGAGCGTACGCCGCCGCTCTACTTCGTGCCGAGCGACACGGTCTCGAGCACGCAGCTCGCGCGCTCGCTAGGCATCTCGACGCTGCACGACCTGTTCGGCGGCGTGGTGCCGCACCCCTTCGTCGCGACCAAGGCCATCACCCATCCGCTGGTCGGACGCGCGGCCGCCTGCCCCGAGGGCTGGCAGCCGGCCTTCGCGGAGGCCGTGGCCGGCGTGGTGCTGAACGGCTTCTCCGCCTTCTCGCGCGAAGACGCGCGCTGGGCCGGGCGCCACCTGCTCGCGAACGGCACCGTGCGCGTGAAGCCGGTCTGCGCGACCGGCGGACGCGGCCAGACGGTGGTGGGCGACGCGGAGGCGCTGGACCAGTGCCTCGGCGCGATCGACGAGGGCGAGATCGCGCGCCACGGCGTGGTGATCGAGGAGAACCTCGCGCAGCCCGACACCTTCAGCGTGGGACAGGTGCTGGTCGACCAGATGATCGTGAGCTACTACGGCCGCCAGCGCCTGACGCTCGACAACGCGGGCCAGAAGGTCTACGGCGGCTCCGACCTGACGCTGGTGCGCGGCCGCTTCGACGCGCTGCTCGCGCTCACCAGCCCGCCGCCGGCGCTGCGGCTCGCGATCGACCAGGCGCGGCACTATCACCATGCGGTGATCGACAACTTCCCCGGCTTCTTCGCCTCGCGCGTCAACTACGACGTGGCGCAGGGCACCGGCGCGGGCGGCGCCTGGCGCTCGGGCGTGCTCGAGCAATCGTGGCGCGTGGGCGGCGCGACCGGGGCCGAGATGCTCGCGCTCGAATGCTTCTGGCGCGACCCGGTGCTCGAGCGGGTGCGCGTCTCCTGCTACGAGGCCTATGGCGCGGCGGCGGCCGTGCCCGCCGGCGCCACGGTGCACTACCAGGGCACCGACCGGCAGAACGGGCCGATGACGAAGTACGCAGTGCTCCAGCCGTATGACAGCGACCCGACATAACTTCATCGACATCTCCGTGGACGGCCAGCACATCGCCGGAACGCTGGTCGCCGCTTCCACCATGGTTCCCGGCGTGCTCCTGGTGCACGGATGGGACGGCAGCCAGGAGCAGTACATCGCGCGCGCGCACGAGATCGCCGCGCTGGGCTGCGTCTGCCTGACCTTCGACCTGCGCGGCCATGCGCGCCATGCGTCGCTGCGCCAGGAGGTCACGCGCGAGGACAACCTGCGCGACGTGCTCGCGGCCTACGACACGCTCATCAGCCATCCGACCGTCGACCCCGACGCGATCGCGATCGTCGGCAGCAGCTACGGCGGCTACCTGGCCGCGCTGGTCAGTGCGATGCGGCCGGTGCGCTGGCTCGCGCTGCGGGCGCCGGCGCTCTACCGCGACCGCGAATGGCTCGCGCCCAAGGGCCAGCTCAGCAGGCCGGACCTCGTGGCCTATCGCCGCACGCTCGTCGGGCCGCGCGACAACCGCGCGCTCGCCGCCTGCGAGGCCTTCACGGGCGACGTGCTGATCGTCGAGTCGGAACACGACCAGATCGTGCCGCACCCGGTCATCGAGAACTACCTCGGCGCCTTCAAGCGCGTGCGGTCCGCCACCTACCGCGTGCTGTCGGGTGCGGACCATGCGCTGTCGAAGCAGTCGCACCGGCAGGCCTACGGGCAACTGCTGGTGTCGTGGATGACCGAGATGACGCTCGGCGCCAGGTCCGCCGGTCCGATGACGCGCCCGCTCTCCAAGACACCCGCATGAACACGAGGACCGCCATGAAGAACCCACCCCCCGCATCGTCGGCGCTGCGCACCGGACTGATCGCCGGCAGCTGCGCGAGCGTCGCCTCCACCGCCGCACTGATGCTCTGCGGCCGCCGCGAGGCCGGCAGCATGGTGGCGCCCACCAATGCCACGAGCCACTGGCTCTGGGGCGACAAGGCCTTCGCCGTGCGCCGGCCCACGCTGCGGCACACCGCGCTGGGCTATGCCACGCACCATGCGAGCGCGATCTTCTGGGCGCTGCTCTACGCCTGGCTGCATGCCGAGCGCCATCCGCCGCGCACGGTGCCCGAGGCGCTCGCCGGTGCGGGTGCGGCCACGGCCGTGGCCTTTGCGATCGACTACACGGTCACGCCGCGCCGGCTCACGCCGGGCTTCGAGCACCATCTGTCGAAGCGCTCCATGGGCGTGGTCTACGGGCTCTTCGCGGTCGGCCTCGCGGCGGGCTGCCTGCTCGCGCAGCGCGGTGCGCGCAGGCCCTGAACGGTGGCGCGAGTAGTGCGCGCTGCTACGTACACACAGGTCGCTTTCCTACGTCGCGGTCGAGGCAGTCCTTCCATCGTTCAGCTTCCATCAACCAAACCCGGAGCCCACGATGCCCACTTCCACCAAGCGCTCGGCACCCGATGCCTGCAGCCTGCTCGATACCGACCACCGCAACGTCAAGAAGATGTTCAAGGAGTACGAGGAACTGACCCACTCGCGCGCCGCCAACGTGCAGGAGAAGAAGCGCGAACTGGCCAACCAGATCTGCATGGAGCTGACCGTCCATGCGCAGATCGAAGAGGAGATCTTCTATCCGGCGCTGCGCGAGGCGCTCAAGGAGACCGATCTTCTCGACGAGGCCGAGGTCGAGCATGCCAGCGCCAAGGAACTGATCGCGCAGATCGAGTCCGCCGCCGACGTGGACGACAAGTTCGACGCCAAGGTCATCGTGCTGGGCGAGTACATCGACCACCACGTGAAGGAAGAGCGCAACGAGATCTTCGTGAAGGCGCGTGCCGCCCGCGGCCTCGACCTGATCGAGATGCGCGAGCAGCTCGCCGCGCGCAAGGAAGAGCTCATGGAAGAGCTCTCCGCGACGGCCTGACGCGCAGCACCGCGCATCCGCCCCGGCCCCACCCGCCGTGCGCCCGGACCGGCTCCTGCCGGGCTGCCGGGTTGCCCACGGCGCGGTGCGCGTCGACGGCGGCCAATGAGGGCGTCTTTTTTTCCTGGAGGTCAAGATGACCAGTTTTGTCTCGCGGCTCTTTCCCACGGCGACCAACATGATCCGCCTGGACCACACGCACGTGATGTCCACCTTCCATCAGTACAAGCCCGGCGCGCCCGCGCGCGTGAAGAAGGGGCTGGTGAACACCATCTGCACCGCGCTCGAGATCCACGCCCAGCTCGAGGAGGAGATCTTCTATCCCGAGATGCGCAAGGTGACCGAGGACGAGCGCATCACGCAGGCGCTCGAGGAGCATTCCGAAATGAAGCGGCTGATCGGCCTGCTGCGCGCCATGGAACCCGAGGCGCGCGACTACGACGACACGCTGTCCGCGCTGATGCGCGACGTGATGCACCACGTGGCGGACGAGGAGACCATCCTGCTGCCCGCGGCCGAGAAGCTGCTCGCCGACAAGCTCGGCGACCTCGGCGCGCAGATGACCAAGCGCCGGCTGCAGCTCGTGGGCCCGCGCTCGGGCGAGATCGCGGTCGACATGGGACGCGCGGCCTCGGGCAACACGGCGGCCATCGCGATGGTGGGCCTGGCCGCCGCCGGCCTGCTGGTGGCGCGGCGCACCGGGCATCTGCGTTGGCACCACCGGGCCTCGTGAACGCCGCGGTGCCGGCGGCGGCATCGGGATGCCGCCGCTACAGCCGGTCCCGCAGCCGGTAGTACATCATTCCCAGCACCAGCGCTGGCGTGCGCAGCAGCGTGCCGCCCGGAAAGGCATGGTGCCCGATGCGCGCGAACAGATCGAAGCGCTCGGCCTGGCCCGCGATGGCCTCGGCCGCGAGCTTGCCGGCCATGCCGGTGAGCGCGAGGCCGTGGCCCGAGAAGCCCTGCAGGTAGTAGATGTTGTGGCCGATGCGGCCGAAGTCGGGCGCCTTGTTCATCGTGATGTCGACGAAGCCGCCCCAGGCATGGTCGATGCCGAGGTCGGCGAGCTGCGGGAAGACCGCGAGCATGCTGGCGCGGATCTTGTCGATCAGGTTGCGCGGCGTGCGCGCGCTGTAGCTGTCGCCCGAGCCGAAGAGCAGCCGGTGGTCGGCGCTGAGGCGGAAGTAGTCGAGCACGAAGTTGGTGTCCGACGCGGCGGGGCGGCCGCGCATCAGCGCGTCGGCGCGGGCCCTGTCCATCGGCTCGGTCGCGATCATGTAGGTGCCCACGGGCATGATGCGCGAGGAGACTTCGGGCGCCACGTCGTCGCCGTACTCGGCCAGGTAGACGTTGCCCGCCAGCACCACGAAGCTGCAGCGCACCTCGCCCTGCGCCGTCTTGACCACGGGCCGCGCGCCGCGCTCGATGACCTGCGCGGCCGAGTTCTCGTGCAGCTGCACGCCCGCCTCGCGCGCCGCACGCGCGAGGCCCAGCGAATACTTCAGCGGATGCAGGTGGCCCGAGCGCGCGTCGTAGGTGCCGGCATCGAAGCGCGGGCTGTCCACCCACTGGCCGATCTCTGCGGGCCCGATCCACTGCAGCGGGTAACCGTGCAGGCGCTCCACGTGCGCCATCCACTCGCGCAGCGCGCGCGACTTCGAGGGCTTGACCGAAAGGTTGAGATAGCCCGGCTGCCAGTCGCAGTCGATCGCATGGCGCGCGATGCGGGTCTGCAGCAGGTCCAGCCCCTCGACCGAGATGTTCCAGGCGCGGCGCGCGTCCTCGGGCGCGAACTGCTTCTCGATGGCCTGCTCCCCGTCGGAACCGAAGCCCACGATCGCCTGTCCCCCGTTGCGGCCCGACGCGCCCCAGCCGACGCGCTGCGCCTCGAGCAGCACCACCGCGTAGCCGCGCGTCGCGAGTTCGAGCGCGGCCGACAGGCCCGCGAGCCCGCCGCCCACCACGCAGACGTCGGCGGTGGCGATGCCCTCGAGCGGGCGCGCGGCCTCGAAGCGGGCCGCGCGCTGCACGCTGGCTTCGTAGTATGAGTTCTCGACGACGCCGAGTTCCTTGCGCAGCAGCAATCAGGTCACCCGGAAGTTGAGGAACTGCCAGGGGTCGTCGATGTCCTTTTCTTCGTCGAAGAGCGGGCTGCGGTCCTTGAGCGGTGTCCAGTCGCCGTACACGCCGGCCACTTCGCCCAGGTAGGGCATGGCGGCTTCCAGCACGACGCGGTGATCGAGGTCGTCGGGCTCCACGAGCCCGGCGTCGGGATGGCGCAGCGCCCACGCCATGCCGCCGAGGATGCCGGCCACCACCTGCAGGCTGGTGGCGCTGTTGGCGGGCGCGAGTTCGCGCGCCTGCTCGATGGTGAGGCGCGAGCCGTACCAGTACACGCCCCTGGGGTTGCCCATCAGCAGCACGCCGAGCTCGTCCATGCCCTCGACGATCTCGTCGCGCACGATGCGGTGGCGATGCTGCAGCTGCCAGTTCTTGCCCGCGACCTCGTGCAGCGAGAGCACCGCATCGTCGCAGGGGTGGTAGGCATAGTGCACCGTCGGGCGGTAGATCACTTCGCCGTCCTTGCGCAGCGTCAGGTGGTCGGCGATGGAGATCGATTCGGCATGCGTCACCAGAAAGCCGTGGTACGGGCCTTCGAGCGGCGTCCAGCTGCGCACGCGCGTGCCGATGCCGGGCCGCCCGAGGTAGATCGCCGCGTCGCTGCCGAAGCCGTGGCGCGCCGCATCGGCGGGCCAGTGCCTTTCATGGGTGCCCCAGCCGAGTTCGGCGGGCTGCAGGCCCTCGTCGACGAAGCCGTGGACCGACCAGGTGTTGACGAACTCGTCGCGCTGCTTGCGCTGCTTCGCCACCTGCGTGTCGCGCTCCGCGATGTGGATCACCTTGATCTGCAGCCGCTGCGCGAGCGCGGCCCAGTCCTCGTAGCTCTCGGGCATCGCGTCGAGCGGGGCATGGGTGTCGGCCGCGATGTTCAGCAGCGCCTGCTTGAGCAGCGCCGAGACCAGCCCCGGGTTGGCGCCCTGGGGTGATCACGGCCGTCGGGCCGCCGCGCTTGTCGAGCCGCCAGGCCAGCACCTCTTCGCGCAGGCCGTAGTTCGAGCGGCGCGAAAGCGGCAGTTCGGGATCGTCGTAGCGCCCGCCCCAGGGCTCGTTGCAGGTGTCGAGGTAGAGCGCGCCGCGTTCGCGGCAGAACTTGATGAGCGCGAGGCTCGAGACGTCGACCGAAAGATTGACCAGGAAGTCGCCTTTCCCGAGCAGCGGCTCCAGCACCGCGGCGAAGTTGCCTTCCTCGAGCCGGACGGGAATCACCTCGACGCCCAGTTCCCGGGCCAGCCCGCTGCGGTCCTCGCCCGCCTTCACGATCCGGATGTCGGCGGCCTTGAGGCCGAAGTGCCGCATCAGCAGCGGCAGCAGCGCCTGGCCGATGGAGCCGAAGCCGATCATCGTGACCCGGCCGTCGAAGCGCGCGAGCAGTTCGTTCTTCTTGGTCGCCATCGTGCTTACCTCGCTGGGTCCAATGTGGGCCGCGCCGGACCCGCGCGGCGTCAGCCTGCCTTTGCCGATGCTGTAGGAGGACTCCATGCGCAGCAGCCGCGGCGCGCTCATGGTAGAAACCGCCAGCCCGCAACAACGCGCATCGCGGCAGCTGCGCACTTCACCCGTTCCCAGATGACCGACAACCTCCGTCTTCCGATGCCAGGCAGCCCCAGGCTCGCCGGATGGCGCCATGGCCACCGCCGGGCGGTCGGGCTGCTGCTCGGCGTGGTGGCGCTGCTGCTTGCGGGCTGCGCGGGGCTGCCATCGGCCGTGGAGCGCCGGCCCTCGGTGGCGATCGCCGACGGTGCCGACACGATGCTCGGGCGCCTGGTCGCGGCCGCCGCGCCGGCCGAGCCGGGGCAGAGCGGCTTCCGGCTGCTGCCGATGCCGCAGTACTCGCTGCATGCGCGCATCGAGCTCGCGCGCCGGGCGCAGCGCTCGATCGACGTGCAGTACTACCTGGTGCAGAACGACGAGACCGGCCGCTACCTGCTGCGGACCCTGCGCGATGCCGCGCTGCGCGGCGTGCGCGTGCGCCTGCTGGTGGACGACCTCTACACCGCGGGCGCCGATCCGCTGTTCGCGGGCTTCGCCGCCCATCCCAACGTCGAGGTGCGGATGTTCAATCCGTTCCCGGCCGGCCGCGACCGGCTGGGCACGCGCTGGGCCGCGTCACTGCTCGACTTCGACCGCGTGCACCGCCGCATGCACAACAAGCTCTTCGTGGTGGACAACGCGATGGCGGTCATGGGCGGGCGCAACATCGCGAACGAGTACTTCCTGCTCGACGGCGGCTCGAACTTCATCGACGTCGACACGCTGGTGGCCGGCGCGGTGGTGCCGCGCCTGTCGTCGCTGTTCGACATGTACTGGAACAGCCCCTACGTCTACCCGCAGGAATCGCTGGTCTCGAACGGCGGGGCCACGCCGCAGCAGCTGCGGGAGCGCTTCGAGCAGCTCACCGCCGGGCCCGAGACGCTGCATCCGGCGCCGCTCACCTCCACCGACCTGCTCGGCAACAACGCGCTCGCCAAGGACCTCGACGCGGGCGCGCTGTCGCTCGTGTGGGGCCGCGCCGAGGCCTATGCCGACGCGCCCGCCAAGGCGCTCGGCCGCACCGACGAGACGCGCGGGCTGCCGGCGGACGAATCGACCGACAGCGTGCTCTACAACGTGCGGCGCTACCTGCGCGGCGCGGAGCACGAGATCCTGCAGACCACGCCCTACCTGATCCCGGGGCGCGGCGGCATGGAGACCATGCGCATCGTGCGGCAGAAGGGCGTGAGCTACACCATCGTCACCAACTCGCTCGCGGCCACCGACGAATCGCTGGTGCACATCGGCTACCGGCGCTACCGTCCGGAGATGCTGCAGCTCGGCGTGGCCCTGTACGAGCTGAGTCCCAAGCGGGTGGAGGAGACCAAGCGCTTCGGCATCTACGGCTCGGCCAGCGGGCGGCTGCACGGGAAGTCGGCCGTGATCGACCGGAACCTGGTCTTCATCGGCTCGATGAACTTCGATCCGCGCTCGATGCTGCACAACACCGAGATCGGCATCTTCATCTTCAGCCCGCAGCTCGCGCAGCAGCTCACCAGCCTGATCGGCTTCATCCGGCTCGATGGGGCCTACCAGCTCCAGCTCGGGCCGCAAGGCCACATCGAATGGGTGAGCCCGGCGTCGGGCGACGGCGCCGACACCATCCTGCACGTGGAGCCGGAAACGGATTTCTGGTCGCGCTGGAAGCTGGAGCTGCTCGCGCCGCTGGTGCCCGAGAGCCTGCTGTAGCGCGCGGCGCCGCTGCTGCTACTGCTGCAGGCGGCCGTTGAGGTAGGGCTCGGGGTCGACCGCGGTGCCGTTGCGGCGGATCTCGAAGTGCACCTTCACGCGGTCCGTGTCGCTCTTGCCCATCTCGGCGATCTTCTGGCCCTGCCGCACGACCGCGTTCTCCTTCACGAGGATGTTCTGCGCGTGGGCGTAGGCGGTCAGGAAGGTCTCGTTGTGCTTGACGATCACCATGTTCCCGTAGCCGCGCAGTTCGCTGCCGACGTAGACCACGCGGCCGTCGGCCGAGGCGACGATCGGATCGCCGAGGTTGCCGGCGATGTCGAGGCCCTTGTTGCGCACGCCGTCGAAGCGCGCGATGGTGGTGCCGCTCGCGGGCCGGATGAACAGCGCCTGGGGCTGCTGCACCGGCGGCGGCACGTTCGGGCCCGGCCGCGGCGGGGGCAGGGGCGTGGTGCAGGCAGCGAGGCCGGCGGCCACGAGCATGGCAGCGCCGAGGCGGGATGCGGCAAGGGTCTGGAAATGCATGGCTCTCTTGGAACGAATTCGGTGCGGAGGGTTCCTCCACATCGGCAGGCATGCTAGCAAATTTGTAAACGACTACTTCAGTGGTATCGGCGTGGCGCGGTCGATCGGCACCGCCGTGACGCTGTTCTTCGGCGAGCCGTCGATCAGCAGGTCGGAGTAGGTCAGGTAGACCAGCGTGTTGCGCTTCGGATCGACCATGCGCACCACGCGCAGCCGCTTGAACAGGATCGACAGCCGCTCGCTGTAGACCTCCTCGCGCTTCGGCAGCGGCTGGGTCACGCTGACCGGGCCGACCTGGCGGCAGGCGATCGACGCCTCGGACTTGTCCTCCGCCACGCCGAAGGCGCCCGCGATGCCGCCGGTCTTGGCGCGCGAGACATAGCAGGTCACGCCGTTGACCTTGGGGTCGTCGTAGGCCTCGACCACGATCTTGTGGTCGGGGCCGATGAGCTTGAAGGCGGTGTCGACCTCGCCCACCACGTCGGCGCGCGCGCCGGCGGCCAGCAGCAGGAGCAAGGGAAGCAGGGCCCTGTTCTTCATGGCGTGGCCTTCAGACGATGCTGAGTTCATGGACCCGGTCGAAGCTGCCGCGGCGCCGGTCGTCGAAGTAGTGCTCGAGCGCCTCGCGCACGGTGCGGAAGGCGATCTCGTCCCAGGGGATCTCTTCTTCGGTGAAGAGCCGGGCCTCGATGGTCTCGTGGCCGGGGTCGAAGCGGTCGTCGAGCAGCCGCGCGCGGTAGAACAGGTGCACCTGCCCGACGCGCACCACGCTGATCACCGCGAACAGGCCCTCCATCTCGTAGTGGGCGCCGGCCTCCTCGTCGGTCTCGCGCGCCGCGCCCTGGGCCGCGGTCTCGCCGAGCTCCATGAAGCCCGCCGGCAGCGTCCACTTGCCCCAGCGCGGCTCGATGTTGCGCTTGCACAGCAGCACCCTGTCGCCGAGCACGGGGATCGTGCCCACCACGTTGAGCGGGTTCTCGTAGTGGATGGTGGCGCAGGCCGGGCACACGGCGCGCTCCTTGGTGTCGCCGTCGTCCGGCACGCGGTAGACCACCGCGGTGCCGCAGTTCTTGCAGTGCTTGATCGGTACGCGCAGGATCATGAAGCGGCGGGCGTGGGGATCAGACGACCTTGACGGTCAGCTTCGGCAGGCCGGCGACTTCGCCCACCAGCGTGTCGCCCGCCACCACCGCGGCCACGCCTTCGGGCGTGCCGGTGAAGATCAGGTCGCCGGGCTGCAGCTCCCAGGCGGCCGAGAGATGTTCGATGGTCTCGGCCACGTTCCAGATCAGCTTGGCGACCGTGCTGCGCTGGCGATCGACGCCGTTCACCTGCAGCGAGATCTCGGCCTTTTCGGCATCGCCCGCGTCGGCCACCGGCACGATCGGGCCGATCGGCGCGCTCTGCTCGAAGCCCTTGCCGATGTCCCAGGGGCGGCCCTGCTTCTTCATCTCGCCCTGCAGGTCGCGGCGCGTCATGTCCAGGCCCACGGCATAGCCGTAGATGTGCTTGTGCGCATCGGCGGCCTGGATGTTCTTGCCGCCGGTGCCGATGGCCACCACGAGCTCGATCTCGTGGTGCAGGTTCTTCGTCAGCGTGGGGTAGGCGATGGTGCCGGTCTGGTCCGCCTCGACCACCACCGCGGCGTCGGCCGGCTTCATGAAGAAGAAGGGCGGCTCGCGGCCGGTGAAGCCCATTTCCTTCGCGTGGTCCTCGTAGTTGCGGCCCACGCAGTAGATGCGGTGCACCGGAAAGCGGGCGGCCTTGCCCACCACCGGAATCGAAACCGTCGCGGGCGGGGCGAAAACGAACTCGGAAGCCATTGCGTCTGTCCTTTGAGCGAAAACTGAAAAAACGGCAGTGTGCCAGAGGCAGGCCGCGCCTGCCGCCCGGCGCTATGCTTGCGGGATGATGAAGCTGCACAACTACTTCCGCTCCTCCGCGTCGTTCCGCGTGCGCATCGCGCTCAACCTCAAAGGCCTGGACTTCGAGTACATCCCGGTCCACATCGCGCGGGGCGACCACCGCACCGGTCCGTTCTCGGCCATCTCGGCCGACATGCTGGTGCCGCTGCTGGAGGACGAGGGCGAGCGCTTCTCGCAGTCGATGGCGATCATCGAGTACCTCGACGAAACCCATCCCGAACCGCCGCTGCTGCCGCACGATCCGGTCGGCCGGGCCCATGTGCGGGCGCTGGCGCAGTCGATCGCCTGCGAGATCCATCCGCTCAACAACCTGCGCGTGCTCAAGTACCTGGTGAAGGAACTCAAGCTCGACGACGCGGCCAAGAACCAGTGGTACCGCCACTGGGTGCGCGAAGGCCTGCTGGCCTTCGAGCGGCAGCTCGCGCAGCATCCGGGCGGCAGCTTCTGCTATGGCGACACGCCCACGCTGGCCGACTGCTGCCTCGTGCCCCAGATCTTCAACGGCAAGCGCTTCGACTGCGACTTCAGCGGCCTGCCGCGCACCATGGCGGCCTACGAGGCCTGCATGGCGCTCGACGCGTTCCAGCGCGCCCAGCCCTCGCAGGCGCCCGACGCCGAGGCATGAGCCCCCACCGGTCGCCCGAAGAGGCTCGCATCGGTGCCCGTCAGAGCGAAGGTCATTCAGTGAACCTCGATCCGCGCTGGCTGGTGCCCGACTGGCCGGCACCGTCGAACGTGCTGGCGCTGTGCACCACGCGCGACGGCGGGGTGTCGAGCGGGCGCTACCGGAGCCTCAACCTGGGCGACCACGTGGGCGATGCGCCGGCCGACGTGGCGGCCAACCGCGCGCGGCTCGGCCAGGCGCTCGACGGCGCCCGGCCGGTGTTCCTGCAGCAGGTGCATGGCACCGCCGTCGCAAGCTTCGATGGGGACGCCGCGGCTTCGCCGCCCGACGGCATGGCCGCCGATGCCGCGACCACCATCCGGCCCGGCATCGCCTGCACGATCATGGTGGCCGACTGCCTGCCGGTGCTGTTCACCGACGCGGCCGGCCGCCGCGTCGCGGCCGCGCATGCAGGCTGGCGCGGGCTGGCCGAGGGCGTGCTGGAGCGGACGGTGGCCTGCTTCGACGGTGTGCCCGCCGCCGAGGTGATGGCCTGGCTCGGACCCTGCATCGGCCCTGCGGCCTTCGAGGTCGGCGCCGAGGTCAAGGCCGCGTTCGAGGCCCGGGCCGCGGAAGCCGCGGCGTGTTTCGTGCCCGCCGCGGCGCCCGGCAAGTGGCTCGCCGACCTGCCGGCGCTCGCCCGCCAGCGGCTGCGCGCGCTCGGCATCGGCCGGGTGCACGGCAACGACGGCAGCGCCGCGTGGTGCACCGTCACCGATGCCTCAAGGTTCTTTTCGCACCGGCGCGACGGCGTCAGCGGGCGCTTCGCCGCCCTGGTCTGGAAGCGCTGAGGCCTGCGGCTGCGCGGCCCGGGCTTCGGCCGCGGCGCGCCGGGCGGCTTCCTGCGCTTCGGCCTCGCGCTGCTGGATGGCGCGGCGCCGGCCCGGCGCACCCATCAGGTAAACCACCAGTGCCACCGGCGCCAATCCGTACAGAAGAAATGTGAAGATGGCGCCGAGCACCGTGCCGGTGGCGTGGGTGGCTTCGGCCACGGCCATCATCACGGCGACGTAGAGCCAGCCGATCACGATCAGGTGGATGAACACGGCAAAGTTTCTGTTGGTAAGTGGAATGCCGGGGTTGGGGACGCCCCGGGAAATGCAGCATACTCAAAACACGCAAGCCATCCGTACCGACCCAGGCGAGGACCCGAAGACATGACAAAGCAACAAGCGACGGGGGCAGAAGCGTTTGCACCCATGCAGAAGGCGTTTTCAGACGGCTGGGCCCAGGCCATGCAGGCCGTCCAGCAGGCGGCAGTGCAGGGCGCCGCGGCCTTCGGCGGCAAGCCGCTCTGGCAGCTGCCGCCGATGCCCGAGCTGCCCGGCATGCCCGAGCTGCCGCGCCTGTCCGTCCCGCCCGAGAAGCTGAAGGCGATCCAGGAGGACTATGTGGCCGAGGCCACCGCGCTCTGGCGCCAGGGGCTCGAGGCCAGGCCCGAGGGCGACCGCCGCTTCGCCGGCGAGGCCTGGGGCAGCAATCCGTTCTCGTCCTTCTCGGCGGCCGTGTACCTGCTCAACGCCCGCACCATGCTGCGCATGGCCGAGGCCGCCGAAGCCGACGCCAAGACCCGCGCCCGCCTGCGCTTCGCCGTCGAGCAGTGGATGGCCGCGGCCGCACCCAGCAATTCGCTCGCGCTCAATCCCGAGGCGCAGAAGAAGGCCATCGAGAGCCGCGGCGAGAGCATCGCGCGCGGCATCCAGAACCTGCTGCACGACGTGAAGCAGGGCCATCTGAGCATGACCGACGAAAGCGCCTTCGAGGTCGGCCGCAACGTGGCCACCACCGAGGGCGCGGTGGTGTTCGAGAACGAGCTGTTCCAGCTGCTCGAATACAGGCCGCTCACGGCCAAGGTCCACGAGCGGCCGTTCCTGCTGGTGCCGCCGTGCATCAACAAGTTCTACATCCTCGACCTGCAGCCCGAGAACTCGCTGATCCGCTATGCCAACGAGCAGGGCCACCGCGTGTTCGTGGTGAGCTGGCGCAACCCGGACGAATCGCTGCGCGACGCCACCTGGGACCAGTACATCGAGGACGCCGCGATCCGCGCGATCCACGTCGTGCAGGAGATCAGCGCGCCTGCCAACAAGTCCGGAAAGATCAACGCGCTGGGCTTCTGCGTGGGCGGCACCATCCTGAGCACGGCGCTCGCGGTGCTCGCCGCGCGCGGCGAGAAGCCCGCCGCCTCGCTCACGCTGCTGACGACCTTCCTCGACTTCAGCGACACCGGCATCCTCGACATCTTCGTCGACGAGCAGATGGTCAAGTACCGCGAGCTGCAGCTCGGCAACGGCGGCCTGCTGCCGGGCGGCGACCTTGCCTCCACCTTCAGCTTCCTGCGGCCCAACGACCTGGTCTGGAACTACGTGGTCGGCAACTACCTCAAGGGCGAGACGCCGCCGGCCTTCGACCTGCTCTACTGGAACAGCGACGCCACCAACCTGCCGGGCCCGTTCTACGTCTGGTACCTGCGCAACACGTACCACGAGAACAAGCTCGCCCGGCCGAACGCGCTCACGGTGTGCGGCGAGAAGATCGATCTGGGCCGCATCGACATCCCGACCTACATCTACGGTTCGCGCGAAGACCACATCGTGCCGATCGGCGGCGCCTATGCCTCCACGCAGCTGCTGCCGGGCAGCAAGCGCTTCGTCATGGGCGCCTCGGGCCACATCGCCGGTGTGATCAACCCGCCCGCCAAGAAGAAGCGCAGCCACTGGATCCGCGAGGACGGCAAGTTCCCCAAGACCCAGGCCGAATGGCTGGCCGGCGCCACCGAGCACCCCGGCAGCTGGTGGCCCGACTGGGCGCAATGGCTCAAGGGCCACGGCGGCCGGCTGATTCCGGCACCGAAGACCTATGGCAACGGCAAGGCCTACAAGGCCATCGAGCCGGCGCCGGGCCACTACGTCAAGGCCAAGGCCTGAGCGCGCCGCGCATTCCTCACCATTTCAAGTCACTGCAACGGAGAACCTCATGGAAGACATCGTCATCGTTTCCGCCGCACGCACGGCGGTCGGCAAGTTCGGCGGCTCGCTCGCCGGCATCGCGGCCACCGAGCTGGGCGCCATCGTGATCAAGGAAGTGATCGCGCGCGCCAAGCTCACACCCGAGCAGGTGGGCGAGGCGATCATGGGCCAGGTGCTGGCCGCCGGCGCGGGCCAGAACCCGGCGCGGCAGGCATGGCTCAAGAGCGGCGGCACCAAGGAGACGCCGGCGCTCACCATCAACGCCGTCTGCGGTTCGGGCCTGAAGGCGGTGATGCTCGCGGCGCAGGCCGTGGCCACGGGCGACAGCGACATCGTGGTCGCGGGCGGGCAGGAGAACATGAGCATGGCGCCGCACGTGCTGCCCAATTCGCGCAGCGGCCAGCGCATGGGCGACTGGAAGCTGGTCGACACCATGATCGTGGACGGCCTCTGGGACGTCTACAACCAGTACCACATGGGCATCACGGCCGAGAACGTGGCCAAGCAGTACGGCATCGACCGCGCGGCGCAGGACGAACTCGCGCTCGGCAGCCAGACCAAGGCCGCGGCCGCGCAGGACGCGGGCAAGTTCAAGGACGAGATCGTGCCCGTGAGCATCCCGCAGAAGAAGGGCGATGCGCTGGTCTTCGACACCGACGAGTTCATCAACCGCAAGACCAGTGCCGAAGGCCTGGCCGGCCTGCGTCCCGCCTTCGACAAGGCCGGCGGCGTGACGGCGGGCAATGCCTCGGGCCTCAACGACGGCGCCGCAGCGGTGCTGGTGATGACGGCCAAGAAGGCTGCCGCGCTGGGCCTGAAGCCGCTCGGCCGCATCGCGAGCTATGCCACCGCGGGCCTCGATCCCGCGATCATGGGCATGGGCCCGGTGCCGGCCTCGACCAAGGCGCTGCAGCGCGCCGGCTGGAAGGCCGCCGACCTCGACCTGCTCGAGATCAACGAAGCCTTCGCGGCGCAGGCCTGCGCGGTGAACAAGGAAATGGGCTGGGACGTGAACAAGGTCAACGTGAACGGCGGCGCCATCGCCATCGGCCATCCGATCGGCGCTTCGGGCTGCCGCATCCTCGTGACGCTGCTGCACGAGATGCAGCGCCAGAACGCGAAGAAGGGCATCGCGTCGCTGTGCATCGGCGGCGGCATGGGCGTGGCGCTGACGATCGAGCGCTAGTTTTTTCTCCTGGGGGCGCTGCCGTCTGCTGTTCGGGGCGCGCTCCCGCCGACGGTGGGGAGCACCCGGTGTCCTGTGCACGCGCCCCGAACCAGAAGCCGCCGAACGCCACCTTGTTCACCGCTCAAATTTTGAGCAAACTGATTATTCCCTATAAAAAACAACGACTTACGCAGCGTTTACAAGGAAGCACATCAGTTATCCCCAAAGTTGTCCACGAAAACTGGGGACGACACCGGCTTCTTCACCATTCGCCTGCAAGTCCTTGTTCTTCCGCGCCAGAGCGCTCCTTCACTCGACGCGGGCCTGCGGATCGGCGTAATGCCGGCACAGCGTGTCGACCAGCGCCTGCGCATAGATCGGCAGCGCCGCGCGATGGCGCACCAGCAGGTAGCGCTCTCGCACGCACCAGGCATCGCTGAGCTCGATCAGCGCGAGTTGCATCCCCTGCTGGTTGCGCCGCGCGGCCGATTCGGGCACGACGCCGATGCCCACGCCGTTGCCGATCATCCGGCACATCGCATCGAAGCTGCCGAGCTGGATGCGCAGCTTCTGCCGCTTGCCGAGGTTGTCGGTGATCTGCGAGAGAAAGGTCTGCAGCGTGCTGCCCTGGAGCATGCCGATCGCGTCCTCGTCGAGCGTCTCGGCGAAGGAGATGCGCCGGCGCTTCGCGAAGCGGTGCCTGCGCGAGGTGACGAGCACCAGCCGGTCGGTGCTGAAGTGGATCGCCTCCAGGCCCAGCGTGTCGACCCGGCCCGCGACGATGCCGATGTCGGCCCGGCCGTCGAGCACCCCGCGCGGAATCTGAGCATTCGGTTTTTCCTGAAGGTCGACGTTGATGCGCGGGTTGCGCGCGAGGAAGCCCGGCAGGATCTCGGGCAGGAAGTCGGTCACCGCCGTGGTGTTGGCGAACACGCGCAGGTGGCCGCGCAGCCCGCCGCCGTATTCGAGCAGGTCGGCACGCAGCTGCTCCGTCTGGTGCAGCACCAGCCGCGCATGGTGCAGGAAGGCTTCGCCCGGCGGCAGCAGCCGCACGCCGCGTGCCTCGCGCTGCAGCAGCTGCAGGCCGGCCTGGGTCTCGAGCGCCTTGATGCGCGCACTGGCCGCGGCCAGCGACAGGTGCTGGCGTTCGGCTGCGCGCGTGAGGTTGCCGAGTTCGGCCGCGGCCACGAAGAGACGCAGGTCGGTCAGGTCGAAGAGCATGGCGCGATCGTAGCCAAGCCTTCGGTTCTGCAGAAGGCTGGGTTCCGAATTCGCAGATTGCGCGCGCCGGCGGGGCGGAACACCATGCGCCCATGGAGACACCACACACCCGCCAGCGGATCGGCGCATCGGCCGCCCGCAACTTCGCCGGCTTCGTACTGGCCGCCGCGGCCGCGCTGATCCAGCCGGCACCGGCCATCGCCGACACCTATCCCTCGCGCCCCGTCACGCTCGTCGTGCCCCAGGCCGCGGGCGGCACCAACGACATCGTCGGCCGGCTGGTCGGCCAGAAGCTCGGCGAGGTGATGCACAACGCGAGCGTGGTGGTCGACAACCGACCCGGCGCGGGCGGCAACATCGGCACCCAGCTCGTCGCCAAGGCGCCGCGCGACGGTTACACGCTGCTGATGACGATCAGCAGCAGCCAGGCGATCAATCCCGCGCTCTACAAGAACCCCGGCTTCGATCCGGTCAAGGACTTCCGCCCGGTGGGGCTCGTCGGCGCCGTGCCCAACGTGCTGCTGGTGCATCCCTCGTTCCCCGCGAAGAATTTCGACGAGTTCCTGAAGCTCGCGCGGCAGAAGGGCGCGAACTACCAGTACGCCTCGGCCGGCAACGGCACGCTCAACCACCTGCTCGGCGAGATGCTCAACAGCATGGCGGGCCTGTCGCTGCAGCACGTGCCGTACAAGGGCGTGGCGCCCGCGCTCAACGACGTGCTCGGCGGGCAGCTGCAGATCGTGTTCGCGAGCCTGCCTTCCGCGCTTTCGCACATCAAGGCCGGCAAGCTGCGCGCGCTGGCGGTGAGCGGCGACAGGCGCTCGCCCGTGCTGCCCGAGGTGCCCGCGATCGGCGAGGCGGTGCCGGGCTACAGCGGCACGCTCTGGATCGGCCTCTTCGCGCCCGCGGGCCTGCCCGCCGAGGTGCTCGCCACCCTGCAGGAGGCCACGCGCCAGGCGCTGGCCGCGAAGGACCTGCGCGACAAGCTCGACCAGCAGGGCGTCGAGATCGCGCCGCCGACCACGCCCGAGCAGTTCGCGAAGCTGCTGCAGGACGATCTCGCCAAGTGGGCGCGCATCGTCAAGGCCTCGGGCGCGGCCGTCGATTGAATGGGGCCCCCATGAACGCGCCAACCACACCGACGACGCCCGACACCGCCGCGCACGCCATCGACGGCGATGCGCTCGCGAGGCTGCAGGCCTGGCAGGGCCGCAGCGAGACCCTTGCCGACGAGATCACCGCCGCCCCGGTGCGCGCGCTCTCGGCCACGCTCGACCGCGACGATCCGCTGCCCGCGGCCGGCACCCGGCTGCCCGAACTCTGGCACTGGCTCTACTTCCTGCCGCACCATCGCCAGTCGGAGATCGGCGAAGACGGCCATGCGAAGCGCGGCGGCTTCCTGCCGCCGGTGCCGCTGCCGCGCCGCATGTGGGCCGGCGGGCGGCTCGCGTGGGAAGCGGGCAACCCGCTGCGGGTCGGCGACCGTGCCGAGCGGCGCTCGACCATCGCCTCGGTCAGCCACAAGGCAGGGCGCACCGGCGAACTGGTGTTCGTGCTGGTGCGGCACGAGGTGCACAACGCGCGCGGGCTCGCGCTCACCGAGGAGCACGACATCGTCTACCGCGCCGCGGCGCAGCCCGGCGAACCGGGGCCGGCGCCCACCCCTGCGCCGCGGGACGCCGCCTTCAGCCGCGAGATCGTGCCCGACGACGTGCTGCTGTTCCGCTATTCGGCGCTGACCTTCAACGGCCACCGCATCCACTACGACCGGCGCTACGTCACCGAAGTCGAGGGCTATCCGGGCCTGATCGTCCACGGCCCGCTGATCGCGACGCTGCTGGTCGACCTGCTGCGCCGCCAGGCGCCGGGCGCGCAGCTCGCGCGCTTCGAATTCCGCGCCGTGCGCCCGACCTTCGACATCGCGCCGTTCCGCGTGCACGGCAAGCCCGGCGCGGACGGCCGGCAGTTCGCGCTCTGGGGCCAGGACGCCGACGGCTGGCTCACGATGCAGGCCAGCGCCACGCTCGCATGACAGGGAGAACACACGCAATGACCCGACCGCTCGACGGCATCACCGTCGTCTCGCTCGAACACGCCATCGCGGCGCCGTTCTGCACCCGGCAGCTCGCCGACCTCGGCGCGCGCGTCATCAAGGTCGAGCGCCCCGGCGCCGGCGACTTCGCGCGCGCCTACGACGCCCGCGTGAACGGCGAGGCCTCGCACTTCGTCTGGGTCAACCGCTCCAAGGAAAGCCTCACGCTCGATCTGAAGCAGCCCGCCGCGCTCGAAGTGCTGCAGCAGCTCGTGGCCGGCGCCGACGTGCTGGTGCAGAACCTCGCGCCCGGCGCGGCCGCGCGCATGGGCCTGGGCGCCGAGGCGCTGCGGGCGCTGCATCCGCGGCTCATCGTCTGCGATATCTCGGGCTACGGCGGGGACGGCCCCTACCGCGACAAGAAGGCCTACGACCTGCTGATCCAGAGCGAGGCCGGCTTTCTCTCGGTCACCGGCACGCCGGACGAACCGTGCAAGTCGGGCAACTCCATCGCCGACATCGCCGCGGGCATGCATGCCTACACCGGCATCCTCGCCGCGCTGCTGCAGCGCGGCAGGACCGGCCAGGGCTCGCACATCGACGTGTCGATGCTCGAAGCGCTGGCCGAATGGATGGGCTACCCGATGTACTACGCCTACGACGGCGCGCCGCAGCCGCCGCGCAGCGCCGCGTCGCACGCCACCATCTATCCCTACGGCCCGTTCCCCGCGGGCGACGGCGGCACGGTGATGCTGGGGCTGCAGAACGAGCGCGAATGGCGCGTGTTCTGCGAGAAGGTGCTGTTGCAGCCGGCGCTGGCCGCCGACCCCCGCTTCGACAGCAACGCCCGGCGCAACGCCGGGCGCGAAGCGCTGCGCGACATCATCGTCGAGACCTTTTCGGCGCTCTCGACCGCGCAGGTGGTCGAGCGGCTCGATGCCGCGCAGATCGCCAATGCGCGCATGAACGACATGGCGGGCCTCTGGGCCCATCCGCAGCTGCGCGCGCGCGAGCGCTGGCGCCAGGTGGGTTCGCCGGCCGGCGAGATCCCCGCGCTGCTGCCGGCCGGGCGGCAGAGCGCCTTCGACTACCGCATGGACCCCGTTCCCGCGGTCGGCGAGCACACCGACGCGATCCTGCGCGAACTCGGCCGCAGCGAGGCCGAGATCGCGGCGCTGCGCGCGGCCCACGCGGTATGAGCCCGGCGCCGTCCGCACGGCTCGCGCTCGCGCGCAGCTTTCTCTTCGTGCCGGCCGACCGGCCCGAGCGCCATGCGCGCGCGCTGGCGACGGGGGCGGGCGGCGTGATCGTCGACCTGGAGGACGCGGTCGCGCCCGCGCGCAAGGCCGGCGCGCGCGAAGGGCTCGCTGCCTCCTTCGCCGCGCTGACGCCGCCGCAGCGCGAGCGGCTGCTGGTGCGCATCAATGCGGCCGGCACGCCGTGGCATGCCGACGACTGCACGCAGGTGGCCGCGCTCGCGGCCGGAGGCCTGATCGCGGGCGTCGTGCTGCCCAAGGCCGAGGGGGCGGGGGATCTCGCGCGCATCGCCGGCGCGATCGGTCCGCGCGGCGTGCTCGTGCCGCTCGTGGAATCGGCCGCCGGGCTCGCCGCGCTCGATGAACTCGCCGCCGCGCCGCAGGTGCTGCGGCTCGCCTTCGGCAACCTCGATTTCCAGGCCGACCTCGGCATGGCCTGCGACGCCGACGAAGCCGAACTGGCGCCGGTGCGCCTGGCGCTCGTGCTGGCCTCGCGCCGCGCGGGGCTGGCCGCGCCGGTCGACGGCGTCACGCCCGACTGGCGCGATGCCGCGCGGCTCGCGGCCGACTGCGCGCGTGCGCGGCGCGGCGGCTTCGGCGCCAAGCTCTGCATCCATCCCGAGCAGGTCGCACCGGTGCACGCGGCGCTCGGCGCGAGCGCCGACGAGCTCGCCTGGGCGCGCCGCGTGGTCGAGGCCGTGGCGGCCGCGGGCGGCGGCGTCGCGAGCCTCGACGGCCGCATGGTCGACGCGCCCGTGCTGCGCCGGGCCGAACGGCTGCTCGCGCTCGAGCGCGCCTGAACCGATCGAAAGCAACCACCACAAGGAGACAAGCAGATGACGACATTCAAGACCCTGGTCGCGGCCTCGGCGGGCGCCTGCCTGCTCGCGCTGCACGCCGCGCCGGCCGCCGCACAGGCGGCCTGGCCCGACAAGCCCGTGACGCTGGTCGTGCCGTACTCGGCCGGCGGGCCGACCGACGTGGTCGCGCGCATGCTCGCGATCCCGATGGGCAAGTCGCTCGGCCAGACGGTGGTGGTCGAGAACACCGTCGGCGCGGGCGGCACCATCGCGCCGGCACGGGTGGCGAAGGCGGCGCCGAACGGCTACACCCTCCTGATCCACCACATGGGCATGGCGACCGCGCCGGCGCTCTACAAGAAGCTCAATTACGACCCGCTCAAGGACTTCGAATACATCGGCCAGGTGATGGACGTGCCGATGACGCTGCTTTCGCGCAAGGACTTTCCGGCCAACAACTTCCGCGAACTGCTGGCCCATGTGAAGACCCACAAGGACAAGGTCACGCTCGCCAACGCGGGCGTGGGCGCGGTGTCGCAGCTCTGCGGCCTGCTCTTCATGAACCAGATCGGCGTGCAACTGACGACCGTGCCCTACAAGGGTGCGGGGCCCGCGCTCAACGACCTCATGGGCGGGCAGGTCGACCTGCTCTGCGACCAGACCACGCAGACCGCGCCCGTCATCAAGGACGGCAACCGCGTGAAGGTCTTCGGCGTGACCACGCCGCGGCGGCTGCCCAGCCTGGGCGACATTCCCACGCTCGACGAGCAGGGCCTCAAGGGCTTCGACGTGAAGGTGTGGCACGGCGTCTATGCGCCCAAGGGCACGCCGCCGGCCGTGCTCGAGAAGCTCAACACCGCGCTGCGCGCGGCCCTGCAGGACGACATGGTGAAGCATCGCCTGGCCGAGCTCAGCTCCGAGATCGCGCCGCCCGAGAAGCAGACGCCCGAGGGCTTGCGCACGCACCTCGCGGCGGAGATCGACAAGTGGGGCAAGGTGATCCGCGCGGCGGGGGTGCAGGCGGACTGAAGCAGGTCCGCGGCGCTGCGGGCGCGCGCCGGATGACGTACTTTCGACTTCCTTGATTCCTGCGGGTCATGCAGGAAGCTGCAATGCCGATGCACTATCGTTGCGGCGGCGGCGCGCCGTGACAGCTGGTTGCAAGCTTGGCTCAGTGTTTTCCTCAGAGTTCGGTGGCTTGAAACTCGCTAGAGTGAAGGCGGCCGTTCAGGCTTTTGCTTCGCACACATCAAGGAAATCTCATGAGCAAGAAAGTTGCATATGTCACCGGAGGCATGGGTGGCATCGGAACAGCCATCTGCCAGCGCCTCCACAAGGACGGCTTCAAGGTCATCGCGGGCTGCGGCCCGACCCGCGACCACAGCAAGTGGCTCGCCGAGCAGAAGGCGCTCGGCTTCGAGTTCCATGCATCGGTGGGCAATGTGGGCGACTGGAACTCCACCGTCGAGGCCTTCTCGAAGGCCAAGGCCGACCACGGCCCGATCGACGTGCTGGTCAACAACGCCGGCATCACGCGCGACCGCATGTTCCTCAAGATGACGCCCGAGGACTGGAGCGCGGTGATCGAGACCAACCTCAACAGCATGTTCAACGTCACCAAGCAGGTGGTGGGCGACATGGTCGAGAAGGGTTGGGGCCGCATCATCAACATCAGCTCGGTCAACGGCGCCAAGGGCCAGGCCGGCCAGACCAACTACTCGGCGGCCAAGGCCGGCATGCACGGCTTCACGATGGCGCTGGCACAGGAGCTCGCGAGCAAGGGCGTCACGGTCAACACCGTGAGCCCGGGCTACATCGGCACCGACATGGTCAAGGCCATCCGCCAGGAAGTGCTCGACAAGATCGTCGCGACGATCCCCGTCAAGCGCCTGGGCGAGCCGAGCGAGATCGCCTCGATCATCTCGTGGCTCGCCACCGACGAGGGCGGCTACTCCACCGGTGCCGACTTCTCGGTGAACGGCGGCCTCCACATGCACTGACGCCGGCGCACGGCAGAAGGAAAGACCCGCTTCGGCGGGTCTTTTTGTTCGGGCTACAGTTCCGATCCCTCCGGAGACAACAGAAGACATGGAAGACACGACCGCGCCGACGGGCAAGCTCCCGCTCCATCGTTCGCTCTACGTGCAGGTGATCGCCGCGGTGATCGTCGGCGTGCTGCTCGGGCACTTCCATCCGGGGCTCGGCGAGGCGATGAAGCCGCTCGGCGACGGCTTCATCAAGCTCGTCAAGATGATCATCGCGCCGATCATCTTCTGCACCGTGGTGCTCGGCATCGCGGGCATGGAGGACATGAAGAAGGTCGGCCGCACCGGCGGCCTCGCGCTGCTGTACTTCGAGGTGGTGAGCACCATCGCGCTCGTCTTCGGGCTGCTGATGGTCGACCTGCTGCGCCCGGGCGCGGGCATGAACGTGAACCCCGCCACGCTCGACACCGCGGCGGTCGCTTCGTACACCGGGCCGGGCAAGATGGCGGGGCCGGTCGACTTCCTGCTCGACGTGATCCCCACCACGCTGGTCGATGCCTTCGCCCGCGGCGAGATCCTGCAGGTGCTGCTGATCGCGGTGCTGTTCGGCTTTGCGCTGCACCGCTTCGGCGGTCGCGGCACGCTGGTGTTCGACGTGATCGAGAAGGGCTCGCAGGTGCTCTTCGGCATCGTCGACTACATCATGAAGCTCGCGCCCGTCGGCGTCTTCGGCGCCATGGCCTTCACCATCGGCAAGTACGGCACCGACAGCCTGTTCTCGCTCGGCAAGCTCATCGGCGCGTTCTACCTGGCCTGCCTGCTGTTCGTCTTCGTGGTGCTGGGGCTGATCGCGCGCTTCCACGGCTTCGGCATCTGGCGCTTCATCCGGTACATCCGGGAAGAGCTGCTGATCGTGCTCGGCACCTCGTCCTCGGAGACGGTGCTGCCGCGCATGATGAAGAAGATGGAGAAGCTGGGCGCGAGCAGGGCGAGCGTGGGCCTGGTGCTGCCTGCAGGCTATTCGTTCAACCTCGACGGCACCTCGATCTACCTGACGATGGCGGCGGTCTTCATCTCGCAGGCCACGAGCACGCCGCTGACGCTGGGCCAGGAGATGACGCTGCTGGCCGTGCTGCTGCTCACCTCCAAGGCCGCGGCCGGCGTGACCGGCAGCGGCTTCATCGTGCTCGCGGCAACCCTGTCGGTGGTGGGGCACGTGCCGGTGGCCGGCCTGGCGCTGATCCTCGGCATCGACCGCTTCATGTCCGAGGCGCGCGCGCTGACCAACCTGATCGGCAACGGCGTCGCCACGCTGGTGGTGGCGCGCTGGACCAACGAGCTCGACACCGAGCAGCTCGATGCCGAACTGCGCGGCGCCGACCGCGGCGCCGGCGCGCCGCTCGAGGGGCAGGCCGCGGGCGGGGCCGCGTCGCCCTGAAGACCCGCCGCGCCGCTGCGGCGCACGGGGTGTGCACAATCGTCCGATGCCCCACAGCGTCTCCCTGATCAGCACCATTGCCGCGGGCCTCGGGCTCGCGCTCGTCCTGGGTTTTCTCGCGGCGCGGCTGCGGCTGCCGGCGCTCGTGGGCTACCTGCTCGCGGGCGTGATCATCGGTCCGTTCACGCCCGGCTTCGTGGCCGACGGCGCCATCGCGGCGCAGCTCGCGGAGATCGGCGTGATGCTGCTGATGTTCGGCGTCGGCCTGCATTTCTCGCTCGACGACCTGCTCGCGGTGCGCCGGATCGCGCTGCCCGGTGCGCTGGCGCAGATCACGGTGGCCACGCTGCTCGGCGGCGCACTCGCGCTCTGGTGGGGCTGGTCGTGGGGCGCGGCGCTGGTCTTCGGGCTCGCGCTGTCGGTGGCGAGCACGGTGGTGCTGCTGCGCGCGCTCGAAAGCCTCGGCATCCTCGATTCGTTCACGGGCCGCATCGCGGTCGGCTGGCTGGTGGTGGAAGACCTCGCCATGGTGCTCGTGCTGGTGCTGATGCCGCCGCTGGCCGGTGCGCTGGGGGGCAGGGCGGAGGAAGCGGCCGATCCGCTGTGGCAGACGCTCGGCCTCACGCTGCTGCAGGTGGGGGGCTTCGTGGCGCTGATGCTCGTGGTGGGGCGGCGGGCCTTTCCGTGGATCCTGTGGCAGGTCACGCGCACCGGCTCGCGCGAGCTGTTCACGCTGTGCGTGATCGCGGCCGCGGTCAGCATCGCCTTCGCCTCGGCGGCGCTGTTCGGCGTGTCGTTCGCACTCGGCGCCTTCTTCGCGGGCATGGTGATGCGCGAATCCGAATTCAGCCACCGCGCGGCGCAGGAATCGCTGCCGCTGCGCGATGCCTTCGCAGTGCTGTTCTTCGTCTCCGTCGGCATGCTGTTCGATCCGTCGGTGCTCATCGAGCGGCCGCTGCAGGTGCTGGCGGTGGTGGCGGTGATCGTGCTCGGCAAGTCGGTCGCCGCCTGTGCGCTGGTGCTGGCGCTGCGCTATCCGCTGGGCACCGCGCTCACGGTGAGCGCGAGCCTCGCGCAGATCGGGGAGTTCTCGTTCATCCTCGCGGGGCTCGGCCTGTCGCTCGGCCTGATGCCGGTCGAGGGCCAGAGCCTGATCCTCGCGGGCGCGCTGATCTCCATCGCCACCAATCCGCTCTGGTTCAGCCTGATCGCGCCGATGCAGAAATGGCTGCATGCACGCCTCTCGTTCGCACGCGGGCTCGATGCACGCGACCATCCGCTGGCGGAGCTGCCGACGAGCACCGAGGCGCGCTTCCTCTCGCGCCAGGTGGTGCTGGTGGGCTACGGCCGCGTCGGCCGCCGCATCGCGGCCGAGCTCGAGGCGCACGACGTGCCCTACGTGGTGGCCGAGCAGAACCGCGAACTGGTCGGCCGGCTGCGCGAGGCCGGCGTGGCCGCGGTCTGGGGCGACGCGGCCGATCCGGCGGTGCTGATCCAGGCGCATGTCGCGCGGGCGCGCGTGCTCGTGGTGGCGGTGGCCGATGCGATGAACGTGCGCCAGATGATGGAGACGGCCCGCACGCTGAATCCGTCGATCGAGACGGTGGTGCGCAGCCACAACGAGGAGGAGGCGCGGCTGCTCGCGCAGGAGACGGCCGCCACGGTCTTCCTCGGCGAGCACGAGCTCGCGCAGGCGATGGCGCGCGACGTGGTGCGGCGCGCCGCGGCGGTGCCGGCCTGAGGCCGGCGCGGGTTCAGAGGTCCTCGATCACCAGCGTGCGGTAGCGCTGCGCGATGGAGTAGGGCACGGTGCGCACCTCTTCCATCAGGCGGTTGGCTTCCTCCTCGTTCTTCGTCTTCACGAGCAGGCCGGTGTGGCCTTCGCGCGCGAGCTTGGTGTAGGCCCGCACGGTGGCGGCGTCGGTGCCGGCCGAGGGCAGCGGATCGTCGGATTCCCTGACCGTGGGCGTGATCTCCGAGAGCACGGTTGCGGCCGGAAGCAGGTAGATCTCGTCGCCGCTCACGCCTTTCTCGATCAGCCGATGGCCGATGCGGTTGGCGTCTTCCGCGTTCGGAAACATCACCATCGAGTAGCCCGAGGGATAGAAAGCGCCGCCGATGGTGGCGCGCATGCGCGGCTCTAGGACGAAGTTCTTCATGGTGCGGCCTCCTGGCTGTGCAGTTCTTTGCCCACCACCCTAGGCCGCGGGGCG
Source organism: Variovorax sp. TBS-050B (assembly GCF_029893635.1). NCBI lineage: Bacteria > Pseudomonadati > Pseudomonadota > Betaproteobacteria > Burkholderiales > Comamonadaceae > Variovorax > Variovorax sp. TBS-050B. The sequence goes on along the minus strand of NZ_JARXYR010000002.1, from coordinate 4,549,505 downwards.
GCGGCGTGCTGTAGGCCTGCTCCCCTTGTGGCCGAAGGCAGGACGCGGCACCGCCCGGCCCGGCCCGGCCCAGCGGGGCGCGCCGGCTCCTGTACACTGCGCCCCTTCATGTCGTGCCATCTCTTCCCCGCCACCGACCGCGCAGCCGCCACGGCGCGCACGCTGTCGCCCGCCATCGCGCGGGTGGACGGGGCACGGGTTGCACGAATGATTACCACCATTACCACCGCGGCCACCTGAGCACGCGCAGGTGGCCGTTTCGGCAGCCACCTGGTGTATCGCTCGCTCTCCCCCGAATGAATGAAACCCAGCTCTGGCAGCTGGGTTTCTTGTTTTTCATCCGGAGGTTTTCATGTACCGCGATCCCGTCCCGTCCCTCGAGCCCTTGTCCAGCCGCCCTGCGGCCATGCGCGCGCTGCGCGTGGGCATGATCGGCATCGGCACCGTCGGCGCGGGCACCTTCCGGGTGCTGGCGCGCAACCAGGCCGAGATCGCGGGACGCGCGGGGCCGGCCGATCGAGCTGGTGATCGTCGCGGCGCGCAACCTCGCGCGCGCGGCGGCGGTCGTGGGCGCCGGGGTGGCGCTGACCGACGATCCGCTGCAGGTCGCCACGCATCCCGGCGTCGACGTGGTGGTCGAGGTGGCCGGCGGCACCGGTGCCGCGCGCGACTGGGTGTTGACGGCCATCGCGCACGGCAAGCACGTGGTCACGGCCAACAAGGCGCTGCTCGCGGTGCATGGCGACGAGATCTTCGCGGCGGCGCGGCGCCAGGGCGTGGCGGTGGCCTACGAGGGCGCGGTGGCGGTGAGCATCCCCATCGTCAAGGCGCTGCGCGAGGGGCTTGCGGCCAACCGCATCGAATGGGTGGCGGGCATCATCAACGGCACCACCAACTTCATCCTGAGCAAGATGCGTGACGAGGGGCTCGACTTCGCGGCCGCGCTCGCCCAGGCCCAGGCGCTGGGCTACGCCGAGGCCGACCCCGCCTTCGACGTGGAGGGCATCGATGCCGCGCACAAGCTCACGCTGCTGGCGGCCAACGCCTTCGGCACGCCGGTGCGCCTGGCCGACGTGGAGGTGCAGGGCATCGCGGCGCTGCAGCGCATCGACGTGGCCTGCGCCGAGCAATTGGGCTACCGCGTCAGGCTGCTGGGCGTGGCGCGCCGCCGCGTGGAAGGCCTGGAGCTGCGCGTGCAGCCCGCGCTCGTGCCCGCGTCGCAGCTGCTGGCGCATGTGAACGGCTCGATGAACGGCATCATGGTCAAGGCCGATGCCGCCGGCGTGACGATGTACTACGGTGCCGGCGCGGGATCGGAGCAGACCGCCTCGGCGGTGATCGCCGACCTCGTGGACGTGGCCCGGCTCGACGGCACGCGCGCGACGCAGCGCGTGCCGCACCTCGGGTTCCATGCGGAGGCGATGCGCGCGCTCCCGGTGCTGCCGCGCGCCGAGGTGCGCACCGCCCATTACCTGCGCGTGCCGGTGCATGCGGCCAACGGGATCGAAGCGGTGTCGGGCTGGCTGGCGCAGCAGCAGGTGCCGGTGCGGCAGGTCGCCCTCGCGGCGGAGCAGAAGGCCGCGGTAATGCAGCTGCTGGTGCTGACCGAGGCGATGCCGCAGCGCGCACTCGATCTGGTGGTGCACGGGCTTGCGGCCCATCCGGCGGCGGCGGGGGCACCGACGGCGCTGCGTGTGGAGGAACTCGCGGCCTGAGGATGTGTCCGCGGGTAAACGCTTAGAAGAAATTGCTTCAGGCGATGGAATCGGGTGGCGGATCCGGCGCTCTTGTACGCATGTTCCTGCCATTCCTCGATGCCGAGGCGCGCTACAACCAGTGGGTGCGCGAGCACTACCGCTTCCTGTTGCGCAGCGCATGGGCGCTCACGGGCTCGCGCGCCGTCGCCGAGGACGTGGTGCAGGACTGCTTCACGCTGGCCTGGAAACACCGCGCCCAGTTGCGCGATGCCGCGCTGGCGCGGGCCTGGCTGTTCCGGATCATGCGGCGCTGCGCCGTGCGGCACCTCACGCCCGGCACCGTGCCGCTCGAAGGCGGTGAAGACGGCGAGGCGGTGCACGACCGGCCGGCCGACGACGCATGCCTCGACGACCGGCTCGACGTGGTCAAGGCGCTCGCCCGGCTGGCGCCGATCCACCGCGAGGTGCTGGTGCTCTTCTATTTCGACGACATGCCCACGGCCCGGATGGCCGAGGCGCTCGACATCGCACCGGGCACCGTGCTGTCGCGCCTGGCACGTGCGCGCGATGCGCTCAAGGCGGCCATGGGCGCTCCCGCCGCGGCACCGGCCGCCGCCGCGCGGACCAAGGTCACACCGTTGCGAAAGGCCTGACATGTCCGATCGCGAGCTTCCTCCCGACAGCGAATTCGACCTGCGCGTGCGCGCCGAGCTGTCGCTGGCCTTCGAACCCGGCGAACCGCCCGACTCGCTGCTGCGGCAGCGCCCCGCGCTCTGGTCGCGGCGGGGCTTCCAGCGCGGCCTGGCGGCCGTGCTGCTGACCGGCGGCGGCTCGGGCGCGGTGATGGCGCTGCGGCCGCCCGCGCTCGTGCGCGATGCCATCGAGCACGAGTACGACGAGCGCGCGCTGCGCGGCAACTTCATGGACCCGCGGCCGCTGCTGTCGCGCCTCGGGCGCACCGGCGCCGCCGCCGCGCTGCCCGGCATTCCACAGCTCATGCGGCCCTGCGACCTCGGCGGCCGGCTGGCCTACCACCTCACCACCTTCTTCGAACGCGGCGGCATGGTGACCGTGTTCGCCTTCGACCAGCCCGTGGACCTGCGCGAAGGCGGCGGCTGGTGGAACCGCGCCTACTGGCAGGTGGTGCGCGCCAGCAACGGCGCGCCGCTGGTGCTGGTGGCGCAGAAGAAGACCGCGCTCGCCGTCGCCACCGCCGCGCTGCTCGGCCCCGCGCCGCCCGGCGGCTGAAGACCCCATCACCCCTGACCGATCCACGACGACAAAAAAGGAGATCCATGACCGTCGATACCCGAACATCCGAGGCACCCTCGCTGCCCCGGCGCCACCTTCTCGCCGGCAGCGCGGCGGCGCTCGCCGCCGCCGGCCTGGGCGGCTGGAGCCCCGAAGCCGCCGCGGCGGGCGAGACCCCGCCCGCCGCGGGCGGTGCCGCGCCGAAGCCGCTGCCGGCCTATGCCGGCTTCAAGGACCCGGCCAGCGTCATCGTGCACACCAGCACCACCATCGAGACCCGGCGCAGCGCCTTCGGCAGCAGCGTCATCACGCCTGCGGAAAAGCTCTACATCCGCAACAACCTGCCCGCGCCCGACGCGTCGATCCTGGCCGATCGCGAGGCCTGGGCCCTGAGCGTGGCCGGCGTGAAGAAGCCGCGCACCCTCACGCTGCGCGAACTCCGCACGCTCGGCGTCGAGACCACCGCCATGGTGCTGCAGTGCTCGGGCAACGGCCGCGGCTTCTTTCCGAGCAAGCCGAGCGGCACGCCGTGGCAGGTCGGCGCAGCGGGCTGCGTGATCTGGAGCGGCGTGCCGGTGCGCGCGGTGGCCGAGGCACTCGGCGGCGTGGCCGAAGGCATGAAGTTCATGACCGGCACCGGCGGCGAGAAGCTGCCCGAGGGGCTCGATCCGAAGAGCATCATCGTCGAGCGCTCCGTGCCGGCCGAAGCCATGGCCGATGCGCTGCTGGCCTGGGAGATGAACGGCGCGCCCATTCCGCTCGCGCACGGCGGTCCGCTGCGGCTGATCGTCCCGGGCTACACGGGCGTCAACAACATCAAGTACATCCGCCAGCTGGCGTTCACGGCCCAAGAGAGCGACGCCAAGATCATGTCGCACGGCTACCGCATCGCGCCGCCGGGCTCGAAGGGCGATCCGACGCAGCCCTCGGTGCAGGAGATGAGCGTCAAGTCGTGGATCAACGCGCCCGCGCCCGAGGGCGGCACCGTGCGCGCGGGCCGGCAGCAGGTGCTCGGCGTGGCCTTCGGCGGGCTGCATCCGGTCGCCAAGGTCGAGGTGTCGGTCGATGGCGGCAAGAGCTGGAAGGCCGCGCGCTTCGTCGGGCCGGACCTCGGGCGCTACGCCTGGCGCCAGTTCGCGCTGGCCGTCGACCTGCCCGCCGGCAGCCACGTGCTGGCGAGCCGCGCGACCGACAGCGTCGGCAATGTGCAACCCGAGCAGCGCGTCGAGAACGCCAGCGGCTACAACAACACGAGTTGGGCCGACCATGCGGTGAAGGTGGTGGTGGCATGAAGCAGTCCGTCCAATATGGGTCGCTGGTCGCCGTCATCCTCGGTATCGCCGCCTTGCTGCCGGCCTTCATCCTCGGCGCGGCCGCCCTGCTGCCCGGCCCGTCCTTCGCGGCCGACCCGGCGCAACTCGCGCTCGGCAAGAAGCTGTTCACCCAGTCGGCGGTGCCGGCCTGTGCGGTCTGCCATGCGCTCAAGGATGCCGGCTCGCAGGGCGCCATCGGGCCCGCGCTCGACGAGCTCAAGCCCGACGCGGCGCGCGTGGCCAAGGCCCTGCGCGACGGCATCGGGCAGATGCCTTCGTACAAGGCCACGCTGAACGAAGCGCAGATCCAGGCGCTGGCCGCCTACGTCGCCAAGGCCGCGGGCGCGTCGAAGTAGGGCGCGCAGAACGGGCGGGGGAGGGCGGCTTCACGCACAATCCCGGGCATCCGAAGCCCTCCGATCCGCCCGATGAAAAAGCGCATCGCCACCTTCCTACTCGGTTTCGCATGGGCGCTGGCTGCCGCGGCGCAGGCTTGGCCCGCCAGGCCCGTGCACCTGGTCGTTCCCGCGCCGCCCGGCAGTTCGCTCGACCTGATCGCCCGCACGCTCGCGGAGCGCCTGCGCCCGATGTGGAAGCAGCCGGTGGTGGTCGAGACCCGGCCCGGCGCCGGCGGGCTAATCGGCATGGACGCGGTGGCCAAGGCGCCGGCCGACGGCCACACGCTCGGCATCGGCTTCAACGGCCCGATCGCCTTCGGCCCTGCGATGTACAGCCGCATGCCCTATGCGCCGGCGCGCGACCTGCTGCCGATCGTGCTCACCACCTCGCAGCCCAACGTGCTCGCGGTGCAGGCGGGCAATCCCGCCAACACGCTGCCGGAATTCGTGGCCTGGGCGAAGAAGCAGGGCCGCGGGCTGAGCTATGCCTCGGTCGGGGCGGGGAGCTCCTCGCATCTGACGATGGAGCTGTTTCGCAGCCTCGCGGGCATCGAGGCGGTGCACGTGCCCTACGCGGGGTCGCCGCCGGCCGGGCTCTCGGTGGCGGCGGGCGACACGCAGGCGCTCTTCACCGTGGCGCCCGCGCTGCTGCCGCTGGTCCAGGGCCAGCGCATCAAGCTGCTCGCCGTCACGAGCGCGCAGCGCTCCGAGCGCATGAAGGCGCTGCCGACGGTGGCCGAGTCGGGTTATCCGGGATTCGAGGCACTGGCCTGGAATGGGCTCTTCACCGCGAGCGGCACGCCGCCCGAGGTGGTGCGCCGCATCAATGCCGATGTGAACACCGTGCTGCGCGAGCCCGCGGTGCGCGAGCTGCTCGCGCAGCAGGGCCTCGCGGCCGGTGGCGGATCGCCCGAGGCCTTCGGCGCCTTCATCGACGAAGAGGCGCGCAAGTGGGGCGCGATCATCACCAGGGTGGGCATCCGCATCGACCAGTGAGCGCCTGCCCGGTGCGCGCCGCGATTGATCTGGAATCCGGATCAATCCATCCGAATTTTCTATTTCACGGATCGGGGCGGCCTGCCTAAAGTCGGCCCCGATGAATGCGACTGCTTCGCCTCCCTTGCTGATCGGCTGCGCGGCCGGGTTCTCCGGCGACCGCAGCGATGCGGCAGGGCCGGTGGTCGACACGCTGATCGCGCGCCTGCGGGCCGGCCCGCCGGGCCAGCGCGCCTTCCTGATCTTCGAGACGCTGGCCGAGCGCACGCTCGCGCTCGCGCAGCTGCGCCGGCGCGACAACCCCGATGCGGGCTACGAGCCGCTGCTCGATGCCATGCTGCGGCCGGTGCTCGCGCGCTGCCTCGCGCACGGCATCGGCATCGTGAGCAACTTCGGCGCCGCCAATCCGCGCGCGGCGGCGCGCCACATCGCCCGCATCGCGCGCGAGCTCGGCGCCAGCGCGCCGCGCATCGCGGTGGTGGAGGGCGACGACCTCTCGGGCCCGGCGCAGCGCGCGCTGCTGCACGAAGCGCTCGGCGCGCAGCTCGACGGGCTGCGCATCGTCAGCGCCAATGCCTACATCGGCGCCGAGCCGATCGCCGCCGCCCTCGACGCGGGCGCGCAGATCGTGGTGTGCGGCCGCGTGGCCGATCCCTCGCTCTCGGTCGGCCCGGCCATGTCGCACTTCGGCTGGCGCGCCGACGACTGGCCGCGGCTCGGCCGCGCCACCATGGCGGGCCATCTGCTCGAATGCGGCGCCCAGGTCTGCGGCGGCTACTTCGCCGACCCCGGCTACAAGGACGTGCCCGGGCTCGAGGCCGTGGGCTTTCCGATCGCGGAGATCGATGCCGAGGGCCACTGCACCATCGGCAAGGCCGACGGCACCGGCGGCCTCGTGACCGAAGCCACGGTGAAGGAACAGCTGCTCTACGAAGTGCACGACCCGGCCGCCTACCTGACGCCCGACGTGGTGGCCGACATCGCCGAGGCCGAGGTGCGGCAGCAGCCCGGCGCACCCGATCGCGTGGCGCTCTCGGGCGTGCGCGGGCATGCGCGGCCGAGCCACTACAAGGTCAACGTGTGCCACGAGGGCGGCTGGCTCGCGGAGGGCGAGATCTCCTACGCCGGCCCGCGCGCGGAAGGGCGCGCGCGGCTCGCGGCCGAGGTGCTGCGCCGCCGGCTCGACGGGCTCGCGCTGCGCGTGGACCTGATCGGCGCGCTCAGCATCCTCGGCGACGACGCGGGGCGCATGCTCGCCGACCGGCCCGACGCCGGCCTGCGCGACGTGCGCCTGCGCGTCGCGGCCGCGCATGCGGATCGCGCCCAGGCCGAGCGCCTCGCACGCGAAGTGACGGCGCTCTACACCTGCGGGCCCGCGGGCGGCGGCGGCGTGCGCACCGCGCTCACGCCGCGGCTCAACACCCTGTCGTGCCTGCTGCCGCGCGAGGCGGTGCCGGTGCGCTTCGAGATCCTCGGCGCGGAGGCGCTCGCATGAACACCCCCGCCACCGACGGCACCGTCGAAGTCCCGCTCTACCGCGCCGCCCACGGGCGTACGGGCGACAAGGGCGACCGTTCCAACATCAGCGTGATCGCCTGGCATCCGGCGCTCTATCCGGCGCTCGTCGAGCAGCTCACGTCCGAGCGCGTGGCGGCGCAGTTCCGGCACCGCGCGCCGTCGCAGGTGCAGCGCTACCTGCTGCCCCGGCTGCAGGCGATGAACTTCGTGCTCGACGCGGTGCTCGACGGCGGCGTCAACGATGCGCTGAACCTCGATGCGCACGGCAAGGCGCTGTCCTTCCTGCTGCTCGACATGCCCGTGCGCGTGCCGCGCGCGCTCGTGCCGCTGCTGGCGGGCGCATAGGGCCGCAGCCCGGTTTCTGTTTTTTTCACGACCCATCCCTCCGGAGACAACAATGAAGCGACGTTCCCTGACCCTCTCTGCCGCCGCGCTCGCGCTGCTCGCCGCGCCCTTGGCCGGCCATGCGCAGCAGGGCTTTCCCGAGAAGCCGATCACCTTCGTGGTGCCGTTCGCCGCCGGCACGGCCACCGACCAGATCGCACGCGCGCTCGGCAACAGCATCACGGCCGAGACGAAGCAGCCCGTGGTGATCGACAACAAGGCCGGCGCGAGCGGCTTCATCGCCTCGCAGCAGATTGCCAAGGCGCCGGCCGACGGCTACACCGTGCTGATCACCACCAACACCACGCATGCGGCCAACGAGCATCTGTTCAAGAAGCTGCCCTACGACCCGGTGAAGGACTACGCGCCGGTGGCCGCGCTCGGCAAGGGCGGGCAGATCATGGTGGTGAACCCCTCGTTCCCCGCGAAGAGCGTGGCCGAGTTCATCGCGCTCGCGAAGAAGGAGCCCGGCAAGTACAGCTTCGGCAGCGGCAGCTCGTCGAGCCGCATGGCGGGCGAGCTGCTGCAGCAGATGGCCGACATCAGGCTGCTGCACGTGCCCTACAAGAGCAACACGCTGGCCGTGACCGACCTGCTCGGCGGCCAGATCCACATGATGATCACCGACGCGGCCACCGGCCTGCCGCAGGTCAAGGCCGGCAAGCTGCGCGCGCTCGGCGTCTCGGGCGCCGCGCGTTCGCCGCTCGCGCCCGAGGTGCCGACCATCGCCGAGGCCGGCGTGAAGGGCTACGAGATGGGCTACTGGTTCGCGGCCTATGCGCCGGCGAAGACGCCGCCCGCGGTGGTCAAGCGGCTCAACGAACTGCTCGTGAAGGCCGCGAAAAGCGAATCGGCCAAGGCCGCCTTCTACGAGCCCACCGGCACCGAGGTGTTCACGAGCTCGCCCGAGGAACTCGCGAAGTTCCAGACCGCCGAATCGCAGAAGTGGGGTCGCATCGTCAAGGCGGCCGGCATCGAGGCCGAGTAGGCCCGCGCGACGAAGGCGGCGCCGGCCGCAGAGGAGACGGACCATGCGATCCATTCCCGAAACATGGCGCCGGCGCATCGCCGGTCTTTGCATGCCGGCGGCCGCGGCGATCCTCGGTGCCGGCGCGCTGGCCGCCTGCAGCGGCGGCCCCGATGCGCCGCTGCTCGCACGCGCCGGCCGGCCGCTCGCCTGCGAACTCGCGAGCCTGCAGCGCGTGGGGCTCGACCGCGCCTCGGTCGATGCGGTGCAGGCGGTGCCGGCCGGCAGCTTCACGCCGCCGGGCGCGCGCGGCCCGCTCGCCGACATGCCGGCCTTCTGCCGCGTGCAGGGCACGACGCGCGCGGTGCCCGGCTCGGCGGTGCGGTTCGAACTCTGGGCGCCGCTGCCCGCCGCATGGAACGGCAAGCTGCTCGCCACCGGCAACGGCGGCTACTCGCCCGCACTCAAGTACGAAGACATGGCGCTGGCGCTGCGGCGCGGCTACGCCACGCTCGGCGGCGACACGGGCCACGGCGGCGAGGACCTGCTGTTCGTCGTCGGCCATCCGCAGCGGATGGTCGACTGGGGCACGAGCTCGGTGCACGACATCACGGTGGCTGGCAAGGCGCTGCTCGCCGCGCTGCAGGCGAGGCCGGCGCGCCGCAGCTACTTCCACGGCTGCTCCACGGGCGGGCACCAGGGCTATGCCGAGGTGCAGCGCTATCCGGCCGACTTCGACGGCGTGATCGCCGGCGCGCCCGGCAACAACCGCGTGGCGCTCAATGCCGAGTTCCTCAACCGCTTTCTCGCCAACCATGCGTCCGGCGACAACCAGCGGCCGATCCTCACGCGCGACAAGCTCGAACTCGTGACGCGCAAGGCGGTCGCGGCCTGCGATGCGCTCGACGGCGTGCGCGACGGCGTCATCGCCGATCCGCGCGCCTGCGACGCGCGCCGCTTCGATGCCGCGAGCCTGCGCTGCAGCGCGGGCGCCGAAGGGGCCGACTGCCTCGGCGACGCGCAGCTCGCCGCGGTCCGGCGCATCTATGCGGGCGCGGTCAACCCGCGCACCGGCGAGACGATCTATCCGGGCCCGGCCGTGGGCTCCGAAGCGGGCTGGGCCGGCTACCTGGGCACGACCGAGCCCGCGCGCGCCGACTTCTGGCGCCACTGGGTCTTCGGCGATCCAGGCTGGGACTGGTGGCGCTTCGACTTCGACCGCCACATGGCCAAGGCGCTCGCGAAGGTCGGCCCGGCGGTCGACCAGACCAACCCCGACATCGCGGCCTTCAAGGCGCGCGGCGGCAAGCTGATCACCTACATGGGCTGGGCCGATCCGGTGGTCAGTCCGCACGACACGATCGCCTACTACGAGAAGGTGGCCGCGCGGCAAGGCTCACTGGCCGCGACGCAGGATTTCTTCCGGCTCTTCATGGTGCCCGGCATGGGGCATTGCGGCGGCGGGACCGGCCCCACGCGCTTCGGCAACCAGGGCGGCGAAGTGCAGGCGCCGAGCCCGCGCAACGACCTGCTCGCGGCGCTCGACGCCTGGGTGGAGCAAGGCCGGGCGCCCGAGGCGCTGGTCGCCCATGGCGAGGGCAGCGGCGCTGCCGCGCCGACGCGGCTGCTCTGCGCTTACCCGAAGCAGGCGCGCCACGACGGCGCCGGGCCGAGCGACCGGGCGGCGCACTACGACTGCCGCTGAGCCGGCGTGGCGGCATGGATCGCGAAGCCGGTCTGCCCCGGCGCGATCTCTGGCCTGAGCGTCAGCGCCGGGATCTCGTAGTCGCCGTGGTTCTGGCGGCGGAACGGGATCGGCTCGGTGGCGAACAGCGTGTCGAGGCGCTGGCCGAGTTCCTCGGTGATGCGCGCGTAGGCGGCTTCGTCGACCTTGCCGGTGCGGTGCACCACGTAGGGCGGCAGCACGTCGAAGCCGGGGTAGTAGAGGATGCCGTGCTGGATCGGGAACAGCAGGTCGTCCATCGGCCCGTTGATGCCGCGCGGACCGTAGTGCGAGGCCCAGCCGCCGGTGGTGACGACCAGCATCGCGCGCTTCCCGGCCAGCGTGCCTTCGCCGAAGCGGTCGCCCCAGTGGGTGTCGGAGTGCTCGCCCACGCCGTAGGCGAAACCGTAGGCGTAGATGCGCTCGACCCAGCCCTTGAGGATCGCGGGCATCGAATACCACCAGAGCGGGAACTGCAGGATCACCGCGTCGGCCCAGAGCAGCTTCTGCTGCTCGGCCGCGACCTCGGGCGCCTGCGTGCCCGATTCGAAGGCCTTCAGCGATTCGCGTTCGGGGCTGAAGCGCGCGGCCGGGTCGCGCGCCGGGAAGTCGTCGGCGTCGAGCGCGGGCTTCCAGCGCATCGCGTACAGGTCGGACACCTGCACGGAATGGCCGTTGGCCTCCAGGCGCGCGCGCATGAAGCGGTGCATCGCGCCGTTGAGCGAGGCGGGTTCGGGATGGGCAAGGACGAGAAGGATGTTCATGGCGTTCGGTTCGTTCATGGAATCGGAGGAGGGTGAACACCGAACTTAAGGACCGCGGCGGTATATTGGAAATGAATAGTTCGAATCCGAGGAATTGCCGTGAACAATTTCAGCCGCATCGACCTCAACCTGCTGGTCACGCTCGACATGCTGCTGGCCGAGCGCAGCGTCACGCGTGCGGCCGAGCGCCTGAACCTGTCACAGCCCGCGGTCAGCGTGCAGCTCGCCAGGCTGCGCGAACTCTTCGGCGATCCGCTGCTGCTGCCCGCGCAGCGCGGCATGCGGCCCACGGCGCGTGCCGACGAGCTGCGCGCGCCGCTGCGCGAAGCGCTGGAGGCGCTGGGCCGCGCCGTGGCGCCGACGAAGGCCTTCGACCCGGCCGTGGCCACCACCACCTGGCGCGTGGCGGCCGCCGACTACGCCGAGTCGGCGATCCTGCTGCCCATGCTCGGCGGGCTGCGCGCCGCGGCGCCGAACACGCGGCTGGCGGTGGTGGAGGCCGTGCCTTCGCGCATGGCGCGGCAGCTGGAGAACGCGGAACTCGACCTGTTCTTCCACACCAGCGTGGGCGCGCCGCCCGGGCTGCATCACCGGGTGCTGTTCCACGAGCGCTACGTGCTGGCGGGGCGCGCGGGCCATCCGCGGCTGAAGCGGCGGCCCACGCTGGCGCAGTTCTGCGCGCTGGAGCACGTGGTGGTGTCGCTCGCGGGCGGCGGCTTCAGCGGGCCGACCGACGAGGCGCTGGCCGCGCTCGGCCTGGCGCGGCGCGTGGTGCTGTCGGTGCCGCACTTCCTGTTCATGATGTCGGTGCTCGCGGCCACCGACCTGGTAGCGATGCTGCCCGAGCGGCTCGCGCGCGGCGCGGGCGGGCTGCGCGTGGTGGAGGCGCCGCTCGAAGTGCCGGGCTACGAGATGGCGATGCTCTGGCACGAGCGGCGGCACCGCGATCCCGCGCACCGGTGGCTGCGGGAGTGGATCGCGGCGAGCCTGTAGCCGGCCCGGTTCAGAGCAGCGGCACGGTGGTTTCCTTCAGCACGCGCAGCACGAAGTGCGACTTGCTGTGGCGGATGCCGGGGATCTTGTAGAGCTTCTCGCGCAGCAGCCGCTCGTAGTCGCGCGTGTCGCGCACCGCGATGCGGATGTAGTAGTCGTAGTCGCCCGAGACCAGGTAGGCCTCCTGGATCTCGGGAATGGTCGCGAGCACGCGGCCGAAGTCGTAGAGCGTCTCGTCGGTGTGGCTTTCGAGCGTGACCTGGACGATCACCGAGTCGTGGTAGCCGAGCCTGGCCGGATCGATGTCGACGGTGTAGCGCTTGATCACGCCCGAGGCCTCGAGCTTCTTGATGCGGGTCCAGCAGCTGGTGGGCGAGAGGCCCACCTCGTGGCCGATCTCCTGCAGCGTCTTGCGCGAATCGAGCAGCAGCACGCGCAGGATGGCCAGATCGGTCTTGTCGAAAGATCCTTCTTCGTTGTCGCTGCTTTTGCGATTGCTTTTCATGAATGAGGCCTAAAAAGCCAAAAGAAAGAAGCAAATTCTGCCCCAACACCGGAAGAATCGACGTCATGCGACTGCTCGACCTTGCCCCGGCTTCTTCTCCCTCCCTCCAACCCGAAGCCGCGCCGCGCGTGCGCAACGGCGCCCAGGCGCTGCTCGACACGCTGGTCGAATGCGGCGTCGACACCCTGTTCGGCTACCCCGGCGGCGCCGCGCTGCCGCTCTACGACGCGCTGCACGGCGAGCCGCGGCTGCGCCACGTGCTGGTGCGGCACGAGCAGGCGGCCGTGCATGCGGCCGAGGGCTATGCGCGCACGACCGGGCGCGTGGGCGTGGTGCTCGTCACCTCCGGGCCGGGCGTCGCCAACACGATGAGCGGGCTGCTCGACGCGATCAGCGACTCGGTGCCGCTGCTGTGCATCAGCGGGCAGGTCGCCACCGCGGTGATCGGCACCCAGGCCTTCCAGGAAAGCGATGCGCTCGGCATGTCGCGCCCCGTGACCAAGTGGAACCAGCAGGCACGCGCGGCCGACGAGGTGCCGGCGCTGGTGCGGCGCGCGCTCGAGATCGCGGCCACCGGCCGGCCGGGGCCGGTGCTGCTCGACATGCCGAAGGACGTGCAGCTCATGCGCCTGGCCCATGGCGCGCCGGCCGCGCCGATGCGCCCCCTGCGCGCGAACAAGGCGGCGCTGCCGCCCAGGCCGATGCTGCAGCGCGCGGCCGACCTGATCTCGACCGCGCGGCGGCCGGTGTTCTACGGCGGCGGCGGGCTCGTCAACGCGGGGCCCGCGGCCTGCGAGGCGTTCGCCCGCCTCGTGCATCGCCTGCACGCACCGTGCACGCTGACCCTGATGGGGCTCGGCGCCTTTCCCGCGTCGGATCCGAAGTTCGTCGGCATGCTGGGCATGCACGGCACGCTCGAAGCCAACCTCGCGATGCACGAAGCCGACCTGGTGGTGTGCGTCGGCGCGCGCTTCGACGACCGCGTGACCGGCAAGCTCGACGAGTTCTGTCCGCAGGCGCGCAAGATCCACATCGACATCGACCCCGCCAGCATCAACAAGGTGGTGCGCGTCGACGTGCCGATGGTCGGCGACTGCGGCGCCGTCGTCGAAGCCCTGCTCGCGCTGCTGCCGGCCGACGGCTTCGCGCCGGAACGGCTCGCGCCCTGGTGGCGGCGCATCGAAGGCTGGCGCAGCGCCGACTGCCTGGGCTTCGCGCCGCGCGCCGATGCCATCCTGCCGCAGCAGCTGATGGCCTCGCTCGCGGCGGCCATGGCCGGGCGCGACGCGATCGTGTCGACCGACGTGGGCCAGCACCAGATGTGGGCCGCGCAGTACCTGCGCTTCGAGCGGCCGCGGCGCTGGCTGACCTCGGGCGGCGCGGGCACCATGGGCTACGGGCTGCCCGCGGCCATCGGCGCGCAGGTCGCGCATCCGGAGGCGCTGACCGTGTGCGTGAGCGGCGATGCCTCGGTGCTGATGAACATCCAGGAGCTCTCCACCGCCGTGCAGCATCGCGCGCCGATCAAGCTGGTGCTGTGCAACAACGGCTACATGGGCATGGTGCGCCAGTGGCAGGAGCTCAACCACGGCAACCGCCTGAGCCACAGCTGGAACGAGGCGCTGCCCGACTTCGTCGCGCTGGCCACCGCCTTCGGCTGGAAGGCGCGCCGCGTGTCCGACCCGGCCGCGCTGGAGGCCGCGCTCGCCGAATGCCTGGCGAGCGAGGGGCCGTACTTCCTCGACGTGCAGGTGGCGGCGCAGGAGAACTGCTTTCCGATGATGCCGGCCGGCTGCGGGCACCACCGCGTGATGCTGGCCAAGGACCGCTGGTACGAAGAAGCCGCCTGAACCGGGCGAGGGACGCGGCCCGCGGGCGGCTGTGGCAGGATGCGCGACCCCGAACAAGACCGCATCCTCCGCCCATGGCCTTCGCACCCCAGATCAGGATTCCCGCCACCTACATGCGCGGCGGCACCAGCAAGGGCGTGTTCTTCCGCCTGCAGGACCTGCCCGCAGCCGCGCAGCAGCCCGGCGCGGCGCGCGACGCGCTGCTGCTGCGCGTGCTCGGCAGCCCCGACCCCTACGGCAAGCAGATCGACGGCATGGGCGCCGCCACCTCCAGCACCAGCAAGGCGGTGATCCTTTCGGCCAGCAGTCGGCCGGGCCACGACGTGGACTACCTGTTCGGCCAGGTGGCGATCGACCAGGCCCTGGTCGACTGGTCGGGCAACTGCGGCAACCTCACGGCGGCCGTGGGGCCTTTCGCCATTGCCAACGGCCTCGTCGATGCGAAGCGCGTTCCGCACGACGGCCTCTGCACCGTGCGCATCTGGCAGGCCAACATCGGCAAGACCATCGTCGCGCAGGTCCCCATGGCCGGCCGGCAGGTGCAGGAGATGGGCGACTTCGAGCTCGACGGCGTGGCCTTTGCGGCCGCCGAGGTGCAGCTGGCGTTCATGGACCCGGCGGACGACGCGGCGGGCGAGGGCGGCCTGTTCCCCACCGGCCGCGTGGTCGACGTGCTGGAGGCGCCCGGCCTCGGCCGCATCCCGGCCACGCTCATCAACGCCGGCATTCCCACCGTGTTTCTCAACGCGGCGGACCTGGGCTACAGCGGCACCGAACTGCAGGGCGCCATCAACGGCGACCCGGCGGCGCTGGCGCGCTTCGAAAGCCTGCGCGCGCTGGGCGCGGTGAAGATGGGGCTGATGCGCGACGTGGCGGAGGCGCCGCTGCGCCAGCACACGCCCAAGATCGCCTTCGTGGCGCCGCCAGCGCGCTATGTGGCCTCCAGCGGCAAGGCGGTGGCGGCGGGCGAGGTCGACCTGCTGGTGCGCGCGCTGTCCATGGGGCAGCTGCACCACGCGATGATGGGCACGGCGGCAGTGGCCATCGGCACGGCCGCCGCGATCCCCGGCACGCTGGTGAACCTCGCGGCCGGCGGCGGCGAGCGCCAGTCGGTGCGCTTCGGCCATCCCTCGGGCACCTTGCGCGTGGGCGCGCAGGCGCGCCAGGGCGACGGCGGCCGGTGGTCGGTCACCCAGGTGTCGATGAGCCGCAGCGCGCGGGTGCTGATGGAGGGCTGGGTGCGGGTGCCGCCGCAGTAGCGCGCCCGCGCCGCGCAGCTCGCTATGGCGCGGCCTTCAGGCGCCGCCACAGCGTGGCGCGGCTGATGCCCAGGATCTCGCAGGCCTTGCCCTGGTGGCCCTGCACCGAGGCCAGCACCTCGCGGAGCCGTTCGCGCTCGGCCAGGCGGCGCGCGTCCTTCAGCGGCATCGGTTCCTGCAGCGGCGGGGGCTCCTGGTCCACCGACTGCGGGTCGGCGGCGAGCGGCGCGGCGCATTCGGGAAAGACCTCCAGCCAGCGGTCCGGATCGACCGCCCCGTTCCGCAGCAGATGGTCGCGGCAGGCCGCCAGGCGCTCGACCCAGTTGCCGAGTTCGCGGATGTTGCCCGGCCAGGCATAGGCGGCGGTGCGCGCCTGCAAGGCCCGAAGCAGCAGCGCCGCCTGCGCCGCGTCGTGCGCTGGCCCCAGGCGCTGCGCCAGCAGAGCCTGCGCGAGCGCGGCCACGTCGCCGGCGCCGCGCTCGCGCAGCGTGGGCGTCTGGATGCGCAGCACCGCCAGGCGGTAGTACAGGTCGCGCCGGAACGCGCCGCGCGCCACCTGCGCCGCCAGGTCGGCATGGGTGGCGGCGATGACGCGGATGTCCATCGGCACCGGCGTGGTCGAACCCACCCGCAGCACCTCGCGTTCCTGCAGCACGCGCAGGAGGCGCGACTGCAGGGGCAGCGGCATGTCGCCGATCTCGTCGAGGAACAGCGTGCCGGTGTGCGCGGCCTCGACCAGGCCGGTCTTGCCGCCGCGCCGGGCGCCGGTGAAGGCGCCTTCCTCGTAGCCGAACAGCTCGCTTTCGAGCAGGCTCTCGCCGAGCGCGGCGCAGTTCACCGCCAGGAAGGGCTGGGCCGCGCGTCGGCTCGCGCGGTGCATGCCCTGCGCCAGCAGTTCCTTGCCGGTACCGCTGGCGCCCTGGATCAGCACGGTGGCGTCGCTGGCGGCGAACTGGCGCGCCAGCCCGCGGATGCGCTGCGCGGCCGGGCTCTCGCCTGCATAGTCGTCGATGCGCCAGCGCGCGCCCACATGCTGCTGGCGGCTGCTCGCGCGCAGATGGCGGTCGGCGCGCTGGATCACCACCGGGTCGCTGCAGGCGAACAGCGCGCCGGTGACCTCGCCGTTCTCGACGATGGGCGCGCGCCGCACGGAGAGGGTGCGGCCGGCGATCTGCACCACGTCTTCGGCAGCCTCGGCCTCCCGAGCGCCGTCCGCCGGCCCGGTGGAGAGCGTGCGGCCCACCGACAGCTGCGGCGCGAACTGCTCCAGCGGGCGCCCGTGCAGGCTCGCGACCGAGGCGCCGAGCAGCCCGGCCATGGTCGGGTTCAGCGCCTGGATGCGGCCCTGCAGGTCCACTGTGACCACGCCGTCCTGCAGCTGGTGCAGCACGGTCTCGAGCCGCTGGTGCCGGGCGCGCTGTGCATGCCGGTGGCGTGCCAGCAGCAGGGCCTCGGCATAGGCCTTGCGCACGGCGCCTTCGGCGTACAGCAGCACGCTGGCCATGCCGGCACGCTCGGCCAGCTCGGCCACCAGGCCCGGCGCCACCACCGCCTGCATGCCCGCCTGCTGCATGGCCTGCACGCAGGCCGCTGCGTCGTCCGCGCCCTGGTAGCTGAACGGCGAGATGCCGATGCCGAACATCGCCTCGAACTGCGCCACCTCGGGCGAAGGGCCGCCATAGGACACCAGCCCGATGCGCGGCGGCTCGCCCCCGGGCACCGCGGCGGATGCGGCCAGCGCCAGCCGGCGCGCCTCGGACAGCGCATGCAGCAGGTCGAAGCCGCGCACCTCGACCATCACCACCGGAATGTCCACATGCTCGCGCAGCCAGTCGCCGCTGGCGCCGGCGGCGATGAGCACGTCGACCGGCATCTTTTTCTTCTGCAGCGCGTGTACTGCGCGCACCGCGTCGTCGAAGGCGGCGCTCAGGTGCAGCAGGTTGACCTGGCCCGCCACCACGGGCGCGAGGCGCTCGAGCGTGCGGCCGATGCCGTGGCGGCCCACGGTCACGACGGTGGGCAGGCGCGCGTCCGGCGCCGGAGTAGCTGTTTCATTCATGCGCCAGATTGTTTCATGATTGAAATACCGTGAAACACCGACCCTGCGAAATCCGGCGCTTTCAGGGGGACCAGGCGGGCGGCACAGCGATTGCAGTACGGCAGGCTCCAACCGACACAAGGGAGACATTCCATGAACACATCTCGCCGCGGCCTGCTGGCCTGCGCCGCCCTGGCCGCCCTCACGGGCGCGCTGCCTGCCGCCGCACAGGAAGCCTGGCCCACGCAGCCGGTGCGCCTCATCGTTCCTTATGCCGCGGGCGGCTTCGCCGACACCCGGGCGCGCAAGATCGCCGAGGTGCTGGGCCGCAGCCTGGGCCAGCCGGTCGTCATCGAGAACAAGGGCGGCGCCGGCGGCGTCACGGGCACGGACGTGATCGCCAAGGCCAGCGACGGCCACACCTTCGGCTTCGGCTCGCCCGGTCCGCTGGTCACCAACCCGATGCTGATGAAGAAGCTGCCCTACGACGCACGCAAGGCCTTCAAGCCCATCGTCCTCATCGAGCGCGCGCCGCTGTTCCTGACCACCGCGCCCAACCAGGACTTCAAGTCGGTCAGGGAACTGGTCGACTTCGCCCGCGCCAACCCGGGTCGCCTGAGCTACGGCTCCTCGGGCGTGGGCGGCGCGCACCACCTCTGGGCGAGCTGCTGGCCTTCCAGACCGGCACCGAGCTGACCCACGTGGCCTACAAGGGCGGCGCGCCGGCCGCGGCCGACCTCATGGGCGGCCACCTCGCCTTCATGTTCGAGATGGGCTATGCCGCGCTGCCGGCCATCCAGGCGGGCCGCGTCAAGGTGCTGGCCGTGACCAGCGCCCAGCGCGTGGCGGTGATGCCGCAGGTGCCGACCCTGAAGGAGGCCGGCCTGCAGGGCTTCGAGTCGTACAACTGGCTCGGCATGATCGCGCCGGCCAGCACGCCCGATGCGGTGGTCGCCCGGCTCAACGCCGCGGTGAACGACGCGCTCCGGCAGCCCGCCATCGTCCAGATGATCGAAGGCAGCGGCGGCATCGTCGCCGGCGGCACGCCCGAGGCCTACGGCCGCTTCATCGAGCAGGAGCGCGCCCAGTGGGGCCCGGTCATCAAGAACGCCAACATCTCCCTGGAATGAGGAACATCGACATGCATCGCAACATCCGCATCAACCTCCTGCGCCGCGCGCTGCTCGCCGTGGCGCTCGGCACCGCCGCCGTGTCCGCGGCGGCGCAGCAGCCCTGGCCCGCCAAGCCGCTGCGCTTCGTCGTGCCGTTCTCGGCCGGCGGCGCCAACGACCTGATGGCGCGCGCCGCCGCCGAAGGCGCGGGCAAGGTACTGGGCCAGCCCGTGGTGATCGACAACCGCCCTGGCGCGGGCGGTTCGCTCGGCGCCGACATCGTTGCCAAGAGCGCACCCGACGGCTACACCTTCCTCATCAGCGCGGCCGGCGTGATCTCGAACAGCATGATCAAGAAGTCGCTGCCCTTCAAGGACGAGGACCTCGTGCCCGTGGTCATGATCGGGCTCGCGCCCTCGGTGATCGTGGTGCCGAAGTCGGCGCCCTACAACAACCTGCGCGACTTCGTGGAGGCCTCGAAGAAGGGCGTGGGCTTCAACTTCGCGACGGCCGGCACCGGCAGCACGCCGCACTTCGTGGCCGAGATGCTCAACGTGAAGTACGGCGCGAAGCTGCAGCCCGTGCCCTACAAGAGCGGCTCCGAAAGCACCACCGCCGTGCTCGGCGGCCAGGTCGAGGGCACCTCCGAGGCCAGCATCATCGCGCTGCCGCACATCGTGGGCGAGGGCGGCAAGTTCAAGCCGCTCGCCACCACCTGGACGCAGCGCATCTCGGCCTATCCCGAGCTTTCCACCGCGGTGGAGCAGGGCTTCGCCGATCTGCAGATCGCGCACTGGGCCGGCGTGCATGCGCCGCGCGGCACGCCCGACGAAGTGCTCGACAAGGTCGCGGCCGCGGTCGACAAGGCGATGCGCGAGCCGGCCACCGTGGCCAAGCTCAAGGGCCTGGGCATCGAGCCCGTCGGCGGCACGCGGCCGGAATTCGTGAAGTTCGTCGACGCCGAACGCAAGCGCCTGGGCGAGATCGTCAAGGCCGCGCGCATGCAGGAAAAGTGAGCCCCCGAACCATGAACACCAAGCAAAGACTCCGCGCCCTGGCGCAGGCCCGCCGCGGCACGCTCGTGCCGGGCGCCTTCAATGCGCTCTCCGCCAAGGTGGTCGAAGACCTGGGCTTCGAGGCGATCTACGTCACCGGCGCCGGCGTGACCAACATGTGGTTCGGCATGCCCGACCAGGGCTTCATGGGCCTGGCCGAGATCGCGGACCACACCGCGCGCATCCGCGACGCCGTGGCGCTGCCGCTGATCGTCGATGCCGACACCGGCTTCGGCAATGCGCTCAACGTGCGCCACACCGTGCGCACACTGGAGCGTGCCGGCGCCGACTGCATCCAGTTCGAGGACCAGGTCTCGCCCAAGCGCTGCGGCCATTTCGCGGGCAAGGACGTGATCGCCACCGAGGAGGCGGTGAACAAGATCAAGGCGGCGGCCGATGCGCGGCAGGACGCCGACCTGTTGATCATGGCGCGCACCGACGCCTGCGCGGTGCACGGCTTCGAGGCGGCGATCGAGCGCGCGCAGAAGTTCGCCGAGGCCGGCGCCGACATCCTCTTCGTCGAGGCCGTGACCACGGCCGAGCAGATCCGCGCGCTGCCACAGCGGCTCGACCGGCCGCAGCTCATGAACATGGTCGTGGGCGGCAAGACGCCGATCGTCAGCGGCGAGGAACTCGGCGGCATGGGCTACGGCTTCGTGCTTTATGCCAACGCGGCGCTGCAGGGCGCGGTGGCGGGCATGCAGAAGGCGCTGACTTCGCTGCGCGACAACCGGCGGCTCGAGGAAGACCCGGCACTGGTCGCGCCCTTCGCCGAGCGCCAGCGGCTCGTCGGCAAGCCCGAGTGGGATGCGCTCGAGCGGCGCTACAGCTGAGGCAGCCGAGAACGACCCCGGCCCGATCAGGCGCAGCGGTTCGACGCGCGAAAGCCGCCGGGCGTGATGCCGAAGCGGTCGCGGAAGGCGCGGCTGAAATGGCTCGGGTCGCCGAAGCCGTTGCGGAACGCGATCTCGCCCACGCTGAGCTGCGCGAGCCGCGCGTTGGCGAGTTCGTCGCGCGCGCGCACGAGCCGGCGCTCGCGCAGGTAGGCGCCGTACTGCGTCTGCCGTGCGGCGAACAGGCGGTGCACCAGCCGCTTCGAGATGCAGAGCTCGCGCGCGATCGCCTCGACCGACAGCTCCGGGTCGCAGAGCCGGGCCTCGACGCAGGCCGCGAGCCGCTGCCAGCGGTCGCGCTCGGGCGGCTCTGCGCTGCCGGTCGTCGACTCGCAATAGACGGCCGCGAGCAGCGAGACGAAGGACTGCTCCGAGAAATAGGCCAGCGCGGGATGCGGCTGTGCCTGCACCGCGAACAGGCGGTCGAGCTGGTGGCGCGCGGATTCCGCGAGCGATGAATCGGCCGGCGCGAGCGCGGGCTGGAAGCGCTCGTGCAGGTCGGCATAGATGCCGAAGAAGCGCGCGGCCGGCAGCCGCAACTGCACCAGCCGGCCCGATGCGTCCAGCGTGCAGGTGGAGGGCAGGCGCGTGGTGCGAAAGACGATGTCGCCCTTGCGGAAGGCGAGGCGGCGGCCGGCCTGCTCGATGCTGCCCTGGCCGTCGACCGCGATCATCGCGAGCACCTCGCCGGCGCTGTCGTGCGCGGCCTGGCCCGCCGCATGGTGCACCTGCATCGGCGTGGAATCGAAGCTGATCGCGATGCCGCCGCCCACCAGCCTGCACGCTTCCAGGCTCATGCGCGGGCGGCTGTGCTGCACGCTGAGTTCGCCCGGGTAGACCAGCGCGTCGAGGGCACTCGAGTAGCCGCGCAGGTCGCCCGGGTAGAAGGGGCGCAGGTGCGGCGCGAGGCTCAGGTGGGGTGTGGCTTCTTGGTGCATGGTGGACGGTGCCGGCGCCGCGTGCATGCGCCGTGCCAGGCGCGGCCGGCGCCCGCAGTCTGGACGCTGCGCGTCCGCGGCGCATCAAGACTTTCCATGAGCGGCCCCCCGGGGGCGGCCGCGCGCGTGTTGGCACGCCGGGTCAATGCGCGTGCGCGCAAACGCAATGGCGGGCGTGGCCTTGCTTCCTACATTGGCAGCCATTGCATACCCGAAGAAGGAGCCCCGCGTGAACACCCCCGCCACCCATGCCCCGGCCGCCGACGCGCCGATCGCGCTCGACGGCCTCGCTTTCGGCCAGTGGAGCGATGCCGAGAAGCTCGCGCTCAGCTGCCGCATTCTTGCGAAGGAGGGCCATTCCGAAACGCTGGCCGGCCAGGTCACGGTGCGCCAGGGCGACGGCAGCTTCCTGACCACGCCGCTTGCGCACTCGTTCGCAGAGATCCGCCCCGATTCCGTGATGCGCATCGACGATACGCTGCGCGTGCTCGAGGGCCGCGGCGTGCCCAACCCGGCGGTGCGCTTCCATCTCTGGGTCTACCGCCGCAGGCCCGACGTGAACTGCGTGATCCACACCCATCCGCCCTACGTCTCGGCGCTGTCGATGACCGGCGAGCCGCTGCAGGTCGCGCACATGGATGCCACGCCCTTCTTCGACGACTGCGCCTTTCTGCGCGAGTGGCCGGGCCTGCCGATCGCCGACGTGGAAGGCGAGATCATCTCGGCCGCGCTCGGCGCCAAGCGCTGCGTGCTGCTGGCGAACCACGGCTTCCTCGCGGCCACTTCGAGCATCGAGGAGTCGCTGTATCTCTCGGTGCTGATCGAGCGCGCGGCGCGCAACCAGCTGATCGCGCAGAGCGCCTACGGACGGCTCAAGCTGGTCGATCCGGCGCTGGCGCGCGAATCGCACGACTTCCTGCTGCAGCCGAGCATCGTGAAGGCCAGCTTCGCGATGTTCGCGCGGCAGCTCGGGGAGGCCGCATGAGCAGCATCGCCAGGCCGGCCGCCGGCACGGTGGCTGCGGTCCGGCCGCACAGCGTCTGGAAGGTCGGCGCCGCCACCATGGCCGGCACCGCGATCGAGGGCTTCGACTTCCTGGCCTACGGGACGGCGGCGGCGCTGGTCTTCAACCGGCTGTTCTTTCCGAACTTCGATCCGGTCACGGGCACGCTCGCGGCCTTCGGGACCTTCGCGAGCGGCATGCTGGCGCGACCGATCGGCGGCCTCGTGTTCGGCCACTACGGCGACCGGCTCGGCCGCAAGGCCATGCTGACGCTGAGCCTGCTGCTGATGGGCATCTGCACGGTGCTGATCGGCCTGCTGCCGACCTACGAGTCGATCGGCCTCTGGGCCGCGGTGCTGCTGGTGCTGCTGCGCATCGGCCAGGGACTGTCGTTCGGCGGCGAGCTCGGCGGCGCGATGCTGATGGCGGTCGAGCATGCGCCGCCGCGCTGGCGCTCGCTGGTGGGCAGCATGCCGCAGATGGGCGCGCCGATCGGCGTGCTGCTGTCCTCGGGCGCCTTCGCGCTGGTCACGCGGCTGCCGGAGGACGCCTTCCTGTCGTGGGGCTGGCGGCTGCCGTTCCTCGCGAGTGCGCTGCTGATCGTGCTGGGCATCTTCATCCGCACGCGGCTCGGCGAGTCGCCCGAGTTCGAGGCGGTGAAGGCGCATCGCAGGACCGCCGCGCTGCCCGCGCGCGACGTGGTGGTGGCGCACTGGCGGCCGCTGCTGCTGACCATCGGCGGCAAGCTGGCCGAGGTCACGCTGATCTACACCATCCTCGTGTTCTCCATCTCCTACGCGGTCACGCGGCTCGGCTTCTCGCGCGGCGATGCGCTGCATGCGCTGGTGCTGGGCTCGTCGCTGATGGTGCTGACCATCCCGCTGTTCGGCTGGCTGGCCGACCGTATCGGCGCGCGGCGGCTCTACGTGGCCGGCGGCGTGCTGCTGGCGCTGATGGCGCTGCCGCTGTTCCAGGCCATCGGCAGCGGATCGCTCGCGGCCTACACGGCGGCGATGGTGCTGGCGCTCGCGCTCAACTACCCGCTGATGTTCGCGCCGCAGTCGAACCTCTACGCGGCGCAGTTCCCGGCCGAGCTGCGGTATTCGGGCATCTCGATCGGCATCCAGATGGCGGCCGCGCTCGGCGGCGGGCTGGCGCCGCTCATCGCCGCCACGCTGGTGACCAAGTACGGGAGCATCGTGCCGGTGGGCGCCTATGTCGCGGTGCTGGGTGCGGTGGCCGCGCTGTCGGCGTGGTGGATGCGGCCTGCGGCGAACGAATGAGCCGCGCGGAGCTCAGGAGTGGCCGTCCACGCGCATCTGGAACAGGAAGTAGGGCGGGATGCAGGCCCCGCGGCCCTCGGGTTGCCCCTCGGCCTGTGCGCAGATGTAGTCGTCGCGGCAGGGCGCCGCCGCCGAGCAGCTGCGCAGCTGGCCCGGCCGCGTGTGTTTCGAAAGGCAGTCGCCGAAGGGCCGCTTTTCGGCCAGGCATTGGTTGAAGTCGCTGAGGATCGCGATGCCGCCGCAGGTGCCGTGCGGGTCGCCGGCGTTGCAGGGCCCCGAGCACATGCCGCCGGGAAAGCCGACCGCGGTCTTCTCGCAGACCGCGTTCGCGCCTTCGCAGGCCACGCGCGGCAGCTTCTCAGCGCGGTCGAGCCAGGGGTTGGCCGAGCGCGTGATGCGCGTGGGTTCGCAGCGCGCGCCGACGGTGGGCTTTTCGGGCGGGCTGTCCTCGGCCGCATCGGGCTCGGCCAGCGGACGGAAGGGATCAGGCTGCGGCGTCGTGAGCGCGGCCTGCAGGTAGCGGCCGCGCCGCGCGAGTTCGTCGCCGAGGTGCGGCGAGTGCGGCAGCGCGAGCGCATTGCCCGTGGTGAAGGTGCGCGTGGCGCCGCGCCGGTCCACGCCGAGCAGATGGAAGCCCGCGACCGCGCGGCTCTGGTGGCAGCCCATGCAGCTCAGGTCGTCGAGCCGGCGCAGCAGCGCCGCGGGTGAGGACAGCGTGCGGCTGCCGGGCACGGCCTGCCATTCGCCTGCGCCGAAAAGCTGCGCGAAGGGCCGGTTCGCGAACCGCTCGAGCCCGCGCGGCGCGACCGAGATCGCCTCGGTCGCGAGGAAGCGTTCCGGGATGCGCAGGGTCGCTTCGTCGAGCGCGCGCAGGTTGGCGGGCTGCTGCAGCCACAGACGCAGTTCCTGCCGCAGCGGCGCGCTGGCCTTGAGCTTCGCCAGGTCGGGCGTGTTCTCGAGCGGCGCCGGCTCGAAGCGCCCGGCGCCGCTGTTCCAGCGGAAGGCGCGCAGCATGTATTCCGCATGGCCGCCGAGGTCGGGCCGCACCGCCGAGGGCCAGCGCACGCTCTGCAGGTTGGTCGTGAGCTGCGCGATGCGCCCGGGCGCGAGGCGTGCCGGCGCGAGCGGTCCCTCGGGCGAGACCAGCCAGCGGCCCAGCGCCTCGTCGTCCATCCCCGGCCGCGGCGGCTGCCAGCGCTTCGCCGCGGCGGCGCAACTGCCCGCGGCATCGGGCGCATCGCCGCGCAGTTCGACCGCCAGCGTCATCGGCAGCCGCGACTGCATCGCGGCCGTGCGGTAGGCGAGCCGGTAGACCAGCCGCGTCTCGCCGCAGGCGCCGTCCTGGAACGGCCGACGGTCCATGCGGTTGGCCACGCCGACCAGCTCGAAGAAGGCGTCGGGGCTCGCGAGCCAGCGCGCATCGAACAGCCGGTGCGGGTACTTCGCGATGCCGACGCCGGCCTTCGGATCGCGCTGCCGGATCGCCGCGAGGCTGGCCTCGATCGGCGCCGCGACCGAGCGCCAGGCCGCCGACGAGCGCATCAGCGCCTGGTTGCTCGCGATGCCGCCGGCATCGGGCGTGGCGCCGAACCAGCGCGCGAAGCCGGCGCCGGACTGCTCGGCCGCCTGCAGCGCCGCGGGCGCTGTGACGAGCAGCAGCGGTTCGGCCGCCTGCGCGGGGGCGAGGGCGGAGGCCAGCGCAAGGCCGGCGAGCAGGCGGTGAAGGGACGGCGGCACGCGGGCGATTGTGCCGCTGCCTGCGGCGGCAAGGCCCCGCATGAGAAACTACACCCCCCGCCGCCGAATGAGGTCCCTGCGTTGAGTCTCGAACCGAAGGTGCTGTCCGTCGCCCCGATGATGGACTGGACCGACCGCCACTGCCGCTACCTGCACCGCCTGCTGAGCCGCCATGCGCTGCTCTACACCGAGATGGTCACGACCGGCGCGCTGATCCATGGCGACGTGCCGCGGCACCTGCGCTTCAACGCCGAGGAGCATCCGGTCGCGCTGCAGCTCGGCGGCAGCGAGCCGGCCGACCTCGCACACTGCGCGAAGCTGGGCGAGCAGTGGGGCTACGACGAGATCAACATCAACTGCGGCTGCCCGAGCGAGCGCGTGCAGCGCGGCGCCTTCGGCGCCTGCCTGATGGCCGAGCCGCGGCTGGTGGCCGACTGCGTGAAGGCGATGGTCGACGCGGTGGCGGTGCCGGTCACGGTCAAGCACCGCATCGGCATCGACCGCATCGAGAGCTACGAGTTCGTGCGCGACTTCGTCGGCATCGTGAGCGAGGCCGGCTGCAGGACCTTCATCGTGCATGCGCGCAACGCCTGGCTGCAGGGCCTGAGTCCGAAGCAGAACCGCGAGATTCCGCCGTTGCGCTACGAGCTCGTGCACCGCCTCAAGCACGAGTTTCCGCACCTCGACTTCGCGCTCAACGGCGGCATCGCCAGCAACGCCCAGGTGCACGAGCACCTGCGGCTGCTCGACGGCGTGATGGTAGGCCGCGAGGCGTACCACAACCCCTGGTGGCTGGCCGAATGGGATGCCGAGTTCTTCGGTGCCGCGCGCCGCAGGCGCTCACGCGCGAGGACGTGGAATTGGCGATGTGCGACTACATGGAGCGCGAGGCGGCCGCGCACGGCACCTTGTGGCCCTCGATCGCGCGCCACATGCTGGGCCTGCGCAACGGCCTGCCCGGCGCGCGCCGCTGGCGCCAGGTGTGGAGCGACCATCGCCTCAAGACGCGGCCGCCGCGCGAGGTGATGGCGCTGGCGCGCGAAGCCACCGCGGAACTCGCGACCTGACCCATCCGCGGAACACCGCGGAACCGGCTTTGCCGGGCCGCTGGTGTTGCCCCCTCGAGGGGGGAGTCGAGCGACACGAAGTGCGCGAGGGACGGGGGGTGGGCCTAGTTCGCGGCTTCCAGGCCGTTCTTGAAGTGTTCGCGCATGCGCGCCATCGCTGCTGCCGCATCGCGCGCCTCGATCGCGGCCATCACCGCGCGATGCTCGGCCAACGATTCCGCGATGCGCCCCGCCTTGAGCAGCGAGTTGTGCCGGTTGAGCTTCATCACCTTGCGCAGGTCGGCCACCATCTGGTCGCGCCATTTGTTGTTGGCGATCGCCAGCAGCCGCATGTGGAAGCGCTCGTTGACCGCGAAGAAATGCTCGCGGTCCACCTTGCCGGGCGCGGCCGCGGCTTCCAGTTCGGCGTGCAGCGCCTGCAGTTCCGCACGCTGGGCCTCGGTGGCGCGCTCGGCCACCACGCCGGCGGCATCGCTCTCGAGCAGCGAGAGCAGGTGGTAGACGTCCGCCAAGTCCTGCTCCGACACTTCGGTGACGTAGGCGCCGCGCCGCACCTTCATCGTCACCAAGCCCTCGGCCGCAAGCACCTTGAGCGCCTCGCGCAGCGGCGTGCGGCTGATGCCGTATTCGTCGGCGAGCTTGAGTTCGTCGATCCAGCTGCCGGGCTCGAGTTCGCGGCGGAAGATCCGCTGGCGCAGCAGCTCGGCCACCTCTTCGTAGAGGGCGCGCGGGGTGAGGGTGACAGCGGACATGGAGCGGAATGTACTTCAAAAAACGCGTTTGAATTAATAATTATGGATCGGTTAGACTCGCGGCCGGCCTGCAAATCCCTTGCCGGCCCGTGCGACGATCCCGCGAGACAGACACTGCACCACGGCCCTTCATGAGCAGCAAACCCGAACCCACCTTCAAGCCCGCCACCCTCGACGACTGGGCCAAGGCCGCTGCCAAGTCGGCACCGGGCGGCGACCTCGCCGCGCTCGACTGGCTCACGCCCGACGGCATCCGGGTCAAGCCGCTCTACACCGCGGCCGACCTGCAGGGGCTCCGGTACACCGACACGCTGCCGGGCTTCGAGCCCTACCTGCGCGGCCCGCAGGCCACGATGTACGCGGTGCGCCCGTGGACCATCCGCCAGTACGCCGGCTTCTCGACCGCGGAAGAGTCGAACGCCTTCTACCGCAAGGCATTGGCCGCGGGCGGGCAGGGCGTGAGCGTGGCCTTCGACCTGGCCACCCACCGCGGCTACGACAGCGACCATCCGCGCGTGACCGGCGATGTGGGCAAGGCCGGCGTGGCGATCGATTCGGTCGAGGACATGAAGATCCTGTTCGACCAGATACCGCTCGACAAGGTCAGCGTCTCGATGACGATGAACGGCGCGGTGCTGCCCGTGCTCGCGGGCTACGTGGTGGCGGCGGAAGAGCAGGGCGTGACGCAGGACCAGCTCAGCGGAACCATCCAGAACGACATCCTCAAGGAGTTCATGGTCCGCAACACCTACATCTTCCCGCCCGCGCCGAGCATGCGGATCATCGGCGACATCATCGAGTACACGGCCTCGCACATGCCGAAGTTCAACTCGATCTCGATCAGCGGCTACCACATGCAGGAAGCCGGCGCCAACCAGGCGCTCGAGCTCGCCTTCACGCTGGCGGACGGCAAGGAGTACGTGAAGACCGCGCTCGCGAAGGGCCTCGACGTGGACGGCTTCGCGGGGCGGCTGAGCTTCTTCTGGGCCATCGGCATGAACTTCTACCTCGAAGTCGCCAAGATGCGCGCCGCGCGCCTGCTGTGGTGCCGGATCATGAAGGAGTTCAACCCGAAGAACCCCAAGAGCCTGATGCTGCGCACCCACTGCCAGACCTCGGGCTGGAGCCTGACCGAGCAGGACCCCTACAACAACGTGGTGCGCACCACGATCGAGGCGATGGCCGCGGTGTTCGGCGGCACGCAGAGTCTGCACACCAACGCGCTCGACGAGGCGATCGCGCTGCCGACCGAGTTCAGCGCCCGCATCGCGCGCAACACGCAGCTCATCATCCAGGAAGAGACGCACATCACGAACGTGATCGACCCCTGGGCCGGCAGCTACATGATGGAGAAGCTCACGCAGGACATGGCCGATGCGGCCTGGGCCATCATCGAGGAGGTCGAGGCGATGGGCGGCATGACCAAGGCCGTGGACAGCGGCTGGGCCAAGCTCAAGATCGAGGCCGCCGCGGCCGAGAAGCAGGCGCGCATCGACTCCGGCAAGGACGTGATCGTCGGCGTCAACAAGTACAAGCTCAAGAACGAGGATGCGATCGACAGCCTCTCCATCGACAATGTGAAGGTGCGCGAGCAGCAGGTGGCGCGGCTGCAGAAGATCCGCGCCGCACGCGACGGCGCCAAGGTGCAGGCCGCACTCGATGCGCTCACCGAGGCGGCCGAGAGCGGCAGCGGCAACCTGCTCGCACTCAGCATCGAGGCGGTGCGCCTGCGCGCCACGGTGGGCGAGATCTCGGATGCGCTCGAAAAATCATTCGGCCGCCATCGGGCCGACACGCAAAAGGTGACCGGTGTGTACGCTGCTGCCTACGACTCGGCTGAAGGCTGGGACAAGCTCAAGGAAGAGATCAACGCCTTCGCCGAGGCACAGGGCCGCCGGCCGCGCGTGATGATCTCCAAGCTCGGCCAGGACGGCCACGACCGCGGCGCCAAGGTGGTGGCCACGGCCTTCGCCGACCTGGGCTTCGACGTGGACATGGGCCCGTTGTTCCAGACCCCCGAGGAGTGCGCGCGCCAGGCGATCGAGAACGACGTGCATGCGGTCGGCGTTAGCACGCTGGCCGCCGGCCACAAGACGCTGGTGCCCGCGATCATCCAGGAGCTGAAGAAGCAGGGCGCGGACGACATCATCGTGTTCGTCGGCGGCGTGATCCCGCGGCAGGACTACGACTTCCTGTACGAGGCCGGCGTCAAGGGCATCTACGGGCCCGGCACGCCGATTCCCGCGAGCGCGAAGGACGTGCTCGAGCAGATCCGCGCCGCGGTGTCGGCATGAGCGATCTCTTGTCGCGGCTGTCGCTGCAGCCAGTCGATTCGAGCGATTTCGAAGCCATGCTCGCGCTGCGCATCGATGCGATGCGCCCGAGCCTGGAGCGCGTCGGCCGTTTCGATCCCGAGCGCTCGCGCGAGCGGCTCAGCGCGGGCTTCGTGCTGCCGTACATGCACCACATCGTCCTCGACGGGGACCAGCGCATCGGCTTCGTCACGCTCAAGCCCGAGGACAGCGATGCGCTGCGCCTCGACCACCTCTACCTGCGCACCGGCTTCCAGGGCCTGGGCATCGGCGAATGGGTGCTCGAATGGGCCAAGTCCGAAGCGCGCGCGCAGCAGCGCGACATCAAGCTCACCGCGCTCGTGAAGAGCGACGCCAACCGCTTCTACCTGCGGCACGGCTTCGTGCTCGAGGGCGAGGATGGCGTCGATCTGCACTACCGCTGGCGCGTCGCGCCGGGGGATGCGTGCTGAACTCGGCCGAAGCGCTCGAAGGCGCGATCGCCGCTTCGCAGGGCATGGCGCAGCGCCGCGCCATCGCCAAGGCGATCACGCTGCTCGAATCGACCCGCGCCGACCATCGCACGCAGGCCGACGCGCTGCTCACTGCGCTGCTGCCGCGCACCGGGCGGTCGTTCCGGCTCGGCATCTCGGGCGTGCCCGGCGTGGGCAAGTCCACCTTCATCGAAACGCTCGGCCTGCTGCTGATCGACAAGGGCCACCGCGTGGCGGTGCTCACCATCGACCCCTCGTCCACCGTCTCGGGCGGTTCGATCCTCGGCGACAAGACGCGCATGGAGCGCCTCTCGGTGCACGAGCGTGCCTTCATCCGGCCCAGCCCTTCGAGCGGCACGCTCGGCGGCGTGGCCGAGAAGACGCGCGAAGCGATGCTGGTCTGCGAAGCCGCGGGCTACGACATCGTGATCGTCGAGACCGTGGGCGTGGGCCAGAGCGAGACGGCCGTGGCCGGCATGACCGACATGTTCGTCCTCATGCAGCTGCCCAACGCGGGCGACGACCTGCAGGCCATCAAGAAGGGCGTGATGGAGCTGGCCGACCTCGTGGTCATCAACAAGGCCGACATCGACCGCGACGCCGCCACCCGCGCGCAGGCGCAGATCACCTCGGCGCTGCGGCTCTTCGGCCACCAGGGCAACCCCGAGCATGCGCATGCGGCGCACGACGCCGCGAGCGGCGCCGAAGTGCGCTTCTGGCTGCCGAAGGTGCTGCAGCTGAGCGCGCTCGCGGGCACCGGCATCGACGCCTTCTGGGATGCGGTGACGCAGTTCCAGGCCTTGCAGACCGCCAACGGAAGGTTCGCGAAGCGGCGCGAGAAGCAGGCCACCGCATGGATGTGGGAGCGCATCGACGCGGGGCTCAAGCAGGCCTTCCGGCAGCACCCGCAGGTGCGCGAGATGCTGCCGCAGCTCACGCGGCAGGTCGCCGAGGGCACGCTGCCCGCATCGACCGCGGCGCGCCAGCTGCTCGCGGCCGCGCGCGTGCCGGCCGCATCGGCATGAATTCACCAGAGACCAGGAACCCATCCAGCTTCGGAAGCACACCATGCAAGAACTGATCGAACAACTCGAAAAGCGGCGCGCCCAGGCGCGCCTCGGTGGGGGGCAGAAGCGCATCGACGCGCAGCACGCCAAGGGCAAGCTCACGGCGCGCGAGCGCATCGAACTGCTGCTCGACGACGGCACCTTCGAAGAGTGGGACATGTTCGTCGAGCACCGCAGCACCGACTTCGGCATGGCCGACAACAAGATCCCGGGCGACGGCGTGGTCACGGGCTACGGCATGATCAACGGCCGCCTGGTGTTCGTGTTCAGCCAGGACTTCACCGTCTTCGGCGGCGCGCTTTCCGAGGCGCATGCCGAGAAGATCTGCAAGGTGATGGACCAGGCGATGAAGGTCGGCGCGCCCGTCATCGGCCTCAACGACTCGGGCGGCGCGCGCATCCAGGAGGGCGTGGCCTCGCTCGGCGGCTATGCCGACGTGTTCCAGCGCAACGTGCTGGCCTCGGGCGTGGTGCCGCAGATCAGCCTGATCATGGGCCCCTGCGCGGGCGGCGCGGTGTACTCGCCGGCCATGACCGACTTCATCTTCATGGTGAAGGACTCGAGCTACATGTTCGTCACCGGCCCCGAGGTGGTGAAGACCGTCACGCACGAGACCGTGACGGCCGAGGAGCTCGGCGGCGCCATCACCCACACCACGCGCAGCGGCGTGGCCGACATGGCGTTCGAGAACGACGTCGAGGCGCTGATGATGCTGCGCCGGCTCTACAACTACCTGCCGCTCAACAACCGCGAGAAGCCGCCGGTGCGCCTGGGCAACAACGGCCAGGGCGACCCGGCCGACCGGCCCGACTACTCGCTCGACACGCTGGTGCCCGACAACCCGAACAAGCCCTACGACATCAAGGAGCTGATCTTCAAGGTCGTGGACGACGGCGACTTCTTCGAGCTGCAGCCCGACTACGCGAAGAACATCGTCATCGGCTTCGCGCGCATGGAGGGCCAGACGGTGGGCATCGTCGCCAACCAGCCGCTGGTGCTCGCGGGCTGCCTCGACATCAAGTCGAGCATCAAGGCGGCGCGCTTCGTGCGCTTCTGCGATGCCTTCAACATCCCGGTCGTCACCTTCGTCGACGTGCCCGGCTTCATGCCCGGCACCGGCCAGGAGTACGGCGGCATCATCAAGCACGGCGCCAAGCTGCTCTACGCGTATGCCGAATGCACGGTGCCGAAGATCACCGTCATCACGCGCAAGGCCTACGGCGGCGCCTACGACGTGATGGCCTCGAAGCACCTGCGCGGCGACGTCAACCTCGCCTGGCCGCGCGCCGAGATCGCGGTGATGGGTGCCAAGGGCGCGGTGGAGATCATCTTCCGCGAGGACAAGAACGACCCCGAGAAACTCGCCGCGCGCGAGGCCGAGTACAAGGCCCGCTTCGCCAACCCCTATGTGGCGGGCGCACGCGGCTACATCGACGACGTGATCCTGCCGCACGAGACGCGCAAGCGCATCTGCCGCTCGCTGGTGATGCTGCGCGAGAAGAAGCTCGAGAACCCGTGGCGCAAGCACGGCAACATTCCTCTGTGAGCGGCGCGGAGAAAGAAGACATGTTCAAGAAGATCCTGATTGCCAACCGCGGCGAAATCGCCTGCCGCGTGATCCAGACCGCGCGGAAGATGGGCATCCGCACCGTGGCCGTCTACTCCGACGCCGACAAGGAGGCACGCCACGTCGAGCTCGCCGACGAGGCGGTGCACATCGGTGCCGCACCGAGCCGCGAGAGCTACCTGCAGGCCGACCGCATCATCGCGGCCTGCAAGCAGACCGGCGCCGAGGCGGTGCACCCGGGCTACGGCTTCCTGTCGGAGAACGAAGCTTTTGCGCGCAAGGTCGAGGAAGAGGGCATCGCCTTCATCGGACCGAAGCACTATTCGATCGCGGCGATGGGCGACAAGATCGCCTCCAAGAAGCTCGCGAACGAAGCCAAGGTCAACACCATTCCGGGCTGGAACGACGCCATCGAGACGGCCGAGCGTGCCGTCGAGATCGCGAGGGACATCGGCTACCCGGTGATGATCAAGGCCTCGGCCGGCGGCGGCGGCAAGGGCCTGCGCGTGGCGTACGACGACAAGGAGGCCTTCGAGGGCTTCACCTCGTGCCGCAACGAGGCGCGCAACAGCTTCGGCGACGACCGGGTGTTCATCGAGAAGTTCGTCGAGGAGCCGCGCCACATCGAGATCCAGGTGCTCGGCGATGCGCACGGCAACGTGATCTACCTGAACGAGCGCGAATGCTCGATCCAGCGCCGGCACCAGAAGGTGATCGAGGAGGCGCCGTCGCCCTTCATCAGCGAGCAGACCCGCCGCGCGATGGGCGAGCAGGCGGTGGCGCTCGCCAAGGCGGTGAAGTACCAGAGCGCGGGCACGGTGGAGTTCGTGGTCGGCAAGGACCAGAGCTTCTACTTCCTCGAGATGAACACGCGGCTGCAGGTGGAGCATCCGGTCACCGAGTGCATCACCGGGCTCGACCTGGTCGAGCTCATGATCCGCGTCGCGGCGGGCGAGAAGCTGCCGCTCGCACAGGCCGACGTGAAGCGCAACGGCTGGGCCATCGAGTGCCGCATCAATGCCGAGGACCCGTTCCGCAACTTCCTGCCCTCGACCGGGCGGCTGGTGAAGTTCCAGCCGCCGACCGAGACCATGTTCGCGGCCGACACCGAGCGCCTGAACGGCGTGCGGGTGGACACCGGCGTGTACGACGGCGGCGAGATCCCCATGTACTACGACTCGATGATCGCCAAGCTCATCGTGCACGGGAAGGACCGCAACCATGCCATCGCGCGCATGCGCGAGGCGCTCAACGGCTTCGTGATCCGCGGCATCAGCAGCAACATCCCGTTCCAGGCGGCGCTGCTCGCGCATCCGAAGTTCGTGGCGGGCGATTTCAACACCGGCTTCATCGCCGAGCACTACGGCAAGGGCTTCCATGCCGAGGACGTGCCGCATGCCGACCCCGCGTTCCTGGTGGCGCTCGCCGCCTACGTGCACCGCCGCTACCGGGCGCGCGCCTCGGGCATCAGCGGGCAGCTCGAAGGCCACGGCGTGAAGGTGGGCGAGCAGTTCGTGGTGGTCGAGCTCGGCGCCGAAGGCAAGCATGTGCACCATGCGGTCTCGGTGACCGATTTCCACGGCAAGACCGGCGCCAGCGCGGTCGCGGTGGACGGCAGGAACTACAAGATCGACAGCGGCTCGGCGCTCGGTGCGATCCGCGTGCAGGGCACGGTCAACGACCGTCCGTTCACCGCCCAGGTCGAGCGCGGCGTGGGGCGCAGCCCGCTGGCGCTGCGCGTGTCGCACGACGGCAAGCAGATCGAGGCGATGGTGCTGTCGCCGCTCGGTGCGCGGCTGCTCGCGCTGATGCCCTACAAGGCACCGCCGGACCTCAGCAAGTTCCTGATGTCGCCGATGCCGGGGCTCCTGGTCGAGGTGTCGGTGCAGCCCGGCCAGCAGGTGCGCGCGGGCGAGAAGCTCGCGGTGATCGAGGCCATGAAGATGGAGAACGTGCTGTTCGCCACGCAGGACGGCGTGGTGGGCAAGATTTCTGCCGCGAAGGGCGAGTCGCTCGCGGTCGATCAGGTGATCATGGAGTTCGAATGATGGGTGCCAACGACATTTCGCAGACGATCACGCTGCACCGGCCGTCCGCGCAGGCTGCGGCGCCGAAGCCGGGCCCCTGGTCGGTCGAGGCCATCCAGGCGCTGCTCGACAAGCCGCTGATGGAACTGCTGTACCAGGCGCAGACGGTGCACCGCGCGCACTTTCCCGAGGGCGACATCGAACTGGCCACGCTGCTCTCGGTCAAGACCGGCGGCTGCCCCGAGAACTGCGGCTACTGCCCGCAGTCGGCCGAGTTCGACACCGGCGTGAAGGCGCAGAAGCTCATGGAGGTCGACGAGGTGCTGCGTGCCGCCCAGGCCGCCAAGGACGCCGGCGCCACGCGCTTCTGCATGGGCGCGGCCTGGCGCGCCCCCAAGGACCGCGACGTCGAGAAGGTGGCGGTGCTGGTCGAGGCCGTGAAGGGCCTGGGTATGCAGACCTGCGCCACGCTCGGCATGCTCGAGCCGCACCATGCGCAGCAGCTCAAGGCCGCGGGCCTCGACTACTACAACCACAACCTCGACACCGCGCCCGAGTACTACACCGACGTGGTCGACACGCGCACCTACCAGGACCGGCTCGACACGCTGGCCCATGTGCGCAGCGCCGGCATCAGCGTGTGCTGCGGCGGCATCGTGGGCATGGGCGAGCAGCCGGTGCATCGCGCGGGGCTGATCGCGCAGCTGGCCAACCTCGATCCGTATCCGGAGTCGGTGCCGATCAACAGCCTCGTGCGCGTGCCGGGCACGCCGCTGGCCGATTCGGAGCCGGTCGATCCCTTCGACTTCGTGCGCATGATCGCGGTCGCGCGCATCACCATGCCGACCGCGCGCGTGCGCCTCTCCGCCGGGCGCCAGCAGATGGGCGATGCGGTGCAGGCGCTGTGCTTCATGGCCGGCGCCAATTCGATCTTCTACGGCGACAAGCTGCTCGTGACCGGCAACCCCGACGTCGAGGCCGACACGGTGCTGCTGAAGAAGCTGGGCCTCGCCGCCCGGCGCAGCGCGGAGGCCTGCGCATGACGGCCGCCGAACGCCCGTTCAAGGTGCTCGGCATCCAGCAGATCGCGATCGGCGGGTCCGACAAGACGCGGCTTCAGAAGCTCTGGGTCGACATGCTGGGGCTCGAGGTCACCGGCACCTTCAAGAGCGAGCGCGAGAACGTCGACGAGGACATCTGCGCGATCGGCAGCGGCCCGTTCAAGGTCGAGGTCGACCTGATGCAGCCGCTCGACCCCGAGAAGAAGCCGGCCGTGCATGCCACGCCGCTCAACCACGTGGGCCTGTGGATCGACGACCTGCCGAAGGCCGTCGAGTGGCTCACCGCGCAGGGCGTGCGCTTCGCACCCGGCGGCATCCGCAGGGGCGCGGCGGGCTTCGACATCTGCTTCCTGCACCCGAAGGCGAGCGACGAGTTCCCGATCGCAGGCGAGGGCGTGCTGATCGAGATGGTGCAGGCGCCGCCGGAAGTGGTTGCTGCTTTCGCCGCATTGGCCAGCTCATCGCCGATGCCCTGAACTTGCTCGTGAAACACCGCGGAACCGGCTTTGCCGGGCCGCTGGTGTTGCCCCCGGCGAGGGGGTTGGCGAAGCGACACGAAGTGCGCGAAGCCTGGGGGTGAACTCGTTCAGGCGTTGACGACCTTCCTGATCGGCGGCTTCACGTCCGAGCGCTGCGGCGGCAGCATCGGCTGGTGCTCGCGTGCCGGATTCAGGATGATCGAGGTCGCGGTCTCTGTCAGTATGCAGAACTTGGTGACCACCGCGTCGAGGTGGCTCACGTCGATGACCGCGATTTCCAGGATCCAGCTGTCCTCGCCGGTCACGTTGTAGGCATTGATGCATTCGGGCGTCTGCTGGATCAGCTGCACCACGCGGTCGTATTCGGCGCGCCCGACGCGGATCAGCGCGCGGATGCCATAGCCGAGCTTCGCGAGGTTGACGGTGGCGCGGTAGCCGCTGATCACGCCCGCGGCCTCGAGCTTCTTGACGCGCTCGGTCACGGCGGGCTGGCTCAGGTGCACGCGGCGGCCGAGTTCCGCCATCGTGAGCCGCGCATCCTTCTGGAGTTCGGCGAGGATGCGGGTGTCGTGCGCGTCCAGCGAGGGGTTCAAGGCGAAGTCCATGCAACTCCTTCAAATCAATGGTTCGAGAAGGGCAGAACCATCGAAATCGCATGGCTGCCGGCGGTCTGCTTTCATACCATGGGCGCGGCAAGCTTCCAACAACAATCCATCGCACACCCATGCCGACCCTCGCTTCTCCCGCCGAAGCCGCGCGCAGCAGCACTGCGCCCGGCCCTGCGCTGCCGCCCATCCTCTGGCTCTGTCTTGCCGCCACCTGGCTGGTCTGGGGCTCGACCTATCTTGCGATCAAGTACGCGCTGGTCAGCTTCGCGCCCTTTCTGCAGATGGGCTCGCGCTTCCTGTTCGCGGGCGTGGTGCTCGCGGCCTGGATGCGCTGGCGCGGCGCGGCCTGGCCGTCGGCCCTGCAATGGCGCAACGCCCTGGTGGTGGGCGCGTTGATGCTCGGCGGCGGCATGGGCGGCGTGGCCTATGCCGAGGTGTCGATCGGCTCCGGACTCGTGGTGGCGTTCATCGCGGTGGTGCCGCTCCTGATCGCGCTGCTGAACCTGGTCTGGGGCGTTCGGCCGACGTGGCTCGAGGCCATGGGCATCGCGCTCGGGCTTGCGGGCGTGCTGATGCTCACGCAGGGCAGCGGTTTCCAGTCGTCGCCCGCGGGGCTGGTGGCCATCTCGCTCGCCTGCGTCTGCTGGTCGATCGGCAGCGTGCTGAGCCAGCGCAGCCTGCCGCTGGCGCCCGGCGCGATGGGCTTCGCGAGCGAGATGATCTGCGGCGGCCTGGTGCTGCTGGTGCTTTCGGCGCTCGCGGGCGAAAAGTGGGTCTGGCCGCCCGAGCCGGTGGCCGTGGCGGCCTGGCTGTACCTGGTGGTGTTCGGTTCGCTGATCGCGTTCAACGCCTACATGGTGCTGCTGGCGCGTGCGCCCGCCGGGCTCGCCGCGAGCTACACCTTCGTGAATCCGGTGATCGCGATGCTGCTGGGCGTGTGGATCGCCGGCGAGACGGTCACGCGCTTCGAGTGGTACGCGGTGGGCGTGGTGCTCGCGGGCGTGCTGCTGCTGCTTTTCAAGCGCCCGAAGAAGGGCTGATCGAGCGGCCGGTCAGGCCGGCCGGCGCCAGAAGGCGAGCGTGGCGGCCAGCAGCCACATGCCGGCCGCGCAGCCGCGGTTCAGCAGCCGCAGGCCGCGGCGCGAGAGCCAGCGCACGGCCTGCGTGCCGGCGGCGGCGTAGGCCAGCATCACGCAGGTGTCGAGCGCCACGAAGATCGCGCCGAGCAGCAGGTACTGCGGGCCCTGCGGGCGGCCGACGTCGATGAACTGCGGCAGGAAGGCCGCGAAGAACAGCACCGTCTTCGGGTTGGAGAGCGCCACCAGCAGGCTGCGCAGGAGCGCGACGCGGCCGTGCGGGCGCGGCTCGACCGCGGACCTGGCGAGCGCGGCACCGAGGTCGGCGGCTTCGCTGCGCCAGAGCTTGGCGCCGAGCCACACCAGGTAGGCCACGCCGGCCGCGCGGATCGCGTCGAAGAGCATTTCCGAGGCGGCGAGCAGCGACCCCAGCCCCAGGGCGACCACCGCGATCAGCACGGTGCTGCCGAGCGAAGCGCCCGCGATGCCCCAGCTCGCGCGCTTCATGCCGCCTTCGATGCCGTTCGACAGCGCGAGCAGCATCGTGGGCCCCGGAATCACCGCCAGTGCGAGCGAGGCGACGACATAGATGAGCAGCGTGTCGAAGGTCATGGCTGGGCCTCGGGCGGGCGTTGTTGCTTCTGTGGGGACGCAGCGCGGGCGCGAGCCAGCGCGGCTTCGATGATCGAGCGCTTGCGCGTGTCGGCCGCCTGCGGCTCGGCGGTGGCGGCGGTGACTGCGGGCGCGGGTTCTTCGGTGCGTCGGGTACGCCCGCGGTGCGCGGCATGGCGCTGGTAGCGCTGCAGCGCGGCGTCGGCCTGCGCGCTGGACCACGCGGCCCAGCCGCTGCGGCCGGGCGTTTCGACCTCGAGCGAGATGCAGTCCACCGGGCAGACCGGGATGCAGAGCTCGCAGCCCGTGCAGTGCGCCTCGATCACGGTGTGCATGCGCTTGTGGATGCCGACGATGGCATCGGTCGGGCAGGCATCGAGGCAGAGCGTGCAGCCGATGCACCAGGCTTCGTCGATGAGCGCCATGCTGCGCGGGCCCTCGGTGCCGAACTGCGGATCGAGCGGCAGCGCCTCGCGGCCGGTGAGCCGCGCGAGCCTTGCAATGCCTTCGGCGCCGCCGGGCGGGCACTGGTTGATGCCGGCGGCGCCATCGGCCACGGCCTGCGCGTAGCCTGCGCAATCGGGATAGCCGCAACGTGTGCACTGCGTTTGCGGCAGTGCTTCGTGGATGCGTGCGGCCAGCGCGTTCACTTCCTGCGGACCGCGGGCTTCCTGGCGGCTGCCACGGCGGCCGGCTTGCTCGCGGCGGCGGAGGTCGCCGTCGTGCGGCCGGGCTTGATGCGGTCTTCGGCCGGGAGGTTCTCGCGCGCGCCGGCGCGGCGCTGCGGCTGGTCGTGCGCGGCGATGAACTTCGCCATCTTGGGATAGACCAGTTCGCGCCAGCGGCGGCCGCTGAAGATGCCGTAGTGGCCGGCGCCCTTGACCTCGTAGTGCTCGCGCTTCGAATCGGCGATGCCGGTG
The DNA here is from genome assembly GCF_029893635.1 of Variovorax sp. TBS-050B. NCBI lineage: Bacteria > Pseudomonadati > Pseudomonadota > Betaproteobacteria > Burkholderiales > Comamonadaceae > Variovorax > Variovorax sp. TBS-050B. The sequence goes on along the minus strand of NZ_JARXYR010000002.1, from coordinate 4,509,807 downwards.
CACAGGCTGTGCGCGGCCTCGGTCTGGCCGGAGCCGGAGATGTCGTCGAGCTCGCCCTCGACCGTGAGCAGGGCGGTCGAACGGATGTCCTGCGGGCGCACGCGCTCCAGCTTTCCTTCGGGGCTGCGCACGTCCCAGGTGCCGTTCACCAGGTCGAATTCCTGGAACACGGTGCGGATCGTCTCGAGGTAGTAATCGGCGTCCATGTCGAGCACGGCGTTGTACTCGTCATAGAACTTGCGGTGGGCTTCGGCGCTCGCGTCGTCGCCCTTGATCAGGTCCTTGAAGTAGTCGTAGTGGCTGCTCGCGTGGCGGTCGGGGTTCATCGCGACGAAGCCCGTGTGCTGCAGGAAGCCCGGGTACACGCGGCGGCCCTCGCCCGCGAAGCCCTGCGGCACGCGGTAGATCACGTTGTTCTCGAACCACTCGTAGCTCTTGTTCATCGCGAGGTTGTTCACCGCCGTGGGCGACTTGCGCGCGTCGATCGGGCCGCCCATCATCGTCATGCTGAGCGGCAGCGGCTCGCCGCGGCTCGCCATGAGCGAGACGGCCGCGAGCACCGGCACCGTCGGCTGACACACGCTCACCACGTGGCAGTTGCCGTATTCGGCCTGCAGGCGGCGGATGAACTCCTGCACGTAGTTGACGTAGTCGTCGAGGTGGAATTCGCCTTCCGAAAGCGGCACGAGGCGGGCGTTCTTCCAGTCGGTGATGTAGACCTTGTGCGCCTGCAGCATCGTGCGCACCGTGTCGCGCAGCAGCGTGGCGTAGTGGCCCGACAGCGGCGCCACGATCAGCACCACGGGCTGGCTCTTGAGCGTCTTGAGGATGTGCGGTTCGTCGGTGAAGCGCTTGAAGCGGCGCAGTTCGCAGAAGGGCTTGTCGAGCTCGACCGCCTCCTGGATCACCACTTCCTCGCCGTCGACCTTGACGGACTTGATGTTGAACTCGGGCTTTTCGTAGTCCTTGCCCAGCCGGTAGAGCAGGTCATAGCCGGCGGCCATGCGCTGCGCCATCGGCAGCTGGCCCCACGCGCCCTGGCTGTAGAGCTTGGAAGCGGCCTGCGCGAAATCGGCAAACGGCTCCATCAGGGAACGCTGGGCTTCGTAGAGTTGGTAGAGCATCTGGGGTCCGGGAGGGAATGTTGCAGTGCAATATATCAGCGCGCGGGCCCCGATGCAGCAGGCCGAACCCCATGCCGAACCCGGCATCAGGGGCGTTTTCGGCTCTGCTGTGAAGGAATTGTCGCCCGGCGAAATTCCTTCACGTTCCTGTCACCTAGATGACTTTGGCGATCGACGCGCAGACGTAGTCGATGTTCTTGCTGTTGAGCGCGGCGACGCACATGCGGCCGGTGTCGGTGCCGTACACGCCGAACTCGTTGCGCAGACGCACCATCTGGTCCTTGCTGAGGCCCGAATAGCTGAACATGCCGATCTGCGTCGTTATGAAGCTCATGTCTTCCTTCACGCCCGCGGCCTTCAGGCCGTCGACGAGCTTCTGGCGCATGGCCTTGATGCGGGTGCGCATCTCGCCGAGCTCCTTTTCCCAGAGCGCGCGGAGTTCGGCGTTGCCGAGCACCGCAGCCACGACGGCGCCGCCGTGGATCGGCGGGTTGCTGTAGTTGGTGCGGATCGCGATCTTGAGTTGGGACAGCACGCGGCCGGCTTCTTCCTTGTTCTCGCACAGCACCGAGAGGGCACCGACGCGCTCGCCGTAGAGGCTGAAGCTCTTCGAGAACGAGGTCGAGACGAAGAAGGTCAGGCCGGCGGCCACGAACTTGGCGACGGCCGCGCCGTCTTCCTTCAGGCCGTAGCCGAAGCCCTGGTAGGCCATGTCGAGGAAGGGCACGAGGCCCTTGGCCTTCACGGCGGCGACGACCTGGTCCCACTGCGCAGGGGTGATGTCGTAGCCGGTCGGGTTGTGGCAGCAGGCGTGCAGCACCACGACGGTGCCGGCGGGCGCTGCGTTGAGTGCGGCCAGCATGCCGTCGAAATCGACGCCGCGCTTGGCGGCGTCGTAGTAGGGGTAGCTTTCGACCTGGAAGCCGGCCTGGGTGAACAGCGCACGGTGGTTTTCCCAGCTCGGGTCGCTGATCAGCACCTTGGCGTTCGGGTTGAGCTTCTTGAGGAAGTCGGCGCCGACCTTGAGGCCGCCGGTGCCGCCGATGGCCTGGATGGTCGCGACGCGGCCCGACTGCACCGGCTCGCTGTCGGCGCCGAAGACCAGCGCCTTGACCGCGTTGTCGTAGGCTGCGATGCCGTCGATCGGCAGGTAGCCGCGGGCGGCGGGCGCCTTCATCATGTCCTGTTCGGCCGCCTGCACGCACTGGAGCAGCGGCAGCTTGCCGTTGTCGTCGTAGTAGACGCCGACGCCGAGATTGACCTTCTTGGGGTTGGTGTCGGCGGCGAACTGCTCGTTGAGGCCGAGGATCGGGTCGCGCGGTGCCATTTCGACCGCGGTGAACATAGACATGGAAAGGTCCTTTGGGTGAAAGCTTCGCTGGCAACCGGCAGGAGGTTTAAGCTTGCCGGTTGCCTTGAATTTTACCGGCCGCGCGCCATCTGTCGGGAACAGCCATGCCAGAGAACAACGAAGCCATAGCAGACCTGAAGAAGCTCGACCCCATCGGTCCGTCGAAGCAGGGCGAGTTCGTCAAATTTCCGGGCTCGCCGTTCGAGCTCTACCAGCCCTATCCGCCGGCCGGCGATCAGCCGAAGGCGATCGAAGGGCTGGTCGAGGGCGTGCTCGACGGCGAGGTCTACCAGACGCTGCTGGGCGTCACGGGGTCGGGCAAGACCTTCACCATGGCCAACGTGATCGCGCGGCTCGGCCGCCCGGCGATCGTCTTCGCGCCCAACAAGACGCTGGCGGCCCAGCTCTACAGCGAGTTCCGCGAGTTCTTTCCGAAGAACGCCGTCGAGTACTTCGTGAGCTACTACGACTACTACCAGCCCGAGGCCTACGTGCCGCAGCGCGACCTGTTCATCGAGAAGGACTCCTCGATCAACGAGCACATCGAGCAGATGCGGCTGTCGGCCACCAAGAGCGTGCTCGAGCGGCGCGACACGGTCATCGTGGCCACGGTGAGCGCGATCTACGGCATCGGCACGCCCGAGGACTACACGCAGATGCGTTTCATCATGCGGGTGGGCGACAAGATCGGCCAGCGCGACGTGATCGGACGGCTGATCCGCATGCAGTACACGCGCAACGAGCAGGATTTCTCCCGCGGCACCTTCCGCGTGCGCGGCGACACCATCGACGTGTTCCCGGCCGAGCACAGCGAACTGGCGATCCGCATCGAGCTGTTCGACGACGAGATCGAGACGCTGCAGCTGTTCGACCCGCTCACCGGGCGCATCCGCCAGAAGATCCCGCGCTTCACGGTCTATCCGTCGAGCCACTACGTGACGCCGCGCGACAAGGTGCTGGGCGCCGTCGAAACCATCAAGATCGAGCTGGCGGAGCGGCTCAAGGAGTTCGTCTCGCAGGGCAAGCTGGTCGAGGCGCAGCGGCTGGAGCAGCGCACCCGCTTCGACCTCGAGATGCTGGCCGAGATCGGCCACTGCAAGGGCATCGAGAACTACACCCGCCATCTCTCGGGCGCCGCGCCGGGCCAGCCACCCGCCACGCTGACGGACTACCTGCCGAAGGACGCGCTGATGTTCCTCGACGAGAGCCACCAGATGGTCGGCCAGCTCGGCGGCATGTACAACGGCGACCGGGCGCGCAAGACCACGCTGGTCGAATACGGCTTCCGCCTGCCGAGCGCGCTCGACAACCGGCCGCTCAAGCTCGAGGAGTTCGAGGCGCGCGTGCGGCAGTGCATCTTCGTCTCGGCCACGCCGGCCGACTACGAGAAGCAGCACACCGGCAACGTGGTCGAGCAGCTCGTGCGGCCGACCGGCCTGATCGATCCCGAGGTGGAGGTGCGCCCGGCCACGCACCAGGTCGACGACGTGCTGGGCGAGATCCGCATCCGCGTCGAGAAGAACGAGCGGGTGCTGATCACCACGCTGACCAAGCGCATGGCCGAGCAGCTGACCGACTACCTCGGCGACAACGGCGTGAAGGTGCGCTACCTGCACAGCGACGTCGACACGGTCGAGCGCGTGGAGATCCTGCGCGACCTGCGCCTCGGCACCTTCGACGTGCTGGTGGGGATCAACCTGCTGCGCGAGGGGCTGGACATCCCCGAGGTGTCGCTGGTCGCGATCCTCGACGCCGACAAGGAAGGCTTCCTGCGTGCCGAGCGCTCGCTGATCCAGACCATCGGCCGCGCGGCGCGCAACCTGAACGGCAAGGCCATCCTCTACGCCGACCGGATGACCGATTCGATGAAGAAGGCCATCGACGAGACCGAACGCCGCCGCGCACGGCAGATCGCCCACAACGAAGCCAACGGCATCACGCCGCGCAGCATCAACAAGCAGGTGCGCGACCTGATCGACGGCGTCTACAGCGAAAAGAGCGGCAAGGAAGCGGCCAAGCTCGAACTGGAGCGCGCCAAGGTCGAGGACATGAGCGAAAAGGACATCGCCCGCGAGATCAAGCGGCTCGAAAAGCTCATGATGGAGCACGCCCGCAACCTCGAATTCGAGAAGGCGGCCCGGGTGCGCGACCAGCTCGCGCTACTGCGGGAGCAGGCCTTCGGGGCCTCGGGCGGCGACAATATCGTCGTGCTGCCGTCCTAAGGCGCAGCCCGTTCTTCATCAAGTGGGTACCCGCTGGGGTTTACCCGAGCAGACTCCGGGGATATCTGCTATACTTGAGCGAAATACTCAACAACAAGAAAAAAGAACTTCGCGATGAAGGTTCGACTCCCACCGGCTGGTTCACCAGCGCCGGGGGTCGGGCAGGGCGGAGACGAAGGTCACCGCGGCTCCTCGAGCCGGGTGTCGTTTCAACGGTAAGCACTTGAAGGAGCTTGCGATGCGTCTCACTACCAAAGGCCGTTTTGCGGTCACAGCAATGATCGATCTGGCGTTGCGTCAGAACACCGGTCCGGTCACGCTGGCTGCGATCAGCCAGCGGCAGCAGATTTCGTTGTCGTACCTCGAGCAGCTGTTCGGCAAACTGCGCCGCCACGAGCTGGTCGAGTCGACCCGCGGCCCCGGCGGCGGCTACAGCCTCGGCCGCAAGGCTGCGGATATCACCGTCGCAGACATCATTGTTTCCGTCGATGAACCCATCGATGCCACCCAGTGCGGCGGCAAGGAAAACTGCCTCGGCGAGCAGGGCCGCTGCATGACGCACGAGCTCTGGGCCTCGCTGAACCAGCGCATGGTCGAGTTCCTCGATTCGGTCACGCTGCAGAAGCTCGTCGACGACCAGATCGCCAAGGGCGTCCAGATCGAGAACAAGCCGGTCGTGAAACGCGCGATCTCGGCGCAGCCGGTGGTCAAGCCGATCCGCGTGAACGCGCCGAATTCGGTCTTCGCACTGGGCAACGCCTTCGCCAAGTCCTGAGGGCGGCGGCAGCGTCATCCGATTGGCGCGGCGCCTGCGGGCGCCGCGGCGAGAAAAGCTTTTCGACAGACATCGACACATAACAACCCACGCCAGCACGAGCCAGCCATGGACGTAACTCCTCATTTCCCGATCTATCTCGACTACGGCGCCACCACGCCGGTCGACCCGCGCGTGGTCGACGCCATGATTCCCTGGTTGCGCGATCACTTCGGCAACCCGGCGTCGCGCAGCCACGCCTGGGGCTGGGAGGCTGAAGAGGCGGTCGAGAAGGCACGCGGCTACGTGGCCGAGCTCATCGGCGCCGATCCGCGCGAGATCGTCTGGACCTCCGGCGCGACCGAGTCGAACAACCTCGCGCTCAAGGGCGCGGCGCATTTCTACAAGGGCAAGGGCAAGCACCTCATCACGGTGAAGACCGAGCACAAGGCGGTGCTCGACACCATGCGCGAGCTCGAGCGCCAGGGCTTCGAGGTCACGTACATGGACGTCGAGGAAAACGGCCTGCTCGACCTCGAGAAGTTCAAGGCCGCGATCCGTCCCGACACCATCCTCGCGAGCGTGATGTTCGTGAACAACGAGATCGGCGTCATTCAGGACATGGCCGCGCTGGGCAATGCCTGCCGCGAGAAGGGCGTGATCTTCCACGTCGACGCGGCCCAGGCCACCGGCAAGGTCGAGATCGACATCGCCAAGCTGCCGATCGACCTCATGAGCCTGGCTTCGCACAAGACCTACGGCCCCAAGGGCATCGGCGCGCTGTACGTGCGCCGCAAGCCGCGCGTGCGGCTCGAGGCGCAGATGCACGGCGGCGGCCATGAGCGCGGCATGCGCTCGGGCACGCTGCCCACGCACCAGATCGTGGGCATGGGCGAGGCCTTCCGCATCGCCAGGCTCGAGATGAAGGAAGACATCGCCAAGGCCGCACGCCTGCAGAAGCGACTGCTCGACGGCCTGAAGGACGTGGAGCAGGTGTTCATCAATGGCGACCTCGAGCGCCGCGTGCCGCACAACCTCAACATGAGCTTCAACTACGTCGAGGGCGAGTCGCTGATCATGGGCATCAAGGGCCTGGCGGTGTCGTCGGGTTCGGCCTGCACCTCGGCCAGCCTGGAGCCGAGCTACGTGCTGCGCGCCCTCGGCCGCAGCGACGAACTGGCGCACAGCAGCCTGCGCATGACCATCGGCCGCTTCACGACCGAAGAAGAAATCGACTACGCCGTCTCGACCATCAAGCACAACGTGGCGAAGCTGCGCGAACTGAGCCCGCTGTGGGAGATGTTCCAGGACGGCGTCGACATCAGCACGATCCAGTGGTCGGCGCACTGACGCAGGCCGCCAACGAGCTCCACGATTGAACAAAGTTTGAGAGGTACACCATGGCATATTCTTCCAAGGTCATCGACCACTACGAGAACCCGCGCAACGTCGGCTCCTTCGAAAAGGGCGACGATTCGGTCGGCACCGGCATGGTCGGCGCGCCGGCCTGCGGCGACGTCATGAAGCTGCAGATCAAGGTCAACCCCGAAACCGGCGTGATCGAAGATGCGCGCTTCAAGACCTACGGCTGCGGCTCGGCCATCGCCTCGTCCTCGCTCGTGACCGAATGGGTCAAGGGCAAGACGCTCGACGAAGCGGCTGCGCTCAAGAACGCGCAGATCGCCGAAGAGCTGGCGCTGCCGCCGGTCAAGATCCACTGCTCCATCCTCGCGGAAGACGCGATCAAGGCCGCAGTGAGCGACTACAAGGCCAAGCATGGCGCGAAGAGCGGCAGCGCCGCAGCCGCCACGGAAGCCGTCCACTGACATGGCCGTCACGCTGACAGACGCCGCTGCGCGACACGTCACCCGCTACCTCGGCAAGCGGGGCAAGGGCGTGGGCGTGCGGCTGGGCGTGAAGACCACCGGCTGCTCGGGCCTGGCCTACAAGCTCGAATACGTGGACGAACCTTCGCCCGAAGACGTGATCTTCGAAGACCACGGCGTGAAGGTGCTGGTCGATCCCAAGAGCCTCGCCTACATCGACGGCACGCAGCTCGATTTCGTGCGCGAGGGCCTCAATGAGGGCTTCAGGTTCAACAACCCGAACGAGCGCGACCGCTGCGGTTGCGGCGAAAGCTTTCGCATCTGATGCATCGTCGCTGACCGCGACCACGGCCGCCACCATGTCATGTGCTGGCGGTTTTTTCTTGCCATGAATCTGAACGACACCGACTTCGAACTGTTCGCCGTGCCGGCGACCTTCGCGCAGGACCGCGCCGTGCTCGACGCGCGCTGGAAGGAACTGCAGCGCGAGGCGCATCCGGACCGCTTCGCGGCGCAGGGCGCGGCCGCGCAGCGCATGGCGATGCAGTGGTCGGTGCGCATCAACGAGGCCTACCAGCGGCTCAAGGATCCGATCCGGCGCGCGAGCTACCTCTGCGAGCTGAACGGCGCGCCGCTGAATGCCGAGAACAACACGGCGATGCCGCCCGACTTCCTGATGCAGCAGATGGAATGGCGCGAGGCGCTCGACGATGCCGACGATCTCGCGGCGGTGGAACGGCTGCAGGCCGAGGTCGAGGCCGGCCGCGCGCGTGCGCTGTCGTCGCTCGACTGGCTGATCGACGAGAAGGGCGACTACCCGGCCGCCGCGCAGCAGGTGAGAGCCCTCATGTTCATTGAGCGCTTCGGACAGGACGTCGAAGCCAGATTCGATCAGTTGGGACAATAAGTCCTCATTCCTATGGCTCTTCTTCAGATTTCCGAACCCGGCCAGGCGCCCGATCCGCACCAGCGCCGCATCGCCGTGGGCATCGACCTCGGCACCACGCATTCGCTGGTGGCCGCGGTGCGCAACGGCGTGGCCGAATGCCTGCCCGACGACCAGGGCCGCGTGCTGCTGCCCTCGGTGGTGCGCTATCTTGCGGACGACCGCCGCCAGATCGGCTTCGACGCCGTGGCGGCACGCGGGCAGGACCCCGCCAACACGATCACCTCGGTCAAGCGCCTCATGGGCCGTGGCCTCGGTGACATTTCGAACCGCGAATCGATGTCCTACCGCATCGACGGCAGCGGCGACGGCGGCATGGTCAAGGTGCACACGCTGGCCGGCCAGAAGTCGCCGGTGGAGATCAGCGCGGAGATTCTCGCCACGCTGCGCTACCGCGCCGAGGACACCTTCAACGACGATCTCTACGGCGCGGTCATCACCGTGCCCGCGTACTTCGACGAGGGCCAGCGCCAGGCCACCAAGGATGCCGCGCAGCTCGCCGGCCTCAACGTGCTGCGCCTCATCAGCGAGCCCACGGCGGCGGCCATCGCCTACGGCCTCGACAACGCGAGCGAAGGCGTCTATGCAGTCTACGACCTCGGCGGCGGCACCTTCGACATCTCGATCCTGCGGCTCACGCAGGGCGTGTTCGAGGTGATCGCCACGGGCGGCGATTCGGCGCTCGGCGGCGACGACTACGACCATGCGCTCGCGGGCTTCGTGCTGGCGCAGACCGGCGCCCGCACCGAAAGCGATGCCGACCGCGCCGCGATGCTCGTCGCGGCCCGCGCGGCGAAGGAGGCGCTGACCGATGCCGCCTCGACCGGCTTCCGCGCGGAACTCGCGAGCGGCACGGTCGATTTCGCACTCTCGCGCGAGCAGTTCGATGCCGCCACCAAGCCGCTCACCGACCGCACGATCGCCGCGGTGCGCAAGGCGCTGCGCGATGCGAAGCTCAAGCCCGAGGACCTGCAGGGCATCGTGCTCGTCGGCGGCTCCACGCGCATGCCGCAAGTGCGGCGCGCGGTGGCCGGGTTCTTCGGCCGCGAGCCGCTGGTCAACCTCAATCCCGACGAAGTGGTGGCGCTCGGCGCCGCGATCCAGGCCAACCAGCTCGCGGGCAACAGCGGCGCCGGCGACCTGCTGCTGCTCGACGTGATTCCGCTGTCGCTAGGCATCGAGACCATGGGCGGCCTGGTGGAACGCATCGTGCCGCGCAACCAAACCATTCCCACAGCGATGGCGCAGGACTTCACGACCTACCAGGACGGCCAGACCGCGCTGGCACTCCACGTGGTGCAGGGCGAGCGCGATCTCGTGGCCGACTGCCGCAGCCTGGCGCGCTTCACGCTGCGCGGCATTCCGCCGATGGCCGCCGGCGCGGCGCGGATCCGCGTGACCTTCACCGTCGATGCCGACGGCCTGCTCAGCGTCAGCGCGAAGGAGCAGACCAGCGGCGTCGAAGCCAGCGTGGCGGTCAAGCCTTCGTACGGCCTGTCGGACGACCAGATCGCGACCATGCTGCAGGAAAGCTTCTCGACCGCGCAGCAGGACATGCAGGCGCGCGCACTCGTGGAAGCGCGCGTGGACGCCGAGCGCATGCTGCTCGCGACGCAGAGCGCGCTCGATGCGGACGGCGACCTGCTGAGCGCCCAGGAGCGCAGCGTCATCGATGCCTCGATGACGCGCCTGCGCGAAGCCGCGGCCGGCAGCGATGCGGCGGCCATCGAAGGCGCCACCAAGGCGCTGGCCCAGGACACCGAAGCCTTCGCGGCGCAGCGCATGAACGCGGGCATCGCGCGGGCGCTGTCGGGCCGCAAGGTCGAATCACTCTAAGAACCACATGCCGATCATCAAGATACTGCCGCACCCCGAGTACTGCCCCGAGGGTGCAGAGATCAAGGCGCCCACCGGCACCTCGATCTGCGAGGCGCTGCTCGACAACCACATCGACATCGAACACGCGTGCGAGATGAGCTGCGCCTGCACCACCTGCCACGTGATCGTGCGCAAGGGCTTCGATTCGCTCAACGAAGCCGAGGAGGGCGAGGAAGACCTGCTCGACCGCGCCTGGGGCCTGGAGCCACAATCGCGCCTGAGCTGCCAGGCCATCCTGGCGAAGGAAGACCTGACGGTCGAGATCCCGAAGTATTCGATCAACCACGCCAAGGAAAACCACTGATGAGCGCAGCGCCGGGCCGCCCCAGGCAAGCTCGCACCCTTTCGGGGGGCGGCGAGGACACGAAGTTCCGAGCGAGGGGGCACGCATGACGCGCCAGATCGTCCTCGACACCGAGACCACCGGCCTGTCCGCCGAGAACGGCGACCGCATCATCGAGCTCGGCTGCGTCGAGCTGTTCGCGCGCAAGCTCACGGGCAACGACCTGCACATCTACTTCAACCCGGAGCGCGAGAGCCACGAGGACGCGCTCAAGGTGCACGGCCTCACGACCGACTTCCTGCGCGACAAGCCGAAGTTCGCCACGCTCGCGAACGACATCGTCGAGTACCTGCGCGGCGCCGAGCTGATCATCCACAACGCGGCCTTCGACGTCGGCTTCCTCAACAAGGAGTTCGAGCGCGCCGGCCTGCCGCCGCTGCAGAGCTTCGTCGGCGAAGTGACCGACACGCTTGCGATGGCGAAGCAGGTCTACCCGGGGAAGCGCAATTCGCTCGATGCGCTGTGCGACCGCTTCGGCGTGGACCGTTCGAACCGCACCTTCCACGGCGCCAAGCTCGACGCGCAGCTGCTGGCCGACGTCTACATCAACCTCACGCGCGGCCAGGATGCGCTGCTGATCGATGTAGCCGCGAACGAGCCTGCGCAGGGCGGCACGACCGTGGTCGCCATCGACCTGAGCCAGTTCGAGCTGCCGGTCATCATGGCCGGGGAGCAGGAGCTCGCAGCGCACGAGGCGCTGTTGTCGCAGCTCGACAAATCGAGCAACGGCCGCACGCTGTTTCGGCAAAACGGCTGAGTTTCTCTGGAACGGCCAAAATCCTGTGGCATAATCTAAGGCTTCGCACAGCGCGATTCACGCCAGGGCAGCAGACGCAGCCAAGGCTGAAAAGGGCGGTTAGCTCAGGGGTAGAGCACAGCATTCACACTGCTGGGGTCGGAGGTTCGAAGCCTCCACCGCCCACCAGATTTCTCAGGCAAAAAGCGACCAGGGTCATCCCGGTCGCTTTTTTTGTTGGCGCGCCCGCTTTCGATTTGCCTGCTGTCGGCCCGTGCTGACGCCAGCTGCCGTCGCATGCCGGCTGCATCGGCTGCCGATGCGCCTAGAACGGGCGCAAAGGAGACGATCGATCATGGCCACACATCCCGATCTTCCGCCCGACCTGCCCGTGGAGCCCGACGAGGGGCCGAGCAACCCGCCGGACGACGAACCCACCGAACCCGAGCCGCCGCCGTCCTGATCCCGGCATCGGCCGCGCTAAGCTCGCGGCATGGACGAACTCGATTGCGCCGTCATCGGCGGTGGTGTGGTGGGCCTGGCCGTGGCGCGTGCGTTGGCGCTGGCGGGCAGGGAAGTGGTGGTGCTCGAATCGGAGGGTGCGATCGGCACCGGCACCAGTTCCCGCAACAGCGAAGTGATTCACGCCGGCATCTACTATCCACAAGGATCGCTGAAGGCCCGGCTCTGCGTGGAAGGGCGCCAGGCGCTCTACGAATACGCCGCCGAGCGCGGTGTGCCGCACCGGCGTTGCGGCAAGCTCATCGTGGCGACCTCCGCCGAGCAGGTGGGGCAGCTCGAAACGATCCGCGCCAAGGCGGCGGCCAATGGCGTCGACGACCTCGAGATGATCACGGCCCGGCAGGCGGCGGCGATGGAGCCGCAGCTGCATTGCGTCGCCGCGCTGCATTCCCCGGGCACCGGCATCGTCGACAGCCATGCGTTGATGCTGAGCCTGCTCGGCGACCTGGAGAACGCGGGCGGCATGCTGGCGCTGAAATCGCCGGTCGCGCGCGCCGAGTGCGGCGCCGATGCCATCGTGCTGATCGCGGAGGATGGCACGGCACTGCGCTGCAACACCGTGGTCAACGCCGCCGGGCTCGGTGCACCCGGGCTCGCGCGCCGCTTCGAGGGGCTGCCGGCAGCGGCGGTGCCGAAGGCCTGGTTCGCGAAGGGCAGCTATTTCACCCTGTCGGGCCGCGCGCCGTTCGGACGCCTGATCTATCCGGTGCCCGAGCCCGGCGGCCTGGGCGTGCACCTGACGATCGACCTGGGCGGCCAGGCGAAGTTCGGGCCGGACGTGCAATGGGTGGAATCGGTGGACGACCTCGTGGTGGACCCTGCGCGCGGCGACGGCTTCTACGCCGAGGTGCGCAAGTACTGGCCTGCGCTGCCCGATGGCGGGCTCATCCCGGGTTACGCGGGCATGCGGCCGAAGATCTCCGGGCCGCACGAGCCCGCGAGCGACTTCGTCATCGACGGGCCTGCGACGCACGGGGTGCGCGGGCTGGTCAATCTTTTCGGCATCGAATCGCCGGGGCTCACGAGTTGCCTCGCCATCGGCCGTCACGTGGCGCAGATGGTCGCGTCCGCCTGAGCGGCGGCAATGGCCGCGCGCTCATGTGCAGAAGTCTACGAATCCGCGATGCATGAGGGGCTTTTGTGCCTGTAACATGACACCACGCCATTTGCTGGCGTGAAGCCGCCGGCGCGTTGCCGGTGTCATCACGGAGGACAGATTCCAATGAGTGCATCCAACAACATCGAAGCAGCAGCTGAAGACATCGCGAGCGACGTTCGCGGCGTGCTGGCCAGCAAGGACCTGGATTCGGTTCCCCACATCAAGGCGCTGCGCCAGCGCATCGACTCCAAGCTCGCGATCGCCCGCGAACTCGCTGCCGAGAAGAGCAAGCTCGCCGCGAAGAAGGCGCGCGAAGCGGCCACCTCGGCCAATGCCTACGCCCATGACGAACCGTGGCAGATCGCCGGCGCAGCGCTGGCCGTCGGCGTGCTGGTGGGCCTGCTGCTTGGCCGCCGCTGACCTGAACGCACCCCGCCGCCTCGCTTCCGGCCTCTGCCGGTGGGGAGGCCGCGCATGAAGCTGCTGTCCTTGTTCGGGCTCGACGCCCGCCTGCGGCGCCTGCGCATTGCGGCGGCCGAAGGCGCACTCGCCGCCGAAGACCGCATGCAGCTCCTGCGCATGGCGTGGGAGGACGAGAAGCAGCGCCTGAAGATGGCGCTGGCGCTCGTGGTGGCGGTGGGCGGCCTGACCACGGTGGCCGCGGCCTTGCTGTCCATGGCGGTGGTGGTCCATTTCTGGGACACGCCGCACCGCATTGCCGCGGCATGGTGGGTGGCCGGCGTGTGGGCGCTGCTCTGGCTCGGTGCCGCGATCGGCCTGCTCCTGACGCTTCGCCGCGCCTCGAACAGCTTCGTGCCCGCGCGGCGCGAGTTCGAGCGCGACTGGGCCTGGGTGCAGGAGAGCTTCGGCATCGGCAAGGACCCCGACGCGGACGAAGAGGCACCGCGGCCGCGGCGCCCGGCCACGCGCGAGGAGCTGCTCGCCCGCATGGAGCGGCAGCGCGAGCGCATCGCCACGCTGCAGGCGCCGCGTACCGACGCCTCTGCCGCTGCGGGCGCCCCGAAAGCCCCGCCGGCCGACGAAACGGCCGGTGCCGCGGCGCTGCGGATCGCGAAGGAGCATCCGGTGGCCGTCGGCGCGGCGGCCGCCATCGCGCTGGTGGTGGTCCGCCCCAGGCGGCTCCTGCGCTGGACGGCGTTCATTGCGCCGGTGCTCTGGCGCATGCGCTGAGAAGAAAGAAAAAGCGAAGGCCGGCTCAGGCCACGCTGCGGCCCTGCTGCAGCAAAGCCTGCGCCGCTTCGCGCACGAGCCCGGGGCCGCGGTAGATGAGCCCGGTGTAGATCTGCACCACGTCGGCACCGGCCGCGATCTTGGCCATGGCATCGGCCGCGCTCAGGATGCCGCCCACCCCGATGATCGGAAAGCCCGGCCCCAGCGCCGCGCGCAGCTGCGCGACCACGCGGTTGCTGGCTTCGCGCACCGGCGCGCCCGAGAGACCGCCGGCTTCATCGGCATGCGGCAGGCCGGCCACCGCGTCGCGGGCGAGCGTGGTGTTGGTGGCGATCACGCCGTCCATGCCGTGGCGCCGCAGCGTCGCGGCGATGAGGGCGACCTGCTGCTCCTCCAGATCGGGCGCGATCTTCACGAACAGCGGAACGCGCCGGCCGCTCTGGGCGGCGAGCGCTTCACGCCGCTGGGCCAGCGCACCCAGCAGCGCATCGAGCGCCTCGTCGCTCTGCAGCGAGCGCAGGTTGGCCGTGTTGGGGCTGGAGATGTTGATCGTCACGTAGTCCGCATGCGGGTACACGCCGTCTAGGCAGGCGACATAGTCATCCACCGCGCGTTCGATCGGCGTGCTCGCGTTCTTGCCGATGTTGAGGCCCAGCAGCATCGGCGGCTTGCCGTCACGCGCGGCCTGGCGGAACCGCGCCTTCTGCACGTTGGCGAGGAAGGCGGCCAGGCCTTCGTTGTTGAAGCCGAGGCGGTTGATCAGCGCATGGCGGGCGGGCAGCCGGAACATGCGCGGTTTCGGATTGCCGGGCTGCGCCCGGGGCGTGACCGTGCCGACCTCGACGAAGCCGAAACCCATGGCCGCGAAGGCATCGATGCAGCGCGCGTTCTTGTCGAGTCCCGCCGCGAGGCCCACGCGGTTGGGAAAGCGCAGCCCGGCGAGCGTGACCGCATCCTCCACGCGGGCGGCGGCGTAGGTGCAGGCCAGCGGCGTGTTCTGGGTGCGGGCCAGGCCGTCGAGCGTCAGTTCGTGGGCATGCTCCGGGTCCAGACCGAACAGGAAGGGCCGGGCCAGGCCGTAGAGCGAGGAAGGTAGCAGGGGCATCGGATAATTCTCGACTTCAATGAGCCAAGGATTCTCCGCGATGACCGCACCCGTTTCTCCCGCTTCCACTTCGTCCGGCACCCCGGCCGCCGGCGCGATCTCCCAGGACGAACTCAAGGCGCAGGTCGGCCGCGCCGCGTTGGCCTACGTGACCCCGGGCGAAATCGTCGGCGTGGGGACCGGCTCGACGGTGAACAAGTTCATCGATGCGCTGGCCGCCATCAAGGACCAGATCCGGGGCGCGGTCTCGAGCTCGGTGGCCTCGACCGAGCGCCTGCGCGCGCTGGGCATTGCGGTGTTCGACAGCAACGAGGTCGAGGAACTCGGCGTCTACATCGACGGCGCCGACGAGATCGATCACCGCGGCTTCATGATCAAGGGCGGCGGCGCGGCGCTCACGCGCGAGAAGATCGTCGCGGCGCAGTCTCGGCGTTTCGTCTGCATCGCCGACGAATCCAAGCTCGTGCAGACGCTCGGCGCCTTTCCGCTGCCGGTGGAGGTGATTCCGATGGCGGCGCGCCGCGTCATGCGCCAGTTCGAGGCGATGGGCGGGGTGGCCCAGGTGCGTGAAAAGGAAGGGCTGCCGCTGGTGACCGACAACGGCCAGCACATCGTCGACGTGACCGGCCTGCGCATCAGCGAACCGGTGGCGTTCGAGTCGGAAGTCAGCCAGTGGCCCGGCGTGGTCACCGTGGGTGTGTTCGCGCACCAGAAGGCCCATGTCTGCCTGCTCGGCACGCCTGCGGGCGTGCGGACGCTGCAGTTCGACTGAGCCGCGACAAGCGAGCGCCGCCGAGCCGTCACCGGTCGGCGGCGGCCGTCAGAACTTGATGCCGGCCGGATTGCTCGGCGTCGGCCCGCTGGGCGCGGGGGCGGCGGGTTGCGGGGCCGCCGCGGGCTGCGCTGCCGCGGGTGCAGCGGGTGCCGCGGGCGCCTGCTGCTGGGCGGCGACCAGCGGCCGTGCCGGCGGGTTGCGGTAGCCGGCGGGCAGGCTGTTGCTCTTGGGGTAGCCTGCCGCGTCGAGGTACTGCGACCATTCCACGTCCGAAAAGCCCTTGAGCTGCTGCGAGCCGACGGTCAGCAGCGGCAGCGACACCTGGCTGCTCAGGCGCTGCAGCGCCTCGACGTCCAGGTTGCTCTTCACGATGCGTTCCTCGAACGGAATGCCGCGCGTGACGAGCAGCGAGCGCGCCGCGCCGCAGGGCGCGCAGTCCTCGCCGCTGTAGAGCGTGACGGGATAGCGCTGCGCGACCTGCCGCAGTTCGTACGGCAAGCCGGCATTGGCCGGCGGCACGATGCCCGCCTGCGGCGCAGCGGCCGGCTCGGTGCTGGCGCTCGGCGCGCGGTCCGAGAAGGTGACCTTGCCGTTCTTGTCGACGTTGCGGTAGATCGGCTGGGCCATGGCGCCGGCGGCGGCCAGCAGCAGGACGAGGCCGGCCAGGCGCGGCAAGGAGGATGTCGGGTGGGTCATCGGATGCATCGCCCGAGTATCGCAAGCTTCAGGCCCGCATCAAGCGGGCTCGGCCTGCGCCATGCCCTGGTGTCGCAGCAGCGCGTCAAGCTGGGGCTCGCGGCCGCGGAAAGCCTTGAACGACTCCATGGCGCTGCGGCTGCCGCCGGCTTCGAGGATGGCCTGGCGGTACCTGCGGCCGGTCTCGATGTCGGGCTGGCCGTCGGCCCCCATGGTTTCCTCGAAGGCCGCGTAGGCGTCGGCGCTCAGCACCTCGGCCCATTTGTAGCTGTAGTAGCCGGCCGCATAGCCGCCCGAGAAGATGTGGCTGAAGGTGTTCGGCGTGCGGCTGAACGGGGGCGAAGGCATCACCGCCACTTCGGCGCGCACCTTGGCGAGCAGCGCGAGCACGCCGCCCGCGGGCGCGGCCGACGCCTGGTACTCGGTGTGCAGCAGCATGTCGAACAGCGAGAACTCGATCTGGCGCAGCGTCTGCAGCCCGCTCTGGAAGTTCTTGGCCGCGGTCATCTTGTCGAACAGCGCGCGCGGCAGCGGCTCGCCGGTGTCGACGTGGGCGGTCATGTGCCGGAGCACGTCCCACTCCCAGCAGAAGTTCTCCATGAACTGGCTCGGCAGTTCCACGGCGTCCCATTCGACGCCGCTGATGCCGGAGACGTCGCGCTCGTCCACCTGCGTGAGCATGTGGTGCAGGCCGTGGCCGAATTCGTGGAAGAGGGTGGTCACGTCGTCGTGCGTGAGCAGCGGCGGCTTGCCGTCCACGCCGCTCGCGAAGTTGCATACGAGCTGCGCCACCGGCGTCTGCAGCGTGCCGCTGTCGGGGCGCAGCCAGCGGGCGCGCACGTCGTCCATCCAGGCGCCGCCGCGCTTGGCCGCGCGCGCGGACGGGTCGAGGTAGAACTGCCCGACCTTCTGCGGACCGTCGGCGGTCTGCCGTTCGATGCGGTAGAACTCGACGCTCGGATGCCAGGTCGGCGCGCTGTCGCGGCGGATGCTCACCTCGAACAGGGTCTCGACGATCTTGAACAGGCCCGCCATGACCTTCGGCGCCGGGAAGTACTGCTTGACCTCCTGCTCGCTGAACGCATAGCGCGCTTCCTTGAGCTTCTCGCCGACGTAGGTCCAGTCCCAGGGCTGCGGATCGGCGATGCCGAGCTGCTCCGAGGCGAAGACGCGCAGGTCCGCGAGGTCGCGCTCGCCATAGGGCTTGGCCTTGGCCGCGAGGTCGCGCAGGAACTTGATCACCTGCTCGGGCGATTCGGCCATCTTCGGCACGACCGAGAGCTCGCCGTAGTTCCTGTAGCCCAGGAGCCGGGCCTCTTCCTCGCGCAGCAGCAGGATCTCGTTGATGAGCACCGTGTTGTCGAAGGCCGGGTCGCCGAGTTCGCTGGCGCGCGTGACGTAGGCGCGGTAGAGCGTCTCGCGCAGCGCGCTGCTCTTCGCGAACTGCATCACGGGCAGGTAGCAGGGCATCTTGAGCGTGAGCTTGTAGCCGTCCTTGCCCTCGGCCTCGGCGGTCGCGCGCGCCGCGCTCACCACGTCTTCGGGCACGCCCTCGAGTTCGCCGAACTGGGCGTAGTAGGCGAAGGCGTCGGTCGCATCCAGCGCGTTCTCGCTGAACTTCTGGCTCAACTCGGCCTGGCGCTCCTGGATCTCGGCGAAGCGCTTCTTGGCTTCGCCCTGCAGTTCGGCGCCGCCGAGCACGAAGTTGCGCACCGCGTTGCGATGCGCCTGGCGCTGCTCCGGATTCAGCGTGGACGGGTCGATGGCCTTGTACTTGGCATAGAGCCGCTCGTCGGAACCGAGCCGGGTCCAGAAGGCGGTGACGCGCGGCATCGCCTCGTTGTAGGCGGCACGCAGTTCCGGCGTATCGGCCACGGCGTTGAGATGGCCGACGGCGCCCCAGGCGCGGCTGAAGCGCTCGGAGGCCACGTCGAGCACCCTGGAGATCGCGTTCCAGTCGGCCGGGAAGTCGGCCGCGGTCACGGTCTGCAGCGCCTTCTCGGCATCGGCGAGCAGCGTGTCGACGGCGGGCGCGACATGCTCGGGCCGGATGCGATCGAACAGCGGCAGGTCGGTGAAGTCCAGGAGGGGGTTGGTCATGTCAGGCATTTCCTTGGCTCGCGCAGCGAGGCCGTTCGGGAACCACCGCGGAACCGGCTTTGCCGGCCACGCTGGTGGTGCCCCTTGAGGGGGAGGCGGCTACACGAAGTGAGCAGGCAACGGGGTGGTCCTTATCTGGCGGCGCGTTCGGCGGCTTCAAGGGTGTTGGCGAGCAGCATGGCGCGCGTCATCGGGCCGACGCCGCCCGGCACGGGCGTGATCCAGCCGGCCACTTCCTTGACGCCGTCGAAGTCCACGTCGCCGGCGAGCTTGCCGTCTTCCTTGCGGTTCATGCCGACGTCGATCACGACCGCACCCGGCTTCACCATGTCGGCCGTCAGCAGGTTGCGCTTGCCCACGGCGGCGACGATGACGTCGGCCTGCCGCGTGATGGCACCGAGGTCCTGCGTGGCGCTGTGGCAGATGGTCACCGTGGCGCTCTTCGCGAGCAGCATCATGGCCATCGGCTTGCCGACGATGTTGCTGCGGCCGATGACGACCGCATGCTTGCCGCGCAGGTCGTAGCCGATCGATTCGAGCATCTTCATGCAGCCGTAGGGCGTGCAGGGCCAGAAGCCCGGCGCGCCGGTCATCAGCGCGCCGGCGCTCGCGACGTGGAAGCCGTCGACGTCCTTGGCGGGCGAGATGGTCTCGATGACCTTCTGGCTGTCCATGTGCTTCGGCAGCGGCAGCTGCACGAGGATGCCGTGCACCTTCGGGTCGTCGTTGAGCGTGCGGATGCGCGCCAGCAGGTCGGCCTCGCTCATGTCGGCCGGATAGGTCTCGAGCGTGGCCGCGAGCCCGGTCTGCGTGCTGTCGTTGACCTTGTGCCTGGTGTAGACCTGGCTCGCGGGGTCTTCGCCCACGAGGATGATGGAAAGGGCGGGATTGACGCCGCGCGCCTTGAGCGCAGCGGTGCGGCCGGCGACTTCGGCGCGAATGGTTTGGGCGAGGGCGTTGCCGTCGATCAGTTGGGCGGTCATCGGATTCGATTTTCCAAGTAAAAACGCCCGCTTGCGCAGGCGTGTGAAATGGGCGTCGCTATCGCGGGGATAGCGTCAGGCCTTGGCCGCGGGCGCGGCCTGTCCAAGCGCGATCTTGAGCAGATCGGCGACGGTGTTCGCGTTGAGCTTTTCCATGATGTTGGCGCGGTGCGCCTCGACGGTCTTGATGCTGATGCCGAGGTCGTCGGCGATCTGCTTGTTGAGGCGGCCGGCGACGATGCGCTCGAGCACCTGCGCCTCGCGGCCGGTGAGCTTGGACAGCAGCGCGTCGCGGCTGGCCGATTGCTGGTGCTGGGTGAAGGCGCCGCGCGCGTGTTCGAGCATGCGTTCGACGAGGCTGACGAGTTCTTCGTCGTTGAAGGGCTTCTGGATGAAGTCCATCGCGCCCTTCTTCATGCTGTCGACCGCCATCGGCACGTCGCCGTGACCGGTGATGACCATGATCGGCAGCGGGGAGCGTCGCTCGATGAGCCGGTCCTGCAGTTCGAGGCCGGTCATGCCCGCCATGCGGATGTCGACGATCAGGCAGGCGACTTCGCGCGGGTCGTAGCGGGAGAGGAAGGACTCGGCCGAATCGAAACATCGCACCCGGTAGTCCTTGCCTTCGAGAAGCCATTGCAGCGAATCTCGTACGGCCTCGTCGTCGTCGACGACATAGACAGTGCCCTTCTTCGGAATCAAACTCATGCAGGTACCTTTGCCTCGTCGCTTGCTACCGAACTGGTAGCGTCCAACACCGGAATCCAGAAGGAAAAACGGCATCCGATCACATCCGGGCCATTGTAGATGTTCTCCGCCTGCATCCGGCCGCGGTGCGACTCGACGATGGTGCGGCAGAGATTGAGCCCGATGCCCATGCCTTCGGGCTTGGTCGAGAAGAAGGCTTCGTAGAGCCGGTCCATCACTTCGGGCGCAAGGCCCTTGCCGGTGTCCTGCACCGAGAACTCGATGGCGTTGTGGCCTTCGATCACCTTGGGCAGCACGCGCAGCTCGACGCTGCGCCGCGCGAGGGGGCGCTCGGCGATGTCGATCGCCTCGGCGGCATTCTTCAGCAGGTTGACCAGCACCTGCTCGATCAGGATCGGGTCCACCTGCACCACGGGCAGCCGCGCGGCCACGTAGTGGTTGAGCCGCACGTTGCGGCGCCGCAATTCGATGCCCGCCAGCTCCACCGCTTCGCTGACCATGGTCGAGACATCGGCCGCGGTGCGGTTGGGCTCGCTGCGCTTCACGAAGGAGCGGATGCGCTGGATGATCTGGCCGGCGCGCTGCGCCTGCTTGGAGGTCTTCTCGAGCGCCGCGAGCAGGGCCTCCGTGTCGATCGCCTGGCCCTTGAGCCGCGACATCATGCCGTTGCAGTAGTTGGTGATGGCCGTGAGCGGCTGGTTGAGCTCGTGCGCCACGCTCGACGCCATTTCGCCCATCGTGATGAGCCGGCTCGCGGCCTGCGCGCGGTCGGCCTGCGCGGCGGCCTGCTCCTCGGCGTCGCGGCGCGGCGTGATGTCGGTCGCGATCACGAGCTGCGCGAGCCGCCCGTCGACCCAGGTCAGGTAGCGCGAGCGCACCTCGAGCCACTTGCCGAGGTGCGGCACGAAGATCTCGTTGTTGGCGGTCTGTGCCGCGGTCAGCGTGTCGATCGGCAGGCCGGCGTAGGGATCGACGTCGTCGAGCCCTTCGTCGTGCGCGTTCGACGCGGGCACGCCGGCCTGCGCCACCATGCCGAGGTGGCCCACCGTGTCGGAGCCGAACCAGAGCCGGTACAGCTTGTTCGCGAACAGCAGCTCCTCGCTGCCGATCGGCGCCACCGACACCGCCGCGTCGAGCGCCTCGAGCACCGTGGTGAAGCGTTCGTACGAGGCCGAGAGCTGCTCGCGGATGCGCGTGGGCTCGGTGATGTCGGTCATCGAGGTCATCCAGCCGGTCTGGTGGCCCTTCGCGTCGATCAGCGGCGAGACGTAGAGCCGGGCGTTGAACACCGTGCCGTTCTTGCGCTTCACCCGCACCTGGAAGCCGCCCGGGAGCGCGCGCCCGTGCAGCTCTTCCTCCAGCCGCTCGTTCATCACTTCGCGGTCGGATTCGAGCCAGTAGGGGAAGGGCGGCGACTGGCCCACCAGCTCGGCCTCGCTCCAGCCCGTCATCGCGCAGAAGGCGGCGTTCACGTAGGTGATGCGTCCCTGCAGGTCGAGCACGCGCATGCCGGTGAGCATGGAGTTCTCCATCGCGCGGCGGAAGTTGGTCTCGGCGACCAGCCGCTGCTGCGCCTGCTGGCGCCGGCGCGTATGGCGCCAGGTGCCGATCAGCATCCAGCTCGTGAGCACGCTGAGCGCGCAGACCAGCCAGAACAAGCCGTTGCCCACCACGCCCTGCGAGGTGCGGTACGCCTGCGCCCGCAGCACCAGCGCATTGCCGACCGGCGAGACCGGCACCTCGTATTCGTTGGTCCGCTCGGGCCAGGGCAGCAGCCGCGTGCCGCCTTCGCGCAGGTTGGCGGTGTTGCCGGCGAGCACGCTGCCCTTGGCATCGAGCAGCGAGACGGCATAGCGCGCCTGCACTTCCGAGGGCATGCCGTAGCGCAGCAGCCCGTCGACGGAGAACTCGCCGAGCACCACGCCCGCGAACAGGCCCTGGTCGAAGAGCGGGATGTGCAGCTGAAGCATCGCTGTCGGATCGCCACCCGCCATCGGCTGCGAGAACACCGGCTGGCGCAGCTCGCGCGCCAGGGCGTAGTTGCTCTCGATCTCGCCGGGGCGCAGCACGTCGCCGATCAGGTGCTGCTGCGCCGGGTGCACGCTCGGTGCCGAATAGCCGGCCTTGAAGCGGCGCCGGTCGTCGATCCAGGTGACCGTCTGCAATTCGGGAAACTGGCTCACCAGCGACTCCGCGCGGCTCGCGAACTCGACCGGGTCGATCTCGCGGTTGGACGCGTCGCGCGCGAGGCGCATCAACTGCTCCTGCCGCTCGAGCAGGCGCAGGCGCATGCGCTGCTGGGCGTATTCGACGTCGCGCCGCACCGACTCCTGCTCGCGTTCGACCTCCTCAGTGCGCAGGTACCAGAAGGCGGAGACGATGGCCGCGAGAAACAGCAGCACCGCCGCGATCGGCGCGAGCATGGCGACGGCGTCCTGCAGCACCGGCGTCTGCCGGCGCCACCAGCGCCGCCACCAGGAGAGGACGGACACGTTCACGGCGCTGCGGGCGGCCGCCAGCGGGGAGGAAAAGGGCATCTTTCGAGTTTAGGTGAAGCCCTTTGCCATCACGGCGGAAAAGATTGGTGACATTGATGACGGCGCGGTCGGCCCTGCCCGGAAATATCACATTGAGAAATCGCCATGCACGATTTGGAATAGAAGTATTTCTATGAGAAACTCCGCCGCGTTCAACGCCCCGGCGCACTTAAATTACAGCCACAGCCCTAAAGGAGAGACAAGCATGTCGGCAAATCCCGAGAACCTCTTCGGTTCCGCCGCGAACGACGCGGACAGCCAGGAGACCCGTGAATGGATGGATGCTCTGTCCTCCGTGATTCAGAGCGAGGGGCCTGAGCGGGCTCATTTCCTGCTGGAGCAGCTCCTCGAGCACGCACGGCAGAACACCGTCGACATGCCGTTCTCGGCCAATACGGGCTACGTCAACACGATCGAGCCCTCGCAGGAGGCCCGCAGCCCCGGCAACCTCGAGATCGAGCAGCGTCTGCGCGCCTACATGCGCTGGAACGCGATGGCGATGGTGGTCAAGGCCAACCGCCACCACCCGGCCGAAGGCGGCGACCTCGGGGGCCACATCGGCTCCTTCGCCTCGCTGGCCAGCATGTTCGGTGCGGGCTTCAACCACTTCTGGCACGCCGAGAGCGAAGGCCACGGCGGCGACCTGCTCTACATCCAGGGCCACGTCTCGCCCGGCATCTATGCGCGCGCCTACCTCGAAGGCCGCCTCTCCGAAGAGCAGCTGCTCAACTTCCGCCAGGAAGTGGATGGCAAGGGCCTCTCCAGCTACCCGCATCCGAAGCTGATGCCCGAGTTCTGGCAGTTCCCCACCGTCTCGATGGGCCTGGGTCCGCTGATGGCGATCTACCAGGCGCGCTTCCTCAAGTACCTGCACGCGCGCGGCATCGCCAACACCGAGAACCGCAAGGTCTGGGTGTTCTGCGGCGACGGCGAAATGGACGAGGTCGAATCGCTGGGCGCCATCGGCCTGGCGGCGCGCGAGAACCTCGACAACCTGATCTTCGTCATCAACTGCAACCTGCAGCGCCTCGACGGTCCGGTGCGCGGCAACGGCAAGATCATCCAGGAGCTCGAAGGCGAGTTCCGCGGCGCGAACTGGAACGTCATCAAGCTGATCTGGGGCAAGGGCTGGGACGCCCTGCTCGAAAAGGACCACGACGGCGCGCTGCGCAAGATCATGATGGAGTGCAACGACGGCGACTACCAGGCCTTCAAGGCCAACGACGGCGCCTACGTCCGCAAGAACTTCTTCGGCCGCGATCCGCGCACGCTCAAGATGGTCGAGCACATGACCGACGACGAGGTCTGGAACCTGCAGCGCGGCGGCCACGACTCGCAGAAGGTGTACGCCGCCTTCCATGCGGCGCAGAACCACAAGGGCCAGCCGACGGTGCTGCTCGTCAAGACCGTCAAGGGCTTCGGCATGGGCAAGATCGGCGAGGGCAAGAACACGGTCCACCAGACCAAGAAGCTCAACGACGACGACATCAAGGCCTTCCGCGACCGCTTCAACATCCCGATCCCGGACAGCCAGATCGCCGACCTGCCGTTCTACAAGCCGGCCGACGACACGCCCGAGATGAAGTACCTGCACGAGCGCCGCAAGGCCCTCGGCGGCTACCTGCCGCACCGCCGCACCAAGGCCGACGAGAGCTTCACCGTGCCCTCGCTCGAGACCTTCAAGGCGGTGATCGAGCCCACGGCCGAGGGCCGCGAGATCTCCACCACCCAGGCCTACGTGCGCTTCCTCACGCAGCTGCTGCGCGACAAGGCGCTCGGCCCCCGCGTGGTGCCGATCCTGGTGGACGAAGCCCGCACCTTCGGCATGGAAGGCCTGTTCCGCCAGATCGGCATCTACAACCCGCATGGCCAGCAGTACACCCCGGTCGACAAGGACCAGGTCATGTACTACAAGGAAGACAAGGCCGGCCAGATCCTGCAGGAAGGCATCAACGAAGCCGGCGGCATGTCGAGCTGGATCGCGGCCGCCACCTCGTACAGCACGAACAACCGCATCATGGTGCCGTTCTACGTGTACTACTCGATGTTCGGCTTCCAGCGCATCGGCGACCTAGCCTGGGCGGCGGGCGACATGCAGGCGCGCGGCTTCCTGCTCGGCGGCACCTCGGGGCGCACCACGCTCAACGGCGAAGGCCTGCAGCACGAGGACGGCCACAGCCACATCCTCGCGAACACCATTCCCAACTGCGTGAGCTACGACCCCACCTTCTCGCACGAAGTGGGCGTGATCCTGCACCACGGCCTGAAGCGCATGGTCGAGCGCCAGGACAACGTGTTCTATTACCTCACGCTGCTCAACGAGAACTACCCGATGCCCGGCCTGCAGCCCGGCACCGAGGAGCAGATCATCAAGGGCATGTACCTGTCGAAGCAGGGCCCCGCACTCAAGGCGAAGGCGCCGACCGTGCAATTGCTGGGCAGCGGCTCGATCCTGCGCGAGAGCTTCTTCGCGCAGGAACTGCTCGAGAAGGACTGGGGCGTCTCGGCTTCGGTCTGGAGCTGCCCGAGCTTCAATGAGCTGACGCGCGACGGCCAGGACGCCGACCGCTGGAACCTGCTGCATCCGAGCGAGACGCCGCGCGTGCCCTTCGTGACCGAGCAGCTCTCGGGCACCACCGGCCCGGTCGTCGCGTCGACCGACTACATGAAGGCCTACGCCGAGCAGATCCGTCCGTTCATCCCGAAGGGCCGCACCTACAAGGTGCTCGGCACCGACGGCTTCGGCCGCAGCGATTTCCGCAGCAAGCTGCGCGAGCACTTCGAGGTCAACCGCCACTACATCGTGCTGGCGGCGCTCAAGGCGCTCTCCGAGGACGGCACCGTGCCGGTGGCGAAGGTCGCCGAGGCGATCAAGAAGTACGGCATCAACGTCGACAAGATCAACCCGCTCTACGCGTAACAACAACCACCACGAACGCCTTCGGGGCGGGAGACACACAACATGGCAGCAGTGGAAGTCAAGGTGCCGGACATCGGCGATTTCGATGAGGTCGCGGTGATCGAGGTGCTGGTGAAGGTGGGCGACACGGTCAAGGCCGAGCAGTCGCTCATCACGGTCGAGTCGGACAAGGCGTCGATGGAGATTCCGTCGTCGGGCGCCGGCGTCGTGAAGGAGATCAAGGTCCAGGTCGGCAGCAAGGTGAAGGAGGGCTCGGTGGTGCTCGTGCTCGAGGCCGACGCAGCGGCCGGCGCCGCCGCACCGGCGCCGGCACCCGCGCCGGCCCCTGCGGCCGCAGCACCGGCCCCGGCCCCGGCCGCAGCGGCGCCTGCCCCGGCCGCCGCACCCGTCGCCGCCGGACCGGTCGAGGTCAAGGTGCCCGACATCGGCGATTTCAAGGACGTGGCAGTGATCGAGCTGCTCGTGAAGCCCGGCGACACCATCGCGGCCCGAGCAGTCGCTGATCACGGTGGAGTCCGACAAGGCTTCGATGGAGATTCCCTCCTCGGCGGCCGGCGTGCTCAAGGAGCTCAAGGTCAAGGTCGGCGACAAGGTCAACATCGGCGATCTGATCGCGGTGCTCGAAGGCGCCGCGGGTGCGGCCGCACCGGCACCCGCCCAGGCGACCGCGGCCGCCCCGGCCACGGCGAGCGCGAGCGCCCCCGCGGCGCCGGCAGCTGCGGCCACGCCCGCGGCCAGCCCGGCCGCCGCCGCGCCGCACGATCCCACCACCGCGCCCAAGGGCAACCTGCCGCACGCATCGCCTTCGGTGCGCAAGTTCGCGCGCGAACTCGGCGTGCCGCTCGAAGAGGTGAAGGGTTCGGGGCCCAAGGGCCGCATCACGCAGGAAGACATCCAGAACTTCACCAAGGCCGTGATGAGCGGCCAGGCCACTACCAAGGCCTCGGCCGCGAAGGCGCCGGCAGGCGGCGGCGGTGCGGATGGCGCGGCGCTCGGCCTCATTCCCTGGCCGAAGGTCGATTTCACGAAGTTCGGCGCGGTCGAGCGCAAGGACCTCTCGCGCATCAAGAAGCTCAGCGGCGCCAACCTGCACCGCAACTGGGTGATGATCCCGCACGTCACCAACAACGACGAAGCCGACATCACCGAACTCGAGGCCTTCCGCGTCTCGACCAACAAGGAAAACGAGAAGTCCGGCATCAAGGTCACGATGCTGGCCTTCGTGATCAAGGCCGTGGTCGCGGCGCTGAAGAAGTTTCCCGAGTTCAACACCAGCCTCGACGGCGACCAGCTGGTCTACAAGCAGTACTTCCACATCGGCTTCGCGGCCGACACGCCCAACGGGCTGGTGGTGCCGGTGCTCAAGGATGCCGACAAGAAGGGCATCCTGCAGATCAGCGCCGAGATGGGCGAGCTCGCCAAGAAGGCGCGCGACGGCAAGCTCGGCTCGGCCGACATGCAGGGCGGCTGCTTCTCGATCAGTTCGCTAGGCGGCATCGGCGGCACGCACTTCACGCCGATCATCAACGCGCCGGAAGTGGCCATCCTCGGCCTCTCGAAGAGCGCGATGAAGCCGGTGTGGGACGGCAAGCAGTTCGTGCCGCGTCTCACGCTGCCGCTGTCGCTGTCGTACGACCACCGCGTCATCGACGGAGCCCTGGCTGCGCGCTTCAATGCCTACCTGGGCCAGGTGCTCGCGGACTACCGTCGCATCCTGCTATGACCGCCCGGGCACCTGCGGTGCTCCCCGCCGGGGGGGACGGCTTCCCTGGGGCGGCCCGGCGGGAGGCCTCATGACCACCGTGGTGGCCGTCCGCAAAGGCGGCCAGGTCACGATGGCGGCCGACTCGCTGGTGACCTTCGGCGACACGCGGCTTTCGCACCGCGCCGAGGCGAACCAGAAGATCTTCACCATCGAGGATGCGGCCGGGCAGAGCCTCTTCGCGGTCGCCGGCGCCGCGGCGCACTTCCTGGTGCTGCAGCATGCGCTGGCCGCGCAGCCGCGCGAGGCGCTGCTGTTCGGCAGCAAGCACGAGATCTTCCGCACCTTCACGCTGCTGCACCCGGTGCTCAAGGACGCGTTCTTCATGCAGACCAAGGAAGACGACCATGAGCCCTACGAGTCGAGCCAGTTCACGATGCTGATGGCCAACGCCAGCGGCATCTACGGCATCTACAGCTACCGCGAGGTGTTCGAGTTCAAGCAGTTCTGGGCCATCGGCTCGGGGCGCAGCTTCGCGCTCGGCGCCATGCATGCGGCCTACGACATCAAGTCGCGCAGTTCGCGCGAGGTGGCGGAAGCGGGCATCGCCGCCGCCTGCGAATTCGATCGCAATTCGGCCCCACCGGTCGACGTTCTCACACTCAAACTGAAAGTGTCCAAATGAGCGAACAACAAATCAAGGTGCCCGACATCGGCGACTTCGACGAAGTCGCGGTGATCGAGGTGCTCGTCAACGTCGGCGATACGGTCAAGGCCGAGCAATCGCTCATCACGGTCGAATCGGACAAGGCGTCGATGGAGATTCCCTCGTCCGCGGCCGGCGTGGTGAAGGCCCTGGCCGTCAAGGTCGGCGACAAGGTCAAGGAAGGCTCGGTGGTGCTGACACTCGAAGTCGACGGCGCCGCCGCGCCCGCCCCGGCCGCCGCTGCGCCGGCCCCCGCGGCTGCCGCGGCTGCCGCGCCGGCACCGAAGGCCGCACCGGCCCCGGCGCCTGCCGCAGCGCCGGCTGCATCCAGCTACGGCGGCAAGGTCGACGTCGAATGCGACGTGATCGTGCTCGGCGCCGGGCCGGGCGGCTATTCGGCGGCCTTCCGCGCCGCCGACCTGGGCCTCAAGGTGGTGCTGATCGAGCGCTATGCCACGCTCGGCGGCGTGTGCCTCAACGTGGGCTGCATCCCCTCGAAGGCGCTGCTGCACGTGGCCGCGGTCATGGACGAGGTCAAGCACTTCGCCGACCTGGGCGTGAGCTTCGGCGCGCCGACGGTCGACCGCACGAAGCTGCTCGGCCACAAGAACAAGGTGGTGGGCAAGCTCACCGGCGGCCTCGCGGCCATGGCCAAGATGCGCAAGGTGACCGTGCTGCGCGGCGTCGGCAACTTCGTCGATCCGTACCACATCGAGGTGGAGGAAACCTCGGGCACGGGCTGGGACACCACGGGCAAGAAGCAGACGGTGAAGTTCCGCAACGCGATCATCGCCGCGGGTTCGCAGGCCGTGAGCCTGCCCTTCATGCCGAAGGATCCGCGCGTGGTCGATTCGACCGGCGCGCTCGAGCTCGGCACGGACCCCAAGCGCATGCTGATCCTCGGCGGCGGCATCATCGGCCTCGAGATGGGCACGGTGTATTCCTCGCTCGGCGCGCGGCTCGACGTGGTCGAGATGCTCGACGGCCTGATGCAGGGCGCCGACCGCGACCTCGTCAAGGTCTGGCAGAAGATGAACGCGCCGCGTTTCGACAACATCATGCTCAAGACCAAGACCGTGGGCGCCGAGGCCACGAAGGACGGCATCAAGGTCAGCTTCGAGGGCGAGAACGCGCCCAAGGAGCCGCAGGTCTACGACCTGGTGCTGCAGGCCGTGGGCCGCAGCCCCAACGGCAAGAAGATCGGTGCCGAGAAGGCCGGCGTGACGGTGAGCGACCGCGGCTTCATCCCGGTCGACATCCAGATGCGCACCAACGTGCCGCACATCTTCGCCATCGGCGACATCGTGGGCCAGCCGATGCTGGCGCACAAGGCGGTGCACGAGGCCCATGTGGCGGCCGAGGTGATCGCCGGCGAGCAGAAGGGGGACCGCGAGCTGTCGAGCGCCGCCTTCAATGCCCGCGTGATCCCGAGCGTGGCCTACACCGACCCCGAAGTGGCCTGGGTGGGCCTGACCGAAGACCAGGCCAAGGCCGAAGGCGTCAAGGTCAAGAAGGGCCTGTTCCCGTGGAACGCCTCGGGCCGCGCGATCGCCAACGGCCGCGACGAAGGCTTCACCAAGCTGCTGTTCGATGCCGAGACGCACCGCATCCTCGGCGGCGGCATCGTGGGCACGCACGCGGGCGACATGATCGGCGAGATCGCGCTCGCGATCGAAATGGGCGCCGACGAGGTCGACATCGGCAAGACCATCCATCCGCATCCCACGCTCGGCGAGAGCATCGGCATGGCGGCGGAAGTAGCGCACGGCAGCTGCACCGACCTGCCGCCGCAGAAGAAGGCGGCCTGACGGGCAAAGAAAAATCCCGCCGAGAGGCGGGATTTTTTTTGTGGGGGTGGCGGGCGCAGGCGGCTCAGTTGCCCGTGCTCTTGATTTCTTCGGCGGCCGGGGTTCCGGCCAGCACGCGGCGGGCGCCGTCGAAGCGGCGGCTCCAGTAGCTGCCGTTCATGTCTTCCACCCGCACCTGGGCGCCCGAGCGCGGCGAGTGGATGAACTTGCCTTCACCGACATAGATGCCGACGTGGCTGAAGGCGCGGCGCATCGTGTTGAAGAAGACCAGGTCGCCGGGCTTGAGCTGGCTGCGATCGATCTTCTCGGTGGCGGCGGCTTGCTCTTCGGCGCGGCGCGGCAGCACGTGGCCGAGCGTCTGGTTGTACATGGCGCGGACGAAGCCGCTGCAGTCGAAGCCGGACTCGACCGTGTTGCCGCCGCGGCGGTAGGGCACGCCCAGGAACCCGATGGCCGTGACCACGAGATCGGAGGTGCGTTCGGCGACGGTCTGGCGGACCTGCTGCAATTGTCCGATCAGGCCCTTGTCGGCCAGCAGCCGGGCCAATTCGTCATCGGATCGATCCTGTTGAGGGGCGGCCTGGACAGCTACGGCGAACAGGAGGGAAGCGGGTAGGACGAAAAAACGCATGGCGCGTAGGATATGGATGACGTGCGGTTATGTCAATTTAACCCGAATTCGCGAATGTACACGCAAACCGTTGATTTCCCTCAAGATTTTTGATTCGGCCAAAGAAAAAGTGTAACGGTCGACGTTTATGCGGCATAAGCGGTTGGGTGCAAATGGGCTTTCGGCCACCCAGTGAATTCGCTAAATGCTTCGATCCGGCGCCCAATTAGCGGCAAGATTGCTCGAACTTTCTGGAATCAGCATGAAACTGCAGCAAAAGGCATTACGCGCGCTCCTCGGGAGCCTCATCGGCCTGGCAGGACTGGGCCTGACCGCCCCCGCGTTCGCCCAGGTCCGCGCCGAAACCGTCGCCACCGGTCTGCAGAACCCCTGGGGCGTGGCCTTTCTTCCCGAAGGGCGCTACGTGGTCACCGAGCGGGCGGGACGGATGCGCCTGATCGGGGCCGATGGCCGGCTCGGCGCGCCGCTGGCCGGACTGCCCGCGATCGCGGCGGGCGGGCAGGGCGGTCTGCTGGACGTGCTGGCCGATTCCGAATTCGAGAAGAACCGCACGCTGTACTTCTGCTTCTCGGAGCCCGAGGCCGGCGGGGGTTCCGCGAACGGCACGGCGCTGGCGAGCGCGCGGCTTTCCGGCGACGCCACGAAGCTCGAGAACCTGCGGATCCTCTTCAGCCAGCAACCCAAGGTCACGAGCCGCAACCACTTCGGCTGCCGCATCGTGGAGGCGCGCGACGGAACGCTGTTCCTGACGCTCGGCGATCGCTACAGCCGCAAGGACGATGCGCAGAAGCTCGACAACCACATCGGCAAGGTGGTGCGCATCGCCAAGGACGGCACCGCGCCGAAGGACAACCCCTTCGTCGGCCGCCCGGGCGCCTTGCCGGAAATCTGGAGCTACGGCCACCGCAACGGCCAGGGCGCGGCCCTCGCGCCCGACGGCCGCTTCTGGATGACCGAGCACGGTCCCCAGGGCGGCGACGAGATCAACGTGCCGCAGGCCGGCCGCAACCACGGCTGGCCGGTGATCACCTACGGCGAAAACTATGGCGGCGGCAAAATCGGCGAGGGCATCACCGCCCGGCAGGGCATGGAGCAGCCGCTGCATTACTGGGTGCCCTCGATCGCGCCCTCGGGCATGGCCTTCCTGACCAGCGACCGCTACGGCGCGGCATGGAAGGGCAACCTCTTCGTGGGCTCGCTCAAGTTCGGCTACCTCGACCGCATCGAACTGAAGGACGGCAAGGTGGTGGCCGAGCACAAGCTCCTGGCCGACCGCGGCGCGCGCGTGCGCGACGTGAAGCAGGGGCCCGACGGCTGGCTGTACGTGCTGACCGACGAATCCGACGGCAAGCTGCTGCGGCTTCGGCCGGATTGACGCCGCGCCGAGGCGGCGCGCTCAGCCGGGGCAGCCCGGCAGCGGCAGCGTCGGCAGCATGCGGCGCCAGATCCGCGTCCATTCGGGCCAGTCGTGGCCGCCCTCGGTGGTGAACACGCGGTCCGCCGGCAGCGCCGCGGCCAGCAACCGGTGGCTGAACGCAAAACGGTCGTCGACGCCATAGCCCAGGTAGAGCGGCGGCTGGGCACCGAAGCCGGCGGTGCGGCCGGCGTAGCCGCGCAGCCATTGCCAGAGCTGGGTTTCGTTTGGCCGGCGCGGATCGCTGCCGGGCGGATCGCCCAACGGTCCGGTCCAGCGCGCGAGCCCGCCGGCATTGGCGATGTCGGCGGCGAGGGCGCGCTCGCCGAGGTAGGGCGCGATGGTCACCAGGCCCGCGAGCGCACCCGGGTGCGTCTGTGCGTAGAGCAGCCCGCCGAAGCCGCCGATGGAAATGCCGACGATCCAGACCGCCTTGTAGCCTTGGGCGCGTGCGGGTGCGATCACGTCCTGATCCAGGCGGACGAGGATGGTGCGGTCGTTGTAGTAGCCGAGGTGCGCATCGACCAGCATCGCGTCGACCGCGAGCCGGCTGTCCTGGAGCGCACGGACGAAGCCTTCGCGCACGAACTCGTCGGGCTGCGAGTACGCGCCGGGCAGCAGCACGAGCAGCGTGTCGGCATGTGCCGTGCAACTGCTCTTCTCGAGGCTGCTGCCGAGCGGCGCCCCGCCGCTGCGCAACCCGCCGCAACCACCGATGGCGATCGCCGCGCAAAGGGCCAGAATCGTGGACAGGCGGCGGTGCGGAAGGATCTGCGGCATCCGCGCAGTCTAGGGGCGCGGCCGGTCGGCCGTGTCGTCGGCCGAAGCGATCCTTTCGGTGGTACGGTCGGGCCGGTCCAACTCCTTCTGAAGAAAGAATTCCGTTCATGCTGCTCGACGCTTCCCAATCGCAACTCGTGCTGGTCGACTACCAGGCGCAATTGATGCCTGCGATCTTCGAGGCCGAAGCCGTCGTTCAGAACGCAGTGCGCCTCGGCAGGATGGCGCGCTTGTTCGGCGTGCCGGCATGGGGCACGGAACACAACCCGTCGAAGCTCGGCGAAAACGATGCCGAGATCCGGAAGCTGTGCCAGCGCACCCTGTCCAAGATGCATTTCAGCGGCGTGGAGGAGGGCCTCGGCGAATGGCTGCGCGTGCCGGCAAAGCCGCCGCAGGGCAATGCCCGCAGCCTACCCAAGCATCTGCAGAAGCCCGCCGCCGCGCCCGAGGAGCGCAACAGCATCGTGATCGCGGGCTGCGAGGCGCATGTCTGCCTGCTGCAGACCGCGCTCGACCTGCTGGAAGACGAATTCGAGGTCTGGGTCGTGACCGACGCCTGCAGCGCACGCACCGAGCGCAACCGCGATGCCGCCTTCGACCGCCTAGCGGGCGCGGGCGCCGAACTGGTGACCACCGAGATGGTCGGGTTCGAATGGCTGCGCACCGCCGAGCATCCGGCTTTCTCCGAACTGCTTGCGCTGATCCGCTAGCGCCGGTCGGCAGGTTCCGGCGTTGGTGGCGAGGGCCGGCACCGATCGCGCCGGCTGTCAGCTTGCCGCAAGATCGGTCTCCATAATTATGAATTCAGTTTCGGTGGCAACGTCCGCCGGCGCCAGAAGAACTTCAGGAGACAAGCCCGATGAGCCGCTACGAAGAGTTTTATCGCCAGTCCATCGATGCGCCCGAGGCCTTCTGGGCCGAGCAGGCGAAGCTGATCGACTGGCAGGTGCCGCCGCAGCAGATCCTCGACGCGAGCAACCCGCCGTTCGCGCGCTGGTTCGTCGGCGGCACGACCAACCTGTGCCACAACGCGGTCGATCGGCATCTCGCGGCGCGCGGCGACCAGCCGGCGCTGATCTTCGTTTCCACCGAAACCGGCACCGAGAAGACCTACAGCTTCCGGGAACTGCATGCCGAGGTGCAGCGCACCGCCGCCAGCCTGATAGAACTCGGCGTGGGCCGGGGCGACCGGGTGCTGATCTACATGCCGATGATTCCCGAGGCCGCTTTCGCGATGCTGGCCTGCGCACGCATCGGCGCCATCCATTGCGTGGTGTTCGGCGGCTTTGCGAGCGGCTCGCTCGCCAGCCGGATCGAGGATGCCGAGCCCAAGGTGATCGTCAGCGCCGATGCGGGCTCGCGCGGCGGCAAGGTGATCGCGTACAAGCCGCTGCTCGACGAAGCGATCCGCCTGTCGAGCCACAAGCCTTCGGCGGTGCTGCTGACCGACCGCGGGCTCGCGCCGATGCAGCTGACACCGGCGCGCGACCATCTCGCGAGCGCGCTGCGCGAAAGGCACCTGAACGCGCAGGTGCCCTGCACCTGGCTTGCCGCCACCGACATCAGCTACACCATCTATACCAGCGGCACCACCGGCCGGCCCAAGGGCGTGCAGCGCGACGTGGGCGGCTATGCCGTGGCGCTGGCGGCGAGCATGAAGCACATCTTCGACGGCCGCGCCGGCGAGACCTACTTCTCGACCAGCGACATCGGCTGGGTGGTGGGCCACAGCTACATCGTCTACGGTCCGCTGATCGCCGGCATGGCCACGCTGATGTACGAGGGCCTGCCCACGCAGGGCATCGACGGGCAGCCCGACGGCGGCATCTGGTGGCGCCTGGTCGAGAAATACAGGGTGACGGTGATGTTCAGCGCCCCCACGGCCGTGCGCGTGCTCAAGAAGCAGGACCCGGCGCTGCTGAAGAAATACGACCTCTCGAGCCTGCGCGCGCTCTTCCTCGCGGGCGAGCCGCTCGACGAGCCGACCGCGCGCTGGATCAGCGAAGGCCTGGGCGTGCCGATCATCGACAACTACTGGCAGACCGAATCGGGCTGGCCGATCATCACCATCGCCAACGGGGTGGAGCAGAAGCCGAGCAGGTTCGGCAGCCCCGGTGTGCCGATGTACGGCTATCGCATCAAGATCCTGCACGAAAGCACCGGCGAGGAGCTCACGGGCGCCAACGAGAAGGGCGTGGTCGTGATCGAAGGCCCGACGCCGCCGGGCTTCATGCAGACGGTGTGGCGGGACGATGCGCGCTTCGTCGACACCTACTGGAAGAGCGTGCCCGGCAAGATGGTGTATTCCACCTTCGACTGGGGCATCCGCGATGCGGACGGCTATTTCTACATCCTCGGCCGGACCGACGACGTGATCAACGTGGCCGGCCACCGCCTCGGCACGCGCGAGATCGAGGAGAGCATCTCGGGGCACCCGAACGTGGCGGAAGTGGCGGTGGTGGGCGTCGCCGACGCGCTCAAGGGGCAAGTGGCGATGGCCTTCGTGGTGCCGCGCGACGGCCGCGCCGCGAGCGATGCCGATGCGGCGCTGCAGCTCGAGGGCGAGATCATGAAGCGCGTGGCCGACCAGCTCGGCGCGCTCGCGCGCCCCGCGCGCGTGCGCTTCGTGAGCGGCCTGCCCAAGACGCGCAGCGGCAAGCTGCTGCGGCGCGCGATCCAGGCGGTCTGCGAGCAGCGCGACCCCGGCGACCTGACCACCATCGACGACCCCGCGACGCTGCAGCAGATCAAGCAGCTGCTTTCCTGACCTGAGGGGGTGCTCCGCGCCCCTTGCACAACCGCGTTCGACCGTCATATGGTGAACGTGGCACAATGCCGAAGTACTCAGGCCCTTCCCCAGCCACAGTCGCATCCGCCAACCGGTTCAGCCGTGTCGCGGAAGGTTTCTTAACCAGCTAATGCTTCCTTCAGGGAAGCGAAGGTCAGCGGATCATGAGCGATTCCTCCACGCCCTCGGCGTACACCGCCTATCAGGGCAACACCTACCTCTTCGGCGGCAATGCGCCCTATGTCGAGGAGATGTACGAAAACTACCTCGCCAACCCCGGCAGCGTCCCCGACAACTGGCGCACCTATTTCGACGCGCTGCAGAACGTGCCCGCCGTCGACGGTTCCAACACCCGCGACGTGCCGCACCAGCCCGTCATCAACGCCTTCGCCGAGCGTGCCAAGCAGGGCACGACCAAGGTGGTCCAGGCCAGCGGCGCCGATTCCGAACTCGGCCGCAAGCGCACCGCCGTCCAGCAGCTGATCGCCGCCTATCGCAACGTGGGCGCACGCTGGGCCGACCTCGATCCCCTGAAGCGCACCGAGCGTCCCGCCATTCCGGAACTGGAGCCCTCGTTCTACGGCTTCACCGACGCCGACCTCGAGACGGTGTTCAACACCAGCAACACCTTCTTCGGCAAGGAGACCATGTCGCTGCGCGACCTGCTCAATGCCCTGCGCGAGACGTACTGCGGCACCATCGGCGCCGAGTACATGTACACCACCGACCAGAACCACAAGCGCTGGTGGCAGCAGAAACTCGAGAGCGCGCGCACCAATCCCCAGCTCTCGGCCGACCAGAAGAAGCACGTGCTGAGCCGCCTCACGGCCGCCGAAGGCCTCGAGCGCTTCCTGCACACCAAGTACGTGGGCCAGAAGCGCTTCTCGCTCGAAGGCGGCGAGAGCTTCATCGTCTCGATGGACGAGCTGATCAACCAGGCCGGCGT
Organism: Variovorax sp. TBS-050B; assembly: GCF_029893635.1. Taxonomy (NCBI): domain Bacteria; kingdom Pseudomonadati; phylum Pseudomonadota; class Betaproteobacteria; order Burkholderiales; family Comamonadaceae; genus Variovorax; species Variovorax sp. TBS-050B. The sequence continues at coordinate 4,473,216 of NZ_JARXYR010000002.1, read as the reverse complement.
CCGCGGCGTGCAGGAAATCGTCATCGGCATGGCCCACCGCGGCCGCCTCAACGTGCTGGTCAACTCGCTCGGCAAGATGCCGGCCGACCTGTTCGCCGAGTTCGACCACACCGCGCCCGAAGACCTGCCGAGCGGCGACGTCAAGTACCACCAGGGCTTCAGCTCCGACGTGACCACCCCCGGCGGTCCGGTGCACCTGAGCCTGGCCTTCAACCCTTCGCACCTCGAGATCGTGAACCCGGTGGTCGAGGGCTCGGTGCGCGCCCGCATGGACCGCCGCGCCGACCCGCAGGGCAAGCAGGTGCTGCCGGTGCTCGTGCACGGCGACGCGGCCTTCGCAGGCCAGGGCGTCGTGATGGAAACCCTGGCGCTGGCCGAGACGCGCGGCTACTTCACCGGCGGCACGGTGCACATCGTCATCAACAACCAGATCGGCTTCACCACCAGCGACCCGCGCGACAGCCGCTCGACGCTGTACTGCTCGGACATTGTGAAGATGATCGAGGCGCCGGTGCTGCACGTGAACGGCGACGATCCCGAAGCCGTGGTGCTCGCCACGCAGCTCGCCCTCGAATTCCGCATGGAGTTCCAGAAGGACGTGGTGGTCGACATCATCTGCTTCCGCAAGCTGGGCCACAACGAGCAGGACACCCCCTCGCTCACCCAGCCGCTCATGTACAAGAAGATCGCCCAGCATCCCGGCACGCGCAAGCTGTACGCCGACAAGCTGGCGACGCAGGGCCTGGGCGACACGCTCGGCGACGACATGGTCAAGGCGCAGCGCGCCGCCTTCGACGAAGGCCGCAACACCGTCGACCCGGTGCTCACGAACTTCAAGAGCAAGTACGCCGTCGACTGGAGCCCCTACCTCAACAAGAAGTGGACCGACGCGGCCGACACCGCCATTCCGCTGAGCGAGTGGAAGCGCCTGGCCGAGCGCATCACGGCCGTGCCGCAGGGCTTCACCGTGCATCCGCTGGTGAAGAAGGTGCTCGACGACCGCGCAGCCATGGGCCGCGGCGACGTGAACGTCGACTGGGGCATGGGCGAGCACATGGCCTTCGCCTCGCTCGTCGCCAGCGGCTACCCGGTGCGCCTCTCGGGCGAGGACAGCGGCCGCGGCACGTTCACGCACCGCCACGCCGTGCTGCACGACCAGAACCGCGAGAAGTTCGACGAAGGCACCTACGTGCCGCTGCAGAACGTGGCCGAGAACCAGGCGCCGTTCGTCGTCATCGACTCGATCCTCTCCGAAGAAGCCGTGCTGGCCTTCGAGTACGGCTACGCCTCGAACGATCCGAACACGCTCGTGATCTGGGAAGCCCAGTTCGGCGACTTCGTGAACGGCGCGCAGGTGGTGATCGACCAGTTCATCGCCTCCGGCGAAGTGAAGTGGGGCCGCGTCAACGGCCTCACGATGATGCTGCCGCACGGCTACGAAGGCCAGGGCCCTGAGCACAGCTCGGCGCGCCTCGAGCGCTTCATGCAGCTGTCGGCCGACACCAACATGCAGGTGGTGCAGCCGACCACGGCCAGCCAGATCTTCCATCTGCTGCGCCGCCAGATGGTGCGCAGCCTGCGCAAGCCGCTGATCATCATGACGCCGAAGTCGCTGCTGCGTAACAAGGACGCGACCTCGCCGCTGTCCGAGTTCACCAAGGGCGGCTTCCAGACCGTGATCCCGGACAGCAAGGGCCTCAAGGCCGAGAAGGTCAAGCGCCTGATCGCCTGCTCGGGCAAGGTCTACTACGACCTGGCCAAGAAGCGCGAGGAGCGCGGCGACGAGGACGTGGCGATCATCCGCGTCGAGCAGCTCTATCCGTTCCCGCACAAGGCCTTCGCCGCCGAGATCAAGAAGTACCCGAATCTCGTCGACCTCGTCTGGTGCCAGGACGAGCCGCAGAACCAGGGCGCCTGGTTCTTCGTGCAGCACTACATCCACGAAAACATGCAGGAAGGCCAGAAGCTCGGCTACTCCGGCCGTGCCGCTTCGGCATCGCCTGCAGTCGGCTATTCGCACCTGCACCAGGAACAGCAGAAGGCGCTGGTCGATGGCGCGTTCGGCAAGCTCAAGGGCTTCGTGCTGACCAAGTAAAACCCGTCCCCTTTCACACGAACACCCTTAAGAACAAAGCGGAGCTCACTCCAAATGTCCATCGTAGAAGTCAAAGTCCCCCAGCTTTCCGAATCCGTGGCCGAAGCCACCATGCTGACCTGGAAGAAGAAGGCCGGCGAAGCCGTCGCCGTCGATGAAATCCTGATCGAGATCGAGACCGACAAGGTCGTGCTCGAAGTGCCCGCGCCGTCGGCCGGCGTGCTGGCCGAGATCGTGCAGCCCGACGGCGCCACGGTGGTGGCCGATCAGGTGATCGCGAAGATCGACACCGAAGGCAAGGCCGGCGCCGCCGCGCCCGCGGCAGCACCCGCTGCGGCCGCACCGGCGCCGGCAGCCGCGCCGGCACCCGCTGCGGCTGCAGCCGCCACCGGCGGTGCGAAGTCCGACGTGGCCATGCCCGCCGCTGCCAAGCTGCTGGCCGACAACAACCTGAAGACCAGCGACGTGGCCGGCACCGGCAAGGACGGCCGGGTCACCAAGGGCGACGTGCTCGGCGCCGTGGCTTCGGGTGCCAAGCCCGCTGCCGCCGCCATTCCCGCGCCGGCCGCCAAGCCCGCGCTGCCGCAGGTCGCGGCACCGGCCGGCGCGCCGGACCTCGGCGAGCGTCCCGAGCAGCGCGTGCCGATGAGCCGCCTGCGCGCGCGCATCGCCGAGCGCCTGCTGCAGTCGCAGTCCACCAACGCGATCCTCACGACCTTCAACGAGGTCAACATGGCGCCCGTCATGGACCTGCGCAAGCGCTTCCAGGACAGCTTCACCAAGGAGCACGGCGTGAAGCTCGGCTTCATGAGCTTCTTCGTGAAGGCCGCGGTGCATGCGCTCAAGAAGTACCCGGTGCTCAACGCCTCGGTCGACGGCAACGACATCCTCTACCACGGCTACTTCGACATCGGCATCGCCGTTGGTTCGCCGCGCGGCCTGGTGGTGCCGATCCTGCGCAATGCCGACCAGATGAGCTTCGCCGACATCGAGAAGAAGATCGCCGAGTACGGCAAGAAGGCCCAGGAAGGCAAGCTCGGCATCGAGGAGATGACCGGCGGCACGTTCTCGATCTCGAACGGCGGCACCTTCGGCTCGATGCTCTCGACCCCGATCATCAACCCGCCCCAGTCGGCCATCCTCGGCGTGCACGCCACCAAGGACCGCGCGGTGGTGGAGAACGGCCAGATCGTGGTCCGTCCGATGAACTACCTGGCCATGAGCTACGACCACCGCATCATCGACGGCCGCGAAGCCGTGCTGGGCCTGGTCGCGATGAAGGAAGCGCTCGAAGACCCGTCGCGCCTTCTGTTCGACATCTGATCGGAGACGAAACAGATGGCCAACAAACAATTCGACGTCATCGTCATCGGCGGAGGCCCCGGCGGCTACATCGCCGCGATCCGCGCGGCGCAGCTCGGCTTCAACGTCGCCTGCATCGACGAATGGAAGAACGGCAAGGGCGGCCCGGCACCGGGCGGCACCTGCACCAACGTCGGCTGCATTCCCTCGAAGGCGCTCCTGCAGTCGTCGGAGCACTTCGAGCAGGCCGGCCACCACTTCGCCGACCACGGCATCAAGGTCGAGGGCCTGGGCCTCGACATCGACAAGATGCTGGCCCGCAAGGACCAGGTGGTGAAGCAGAACAACGACGGCATCCTGTACCTGTTCAAGAAGAACAAGATCTCGTTCTTCCACGGCCGCGGCTCGTTCGTGAAGACCGACGAGACCGGCTACGAGATCAAGGTCGCGGGCGCGGCCGAGGAGTCGATCAGCGGCAAGCACATCATCGTGGCCACGGGCTCCAACGCCCGCGCGCTGCCGGGCGCGCCCTTCGACGAGGAGAACATCCTCTCGAACGACGGCGCGCTGCGCATCGGCGCGGTGCCGAAGAAGCTGGGCCTGATCGGCTCGGGCGTCATCGGCCTCGAGATGGGTTCAGTGTGGCGCCGCCTCGGTGCCGAAGTCACGGTGCTCGAAGCGCTGCCGACCTTCCTCGGCGCGGTCGACGAGCAGATTGCCAAGGAAGCCAAGAAGGCCTTCGACAAGCAGAAGCTCAAGATCGAACTCGGCGTCAAGGTCGGCGAGATCAAGTCGTCGAAGAAGGGCGTGAGCGTGGCCTGGACCAACGCCAAGGGCGAGGCGCAGACGCTCGAGGTCGACAAGCTGATCGTCTCGATCGGCCGCGTGCCCAACACCATCGGCTTGAACGCCGAAGCGGTGGGCCTGAAGCTCGACGAGCGCGGCGCGATCGCGGTGGACGACGCGTGCAAGACCAACCTGCCCAACGTCTGGGCCATTGGCGACGTGGTGCGCGGCCCGATGCTCGCGCACAAGGCCGAGGAAGAGGGCGTCGCGGTGGCGGAGCGCATCGCCGGCCAGCATGGCCACGTCAACTTCAACACGATCCCGTGGGTGATCTACACCAGCCCCGAGATCGCGTGGGTCGGCCAGACCGAGCAGCAGCTCAAGGCCGCGGGCCGCGCTTACAAGGCCGGCACCTTCCCGTTCCTCGCCAACGGCCGCGCACGCGCGCTGGGCGACACGACCGGCATGGTCAAGTTCCTGGCCGATGCGGCCACGGACGAGATCCTCGGCGTGCACATCGTGGGACCGCAGGCGAGCGAACTGATCTCCGAAGCCGTCGTCGCGATGGAGTTCAAGGCCAGCGCCGAGGACATCGCGCGCATCTGCCATGCGCACCCGTCGCTGTCGGAAGCCACGAAGGAAGCCGCCCTCGCGGTGGACAAGCGGACGCTCAACTTCTGACGCGCTGATCCGTTGACCAGCGTCAAAGAGGCCTACGAGAGCGAACTCGCCGCGCGCGGGTTCAAGAGCGATCCAGCGCAACTGCGCGCCGTCGAGGCGCTGGATCGCTGCGCGAACGAGTGGGCGACCTACAAGGCGCAGCGGTCGAATGCGCTGAAGAAGCTCATCAACCGGCCGGAGCTCCCGCGCGGCGTGTACATGTACGGCGGCGTGGGGCGCGGGAAGAGCTTCCTGATGGATCTCTTCTTCAACGCCGTGCCGCTGCGGCGCAAGACGCGGCTGCACTTCCATGAGTTCATGCGCGAGGTGCACCGCGAACTGCGCGATCTGCAGGGCACGGTCAACCCGCTCGACGAGCTGGGGCTGCGGATCTCCAAGCGCTACAAGCTGATCTGCTTCGACGAGTTCCACGTCGCCGACATCACCGACGCGATGATCCTGCATCGGCTGCTGGTGTCGCTGTTCGACAACGGGGTGGGCTTCGTCACCACCTCCAATTTCAAGCCCGACGATCTCTACCCCGGCGGGCTGCACCGCGACCGCATCCTGCCGGCGATCGCGCTGCTCAACGAGAAGCTCGAAGTGCTCAGCGTGGACAACGGCACCGACTACCGGCGCCGCACGCTCGAGCAGTTGCGCATGTACCTCACGCCGAACGATGCGGCGGCCGAGAAGGAGATGCGCAAGGCCTTCGAGAAGCTGGCCGAGACGGCGGACGAGAGCCCGATCCTGCACATCGAGCAGCGCGAGATCCGCGCCCGCCGCAAGGCCGGTGGCGTGGTCTGGTTCGATTTCAAGACGCTCTGCGGCGGTCCGCGCTCGCAGAACGACTATCTGGAGATCGCGAGCCAGTTCCACACCGTGCTACTGTCCGACGTGCCGCACATGCCGGTGCGCATGGCGTCCGAGGCGCGGCGCTTCACCTGGCTGGTCGACGTCTTGTACGACCGCCGCTGCAAGCTCATCATGTCGGCCGAGGTCGCGCCGGAGGCGTTGTACACCGAGGGTCCGCTGGCGCACGAGTTTCCGCGCACGGTCTCCCGGCTCACCGAAATGCAATCGAGCGAGTTCCTCTCCCTGGAGCGCCGCATCGTCGACACCCGACTGACATGAAAAAAACCGTTCTCGCCGCGCTAATCGCACTGGGCAGCCTGCCCCTGTGGGCGCAGTCCAATGCGGCCGCGGGCAGCGCGGACTTCGAAACCGAACGCAGCCGGCTGTCCGCCGAGCGTGCGGCGATCGAGGCGCGCTTCGAGAAGGAGCGCGCCGCCTGCTACCAGAAGTTCGCCGTCGAGGACTGCCTGCGCGACAGCCGCAAGCGCCGCCGCAGCGAAACCGACCACATCAAGCGGCAGGAAGCGGCGATCAACGACATCGAGCGCCAGCGGCGCGGCGCGGCCGAGCTCGAGAAGCTCGACCGCAAGGCGGTCACGCCGCGGACCCAGGACACGCCCCAGCAGCAGGAAGAGGCGCGCAAGGCCCAGCGCGACCGCGAGCAGCGCGCCGCCGACCATGCCGCGAGCCGTGCCGCCACCGCGGCCGAGGCCGAGGAGCGCCGCCGTCAGTTCGAGGCCAAGCAGAAGGCGCAGGCCGAGGAGCAGGCCAAGGCCGCCCGCGAGCGCGCCGCGGCGCCGGCGGCGGTCGAGCGCTTCGAAGCCAAGCAGCGCCGCGCAGCCGAGCACCGGGCCGACCGCGAGCGGCAGAACGCCGAGCGCACCAAGCCGCGCGGCGCGCCGCTGCCGCCCGCACCGCCGGCCTCGGCGCCGGTCCGCTGAACCCGTCCCGGCCGCTGGCGCTCAGGCTTCCGGCAGCGTCTCGACCTTCAGCACCGCGATCGAGATGTTGTCGCCGGTGCCGCGGGCGCGCCGACGTGCCTCGCCCACCAGGATCTCCACCGCATCGCGCGGCGCCTCGGCGTGGAGCACGCTCGCCAGTTCCTCGTGGCTGAAGTAGTGCCAGAGGCCGTCGCTGCAGGCCATCAGCAGATCGCCGGGCTGCATCGCCGGGATGTAGTGGGGGTCGACCGGCGGCGGCGTCGTGGTCATGCCGAGGCACCCGAGCAGGATGTTGCCCTTGGGATGCACGTTCGCCTGCGATTCGGTGATCTCGCCGCGGTCGACCAGCACCTGCACGTACGAATGGTCGCGCGTGCGCGTGACGAGCCGGCCGTTCTGAAAGTGGTAGATGCGCGAATCGCCGGCGTGGATCCATGCGCAGTCGCCGCGCGGATTCATCAGGAAGGCCGCGAGCGTGCTGTGCGGCTCCTGCTCGCTCGACAGCGCCGTGAGCTTGATGACCGTGTGCGCGTCTTCCAGCAGCTGCCGCAGCACTGCGGCGGCGCTGTCGCGCTCGGGGTGGTAGCGCGTGAAGAGCTGGCGCGCCGTCATCAGCACCTGGTCGGAGGCCTTGCGTCCGCCGCTGCGCCCACCCATGCCGTCGGCGATCACGCCCAGCATGCAGCCGGGCACGCGCGGATGGCTCATCATCAGGACCTGGTCCTGCTGGTAGGGGCGGTCCCCCTTGTGGAGGCCGGTGGCGGCGGCGAGTCGAAAGCCTTGGGGCATGGGCGCGGCGCGCCGGGGGCGCGCGGTTCGTCTTCTCGTGGAATCGTTGCAGGACGTATTATCGAGTGAACATGAAGCTGCGCGCGGAAGACGTGCGCAGCGCCCGCCGTTGGACGCCAATCTCCACTCCCTTTCCCGCCAACTGATCGAGCTGCGCATCGAACACGCCGACCTCGATGCCTCCATCGATCGCATGACCGAGTCTTCGCCGCAGGACGAGCTCCTGCTGCGGCGCCTGAAGAAGCGGCGGCTGGCATTGCGCGACCAGATCACGCGGCTCGAGAACCTGCTCGATCCGAGAGAGCCTGCGTGAGCGAGATCCTCGAAGACAAGGTGCGCGAGGCCTTCGCGCCGGGCGGCGTGCTCTCGCGCGCCGCCGAGCAGTTCCGCGAGCGCTCGGGGCAGACCGAGATGGCGCTGGCCGTGGCCCGCACCATCGAAGAGGGCGGCATGCTGGTGGTCGAGGCCGGCACCGGCGTCGGCAAGACCTTCTCGTACCTGGTCCCGGCCTTGCTGAGCGGCGAGCGCGTGCTGCTCTCGACCGCCACCAAGACGCTGCAGGACCAGCTCTTCGGCCGCGACCTGCCGCGCCTGGTGGAGGCGCTCGAGCTGCCCGTGCGCACGGCGCTGCTAAAGGGCCGCGCGAGCTACCTCTGCCTGCACCGGCTCGACATGGCGCGCCACGACGCGTCGCTGCCCGAGCGCGGCAGCCTGCGCACCCTGGCCAAGATCGAGCAGTGGTCCAAGGCCACCCGCACCGGCGACCTCGCCGAGCTGCCGGGGCTCGACGAGCGCTCGCCGCTCATTCCGCTGATCACTTCGACGCGCGAGAACTGCCTCGGCGCGCAATGCCCGCAGTTCAAGCCCTGCCATGTGAACCTGGCCCGGCGCGAGGCGCTCGCGGCCGACGTGGTGGTCATCAACCACCACCTGTTCTTCGCCGACCTGGCGGTGCGCGAGACCGGCATGGCGGAGCTGCTGCCCAGCGTGAGCGTCGTCGTGTTCGACGAGGCGCACCAGCTCAACGAGACCGGCGTGCAGTTCCTCGGCGCGCAGCTCGGCAGCGGCCAGGCGCTCGATTTCGCGCGCGACATGCTCGGTGCCGGCCTGCAGCATGCGCGCGGGCTGGTCGACTGGCAGCAACTGGTCGCCGCGGTCGAGCGCGGCGCGCGCGAACTGCGCCTTGCGGTCGGCAAGCAGTGGCCCGGCACCAAGCTGCGCTGGCTCGGAGCGGCGCCCGAAGGGATCGATCCGGCGCTCTGGCAGGGTGCGCTCGAGGCGCTGCAGCATGCCTTCGAAATGGCGGCGGAAGGGCTCGACACCGTCAGCGAGATCTCGCCCGACTTCGTGCGGCTGCACGACCGGGCGCAGCAGCTGGCCCGGCGGACGGCGCGCTTCGCGCTGCCGTGCGAAGTCGATTCGGTGCGCTGGGTCGACGTGGGCACGCAACTGCGTCTCGTCGAGTCGCCGCTCGACATCGCCGAGGCGATGCGCACGCGCGTGCTCAAGATCGAGCGCGGCGAGGGCGGTACCGATGACGAAGGCGATGAGGACCACCATGACCGGGAGGCCGGCCGCCCCACGCCGCAGCAAAGCCGCCGTGCCTGGGTCTTCACGTCCGCCACGCTCGGCGACGAACCCACGCTGCGCTGGTTCACCGAACCCTGCGGCCTGCACGATGCCGCGGTGCTGCGGGTGCGCAGCCCCTTCGACTATGCGGCGCAGGCGGGTCTCTACGTGCCGCGCGCCTTTCCCAAGCCCAACGATGCCGCGCACAGCCCGCGCGTCGCCCAGCTGGCGGCGCGCGGCGCGGTCGCGCTCAACGGCCGCACGCTGGTGCTCACGACCACGCTGCGCGCGCTGCGCGCGATCGGCGACGAGATCAGGCAGCAGTTCGAGCGGCTCGATCCGCATCCGCGGCCCGAAGTGCTGGTGCAGGGCGAACTGCCCAAGCGCGTGCTCATGGACCGCTTTCGCGAAGGCGCCGACGCAGGGCGCGCCGGCTGCGTGCTGGTGGCCTCGGCGTCGTTCTGGGAAGGCTTCGATGCGCCCGGCGATGCGCTGCAGCTGGTGGTGATCGACAAGCTGCCGTTCCCGCCGCCCAACGACCCGCTGGTCGAGGCACGTTCGCAGCGCCTCGAAGCGCAGGGCCGCAGCGCGTTCAACGACTATTCCCTGCCCGAGGCCGCCGTGGCGCTGAAGCAGGGCGCGGGGCGGTTGATCCGGCGCGAGACCGACTGCGGCGTGCTCGCGATCTGCGATACCCGCCTGGTGGCGATGGGCTACGGGCGGCGGCTCGTGGCGGCCCTGCCGCCGATGCGGCGGCTCGACAGCGAGGCGGACTTCGAGGCCGCCATCGACGAACTCAGGCGATCGCTCCCGGCCTGAGTCCGGCAAAGAAAAAGGCCCCGAAGGGCCTTGTGCTTGCGCGGATGCCGGACCGTTTCACCAGACCTTCCACCAGGGATCGTCCTTGCCCTTGAAGCCGTTCGCCAGATACTGGCTCTGCGGGTAGTTGGTGGTCAGCACGCGCTGGGCGTCGTCGCGAAGGTCCTTCATGCCGAGCGCGTCGTAGGAGCGCACGATGATGTACAGGGCTTCTTCGAGGGCCGGCACTTCGCGGTAGTCGGCGAGGGCGATCTGCGCGCGGTTGATGGCCGCGAGGTAGGCGCCGCGCGAGTAGTAGTAGCGCGCCACGTGCACTTCGTACTGGGCCAGCGAATTCACGATGTAGTTCATGCGCTGGCGGGCGTCGGGCGTATAGCGCGACTCGGGGAAGCGCGTGACCAGTTCCTTGAAGGACTCGAACGATTCCTTGGCCGCCTTCTGATCGCGCTCGGAGAGATCCTGGCGCGTGAGGAACGAGAACAGGCCGAGGTCGTCGTTGAAGTTGATCACGCCCTTGAGGTACAGCGCGTAATCGAGCGCCGGACTGGCCGGGTGCAGCTTCATGAAGCGGTCGATGGTCGCGATCGCGGTGGCCTTCTCACCCGACTTGTACTGCGCGTAGGCTTTCTCGAGCTGGGCCTGCTGCGCGAGCGGCGTGCCGGCGGCGCGGCCTTCGAGCTTCTCGTACAGCGGAACGGCCTTGTCGTAGGCGCCGGAATTGGCTTCGTCCTTGGCTTCCGAGTAGATGCGGTTGGGGCTCCAGTTCGCGGTCTTGTCGACGCTGGTGGAGGAGCAGCCGGCTGCTAGCAGCGCTGCCGCGCTGAGGGCGATCCAGGCGGGGACCGATAATTTGGCGCGAAACATCACATGCGGCTTTCGTGAAACAGTTGCCCTCAATTATATCGACCGACCCCTCCGACCTCCCCCTGGACGCCGCCGAGGCGGAAGAGGGCGCGGACCCGGTCGAAGCCAGCGAACTGCGGCCGTTCACGGTGGGGCAGGCCGAGCACGGCCAGCGGCTGGACCGCGCGCTGGCTGCGCTGGTGCCCGAATTCTCACGCAACTATCTGCAACAGCTGATCGAGGCCGGCGCCGTGGAGATGCAGGGGCGGGTGCTGCAGAAGGCCTCGACCACCGTGCGCGCCGGCCAGTCGGGCCGCATCGAGCTGCGGCCCACGCCCCAGAGCCAGGCCTTCCGCCCCGAGGCGATGGACATCGTCACGCTGCACGAGGACGAGCACCTGCGCATCATCGACAAGCCGGCCGGCCTGGTGGTGCATCCCGCGCCGGGCCACTGGAGCGGCACGCTGCTCAATGGGCTCCTGGCGCTCGACCCCAAGGCGATGCTGCTGCCGCGCGCGGGCATCGTGCACCGCCTCGACCGCGATACCAGCGGCCTGATGATCGTCGCGCGCACGCGCGCCGCGATGGACGCGCTGGTGGCGCTGATCGCCGCGCGCGAGGTGAAGCGCCAGTACCTCGCGCTGGCGCACAAGCCCTGGACCGGCGCCGCCTCGCGCCAGGTCGACGCGCCCATCGGCCGCGATCCGCGCAACCGGCTGCGCATGGCCGTGGTCGACCTGGAGCGGCACGCGGGCAAGACGGCGCGCACCTTCATCGAATGCCTGTCGAGCAACACCGAGGGCTGTGCCGTGCGATGCACGCTCGAGACCGGCCGCACCCATCAGATCCGCGTGCACATGGCCTCGATCGGCCATCCGCTGGTGGCCGATGCGCTCTACGGCGGCGCCAACGCCGCGGGGCTGGCGCGGCAGGCGCTGCATGCCTTCAGGCTTGCCTTCGTACACCCCATGACGCAAGAGCCGCTCGAGTTCCGCGCCGCGCCCCCGGCCGACCTCGCGCATGCGCTGCAGGCCTGGGGGCTGGATTACAATCGCGCCTGACGGCCCGAGGGCCGCGCCGGCCACCCGATGCCGGCCTTGCGTTGCACCCGCCGCGTGCCGGCAACGCCTACTCCTTTCATCCTTGTGAGCCAGCGTCCACCAGACGCCTTTTCCCGGATAACGCAAACATGAATACGGCGGATGCCAAGCGCATTCTCGAAACCGCCTTGATCTGTTCGAGCCAGCCGTTGCCGGTGCGCGACATGCGCGTACTGTTCGACGACGAGCTGGGCGCGGACACCATCAAGGGGTTGCTGCTCGAGTTGCAGGAAGACTGGGCGCAGCGCGGCCTGGAGCTGGTGAGCGTGGGCAGCGGCTGGCGCTTCCAGAGCCGGCCCGAGATGCGCGACCACCTAGACCGCCTGCATCCCGAGAAGCCGCCGCGCTACACGCGCGCCGCGCTCGAGACGCTGGCCATCATTGCCTACCGCCAGCCGGTCACGCGCGGCGACATGGAAGACATCCGCGGCGTCACCATCAATTCGCTGATCCTCAAGCAGCTCGAGGACCGCGGCTGGGTCGAGGTGATCGGCCACCGCGAGACGGTGGGCCGGCCGGCGCTCTACGCCACCACGCGCCAGTTCCTCGACGACCTCGGCCTTGCGTCGCTCGACCAGCTGCCGCTGATCGAGACGCCGGCCCAGCAGGCGGCCCTGGTCGATGCGCTCGACCAGGCCTCGGCCAGCCAGCCCGGCCTGCCGATCGATGTGCCGGGCGAGGGCGACGCCGACGCCACCGCCATGACGCAGCCCGAGTTCGAAGCAGCCGCGGCACCTGGCGCCGAAACCGCCGAAGTCCCCGACGCCGAAGCCCCCGAGGCCGAGGCGATCGCCATGGAGGCCGCCGCTGCCCAGTTCGCCGAAGACGCCGCGGGCGCGGCCGACGACGCGCTGCCGATGGCCGCGGCGGATTCTTCCGCCGAGCTCGAATCCGAAGTCCCGTCGTCCGACGAGACCGATCCCCACGCTGTTTCTCCCGGAAAAACCTCATGAGGCCCTTCCGACACCGACGACGCGGCCCTCGTGCCGGTCCAGCCCGAGCCGACCGACGCACCCGCAGCCGCCGCGACGGAGGGCGAAGCGCCCAAGAAGAAGCGCGCGCCCCGCCGCAAGAAGGCCGTCGAGGCGGAAGCGGCGACCGCCGACGTTCCCGAAGCGCTCGAGCCGCAGCCCGCGGTGCCGGCGCCCGCCGTCGCCGACGCGGCCCCTGCCTCCGCCGAACCGGAAAGCCAACGCGAAGAGCCCCCGGCGGCGCAGCAGCCGGCCCGCGCGGCCCAGGCCGACGCCGATGCGCAGGACGACGACGATGACGAGGACGAAGAGCCCGACGAGGAAGAGGACGACCTCGACCGCGCGCGCCGCGCCGCCGAGCGCGCGCAGCGCAACGCACCGCCGCCCGAGCCGATCCGCTTCGCCGACGTCATCTCGGGCCAGTTCGACGCCGACGAAGAAAGCCCCGAGGTCCCGCCGCTCAAGCGCGTGCTGCTGCCCGAGGCCGATTCGCCCAAGCTGCACAAGGTGCTCGCGCAGGCCGGCCTCGGCTCGCGCCTAGAGATGGAGCAGCTGATCCTGCAGGGCCGCATCTCGGTCAACAACGAGCCGGCCCACATCGGCCAGCGCATCCAGTATGGCGACCAGGTCAAGGTCAACGGCAAGCCGATCCGCTACCGCATCGCACCGCCGCCGCCGCGCGTCATCGCCTACCACAAGCCTGTCGGCGAAGTCGTCACGCACGACGATCCGCAGAACCGCCCGACCGTGTTCCGCAAGCTGCCGCGCCTGCAGCAGGGCAAGTGGCAGTCCGTGGGGCGGCTCGACCTCAACACCGAGGGCCTGCTGCTGTTCAGCAGCTCGGGCGACCTCGCCAACCAGCTCATGCACCCGCGCTTCGGCCTCGAGCGCGAGTACGCCGTGCGCGTGCTCGGCGCGCTCAGCGCCGAGGAGAAGAAGCGGCTGCTCGAAGGCGTTCGCCTCGACGACGGCATGGCGCAGTTCGGCACCATCGAGGACGGCGGGGGCGAGGGTTCCAACTGCTGGTACCGCGTGACCATTTCGGAGGGCCGCAACCGCGAGGTGCGCCGCCTGTTCGAGTCGGTGGGCCATGCGGTCAGCCGGCTGATCCGCATCCGCTATGGCGCGATGGTGCTGCCGCGCGGCCTGAAGCGCGGCGCCTGGATGGAGCTCGACGACCGCGACATCAACGCGCTGTTCCAGGCATCCGGCGGCGCCCCGCGCTCGCCGCAGCAGCAACCGCAGCGCGGCCAGGAAGGGCCGGGCGGCGGGCGCAACGGACGCAACAAGAAGCGCCGTGGCAACCGCAATGCGGCTGGCGGCCAGCCGCCGCGCGATGACATTCCGAATCCGCTCGGCGACGGCCGCGGTCCGCGCGCAGGGCGCGGCAGCCGGGGCGGCGGTGGCGGCGGCAACGCCGGCATGGCGCCGCAGGGGCGCCGCGGCAGCGGCCGTGGCGGCCGCCAGGGCGAGGACCGCGCGCCCGGCGGTGCGAACCAGCCCGATCCGATGAAGACCTCGCTCGGCTACATCGGTGCCGACAGCTTCTCGCGCCAGCGCAAGGAGCAGCGCCAGGGGCCTGGCCGCCGTGGCGGCGGCGCCGGCGGTGGCTCGGGCGGCGGCTTCGGCGGCCCGGGCGGAAACCGCCGCCGCGGGCGCTGAAAGCCGCCTTTCCAGCGCAGCCTTTTCGCGGGGTTTTCACCAACCCCGGGGGCTGCGCCGGTTAAAATCAGAGGCTTTGTCGACCGAACGCGCAACAAAGCTGTTGCCGTTGTGACAAATCACTTCAAAATCAAAGCTCAGGAAGCACTTCAATGGCTATCGAACGTACCCTTTCCATCATCAAGCCCGACGCCGTCGCCAAGAACGTCATCGGCAAGATCGTCTCCCGCTTCGAAGCTGCCGGCCTCAAGATCGTGGCCGCCAAGCTGGTGCATCTGTCGCGCAACGAAGCCGAGCAGTTCTATGCGGTCCACAAGGAGCGTCCCTTCTTCAAGGACCTCGTGGAATTCATGATCTCCGGCCCCGTGTTCGTGCAAGTGCTCGAAGGCGAGAACGCGATCGCCAAGAACCGCGACCTGATGGGCGCCACCGACCCCAAGAAGGCCGCCCCCGGCACCATCCGCGCGGACTTCGCCGACAGCATCGACGCCAACGCCGTGCACGGTTCGGACGCGCCCGAGACCGCGGCCAACGAAGTCGCGTTCTTCTTCGCCGGCCTCAACGTCTACGCACGCTGAAGCCGTATCCCGGCTGATTTCATGACCACGGCCAACCTGCTCGAATTCGATCTCGAGGGGCTGGCTGCGTTCTGCGAAAAGCTCGGCGAGAAGCGTTTCCGCGCCACGCAGCTGTTCCGCTGGATCCACCAGCGTGGCGCCAGCGACTTCGCCCAGATGACCGATCTGGCGAAATCGCTGCGCGAGAAGCTCGCCACCACCGCGCGCGTCGAGGCCCTGCCGGTCCTGACGCAGCACGAATCCAAGGACGGCACGATCAAGTGGCTGTTCGACGTCGGCGACGGCAATGCCGTCGAAGCCGTTTTCATTCCCGAGGACGACCGCGGCACGCTGTGCGTGTCGTCCCAGGCCGGCTGTGCGGTCGGATGCCGCTTCTGCTCCACGGGGCACCAGGGCTTCAGCCGCAACCTCGGCACGGGCGAGATCGTCGCCCAGCTGTGGTTCGCCGAACACTTCCTGCGCAAGCACCTGAAGCGCGACGAGCGCATCATCTCCAACGTGGTGATGATGGGCATGGGCGAGCCGCTGCAGAACTACACGGCGCTGGTGCCGGCGCTGCGCACCATGCTCGACGACAACGCCTACGGCCTGTCGCGCCGTCGCGTGACGGTGTCGACCTCCGGCGTGGTGCCGATGATCGACCGCCTGGGCGCCGACTGCCCGGTCGCACTCGCGGTGTCGCTGCATGCGCCCAACGATGCGCTGCGCGACGACCTGGTGCCGCTCAACCGCAAGTACCCGATCGCCGAGCTGATCGAGGCGTGCAAGAGCTACCTCGCGCACGCCCCGCGCGACTTCATCACCTTCGAATACTGCATGCTCGACGGCGTGAACGACCAGCCCGAGCATGCACGGCAACTGGTGGAACTGGTCCGCACGCACGGCATCTCGTGCAAGTTCAACCTGATTCCGTTCAACCCCTTTCCGGCTTCGGGCCTCGTGCGCTCGCCGCAGGCGCGCGTGCTGGCGTTCGCCAGGACGCTGAGCGAGGCCGGCCTCGTGACCACCGTGCGCAAGACGCGCGGCGACGACATCGATGCCGCCTGCGGACAGCTCGCCGGCGACGTCAAGGACCGCACCCGCGCGGCCGAGCGCATGGCGCAGCGCCGCGCCACCACCACCGAACGCCCCGTCGTTCTGCATCCCGTTCGCAAGACCGCACCCCAGGAGCACTGACCCCATGAGCATGGCCTTTCCGACGACGCCCGTGAACGCACCGCGGCTGCTGGCCGCGAGCTTTGCCGGGGTCGCCATGGCGCTGCTGCTCGGGGGCTGCGTCAGCACCCGCACCACCACCACCAGCCTCGCGGACACCAGTTCGGCGGCGGGCACCCAGCTCGCGACCGCACCCGAATCCGACGAGGCCAGCCGCCAGCGCCGCGCGCGGCTGCGCCTGGAGCTGGCCGCCGGCTACTTCGAGCATGGACAGACCAACGTCGCGCTCGACGAGATCAGGCAGGCACTCGCGGTGGACCCCAACAATGCCGACGCCTACAACCTGCGCGGCCTCGTCTACATGCGGCTCGAGGACGCCGGCCTCGCCGAAGACAGCTTCCGCCGCGCGATCGCGCTCAATCCGCGCGACGGCAATGCGCGGCACAACTACGGCTGGCTGCTGTGCCAGCAGAAGCGCTACGGCGATGCGGTCCAGCAGTTCACCGATGCGCTCGCGGCGCCGGGCTACACCGAGCGCTCCAAGACGCTCATGACGCAGGGCGTCTGCCAACTGCGCGCCGGCCAGCGCGTGGAGGCCGAACGCAGCCTCATGCAGGCCTACGAGATCGACGCCGGCAACCCGGTGGTCGGCTTCAACTTGGCTTCGCTGCTGGTGCAGCGCGAGGAATGGTCGCGGGCGCAGTTCTACATCCGCCGCGTCAACAACAGTCCCGCGGCCAGCGCCGAGACCTTGTGGCTCGGCATCAAGATCGAACGGCGGCTCAACAATCGCGAGGCGATGGCGCAGCTGGCGGGGCAATTGCAACGGCGCTTCCCGCAATCGAGGGAGGCCATCGCGTACGAGCGCGGGAATTTCAATGACTGAACGGGTTTCGGAGTTCGGCACCTCGGCGGTGCTGCCGCTCGAGGAAGGCGACATCACGCACAAGACGGCCGGCGACTTGCTCCGCGAAGCGCGCGAGGCGCACGGGCTGCACATCGAAATGGTCGCCGCGGCGCTCAAGGTGCCGCCGCAGAAGCTGGCCGCGCTCGAGGCGGACGACATTGCGTCGCTGCCCGATCCGGTGTTTGCGCGCGCGCTTGCGAGCAGCGTCTGCCGGGCGCTGCGCATCGAACCCGGGCCCGTGCTCGCCAAGCTGCCGGGCGCGCAGCGCGCCCCGCTGGCCGAGGCCGACCGCACGCTCAAGGGCGGCGTGGTCTCCGGCCAGCCGCGCTGGAGCAGCAGCAGCGGCCGCGCGAGCGGCCTTCCGTCGCGCGCCGTGCTCACGGTGGTCGGGCTGCTGCTGGTGGGCGCGGCCGTGCTGTTCTGGCTGCCGCAGTCGGCCTTCGACCAGATCGGCGCCTCGGTCTCGCGCTGGACCGCGCGGGACGGGACCGATGCCGCGTCGGCAACTTCCGGGCCCGAAGCGGCGCCGGGCGGCTCGTCGGTCGTGGTCGAAAACGCCGCGGTGCCGCCCGCGGCACCCGCTTCGGCAGCGGCGCTTCCGGCCGCCGCCTCGCCTGCGTCCCCGGGCACGCCGCCCGCGGCGCTTCCGGTCCCCGGCGCGAGCACGACCGCGGTCGCCACCGCTTCGCCGCCCGCGGCAGCCGGCGGCCAGCCGCTGGTCTTCGTCGCGCGCGAGGAATGCTGGGTCACGGTCACCGAGGCCGGCGGCAAGGTCCTGCTGAAGCGCATCCTGCAGGCCGGCGAGACCGTGGGCCTCTCGGGTGCGCTGCCGCTGTCGGTGGTGGTGGGGCGCGCCTCGGCCGTCGACGTGCAGGTGCGCGGCAAGCCCTTCGATCTCAAACCCTTCACGCGCGGCGGCAGCGTGGCGCGTTTCGAGGTGACATCGCCATGACCATCGACTGCAGCCCGCAACCCATCGCCGTGGCCTCGCCCAGTCCGCGCCGTTCCCGCCAGGCCCGCGTGGTCTGGGGCCCGCGCGTCGTCACCGTGGGCGGCGACGCACCGGTGCGGGTGCAGTCGATGACCAACACCGACACGGTCGACGCCATCGGCACCGCCATCCAGGTGAAAGAGCTGGCCCAGGCCGGCTCGGAGATGGTGCGGATCACCGTCAACACGCCCGAGGCGGCGGCGCAGGTGCCGTACATCCGCGAGCAGCTCGACCGCATGGGCATCGACGTGCCGCTGGTCGGCGACTTCCACTACAACGGCCACCGCCTGCTCACCGACTATCCGGCCTGCGCCGAGGCGCTGAGCAAGTACCGCATCAACCCCGGCAACGTGGGCAAGGGCGACAAGAAGGACAGGCAGTTCGGCCAGATGATCGACGCGGCGATGCGCTGGGACAAGCCGGTGCGCATCGGCGTGAACTGGGGCAGCCTCGACCAGGAGCTGCTTGCGAGCCTGATGGACGCCAACAGCCGGCGCGCCGACCCCTGGGATGCCAAGCAGGTCATGTACGAGGCGCTGATCACCTCCGCCATCGAATCCGCGAAGCTCGCCGAATCGATGGGCATGGCCGGCAACCAGGTCATCCTGTCGTGCAAGGTGAGCGGCGTGCAGGACCTGATCTCGGTCTACCGCGAGCTGGCCCGTCGCTGCGACTATCCGCTGCACCTGGGCCTGACCGAAGCCGGCATGGGCACCAAGGGCACGGTGGCCTCCGCTGCGGCGCTGTCGATCCTGCTGCAGGAGGGCATCGGCGACACCATCCGCGTGTCGCTCACGCCGCAGCCGGGCGAGTCGCGCACGCAGGAGGTGGTGATCGCTTCGGAGATCCTGCAGGCGCTGGGCCTGCGCGTGTTCGTGCCGAGCGTCACGGCCTGCCCGGGCTGCGGCCGCACCACGAGCACCACCTTCCAGGAACTCGCCAAGCAGATCGACGACTACCTGCGCATGCAGATGCCGGTCTGGCGCAAGAAATACCCGGGCGTCGAGACGATGAAGGTGGCCGTCATGGGCTGCATCGTCAACGGCCCCGGCGAGAGCAAGCACGCCGACATCGGCATCAGCCTGCCCGGCACCGGCGAGGCGCCCGCCGCGCCGGTCTTCATCGACGGCGAAAAGGCCCTCACGCTGCGCGGCGACAATATCGCCAACGAGTTCCATCAGCTCGTCGAAAACTACATCGAAAAGCGCTTCGGCCAGCCCCAGGCTGCCGACGTCGCCTGACCGCTTCTTCTTCCCATGGCTGAAAAGATCAATGCCGTCAAAGGCATGAACGACATATTGCCGGCCAGCGTGCCGCGCACCGACCGGCTGCCCGATTCGGCCCTCTGGTCGTGGTTCGAGCAGACGGTGCGGCAGGTGCTGGCGCGCTATGGCTACCAGTACATCGTGACGCCGGTCGTCGAGCCGACGGCGCTGTTCGTGCGCGGGCTCGGCGAGGTCACAGACATCGTCGAGAAGGAGATGTATTCCTTCACCGACTCGATGAACGGCGACAAGCTCACGCTGCGTCCCGAGGCCACCGCCGGCATCGTGCGTGCGATGGTCGAGCACAACGCGCTCTACAACGGCCCGCTGCGCCTGTGGACCCTGGGGCCGATGTTCCGGCACGAGCGACCGCAGAAGGGCCGCTACCGCCAGTTCCACCAGCTCGACGTCGAGGCCCTGGGCTTCCCGGGCCCGGACGTGGACGCCGAGCTGATCCTGATGCTGCGTGCGCTGTGGCGCGAGCTCGGGCTGGCCGAAGGCGAGCACGTGCGCCTGGAGATCAACAGCCTCGGCCAGCCGCCCGAGCGCCAGGCGCACCGCGAGGCGCTGATCCGCCACCTCGAGGCGCATGCCGACCTGCTCGACGCCGACGCGCAGCGGCGCCTGCACAGCAACCCGCTGCGCATCCTCGACACCAAGAACCCGGCCATGCAGCCGGTGGTCGAGGCGGCGCCGCAGCTGATGGACTTCCTCGGCGAGGAATCGCGCGCGCACTTCGATGCGGTGCGCGCCGTGCTCGACGCCGCGGGCCTGGTCTACCGCGTGAATCCGCGCCTGGTGCGCGGCATGGACTACTACAACCTCACGGTCTTCGAATGGGTCACCGACCAGCTCGGCTCCCAGGGCACCGTCTGCGGAGGCGGGCGCTATGACGGCCTCATCGGCCAGATGGGGGGCAAGGCGGCGCCGGCGGTCGGCTTCGGCCTCGGCATCGAGCGGCTGCTGCTGCTGATCCAGGAACTGCGCCTGCCGGTGCCCCTGGCAGCCCCCGCGGCCTATGCCGTAATGCCCTCGGCCACCGTGCTGCCGCAGGTGATGGCGGTGCTGGAACAGCTGCGCGCCGCCGGCGTCGGCGTGCTGCAGCATGCGGGCGGCGGCAGCATGAAGGCGCAGTTCAAGAAGGCCGATGCGAGCGGCGCGCGCTATGCGCTGATCTTCGGAGAGGACGAGCTCTCGCGCGGCGAAGTCACCGTCAAGCCGCTGCGCGAAGGCGGCGGCGAACAAGTGGCCCGCCCGCTGGCCGACGTGGCCGCCTGGGCCGCCACCCTACAATCCCCGGCTCCCAACACCTGACAGCGCATGGCAACCCATCTCGACCTCGACGAACAGGAACAGCTCGACCAGCTCAAGCATTTCTGGAACACCTACGGCACCCTGATCACCTGGGTCGTGCTGCTCGTGGCCGGCGCCTTCGTGGCGTGGAACGGCTGGCTCTACTACCAGCGCAGCCAGGCGGCGCAGGCCTCGGCCCTCTACGACGAGCTCGAGCGCAGCACCCAGGCCGGCGATGCCGAGCGCATCCAGCGCGTCTTCGGCGACATGAAGGAACGCTTCGCGAGCACCGCCTACGCGCAGCAGGCCGGCCTGCTGGCCGCCAAGACGCTGTACGAGAAGGGCAAGCTCGAGGAATCGCGCGCCGCGCTCGGCTGGGTGGCCCAGAGCGCCGCCGACCCGGGCTACAAGGCGGTCGCCAAGCTGCGGCTCGCGGCCGAGCTGCTCGACAGCAAGTCCTACGACGAAGCCCTGAAGCAGCTCGCGGGCGAGGTGCCGAAGGAGTTCGAACCGCTCGTGGCCGACCGCAAGGGCGACATCTACATGGCCCAGGGCAAGCGCGACGAGGCGCAGGCCGAGTACCGCAAGGCCTGGACCGGGCTCGGCCCGACCTCCGACTACCGGCGCCTGGTCGAATTCAAGCTCAATGCCGCCGGCGTCGATCCCAAAAGCCTCGCGCCCGTGATCACGGTCACGCCCGCAGCCTCCAAAACTTCCTGACCGCACCATGAATCTCAAGCGTCTCCTGCCCGGGTCGCGCGCGCTGCGCGTGGCTCCTGCTCTTGTTCTGGTCGCAGTGCTGGCTGCGTGCTCGGGCACCAGCAAGCCCAAGCCGGCCGAACTGCCGCCGAATCCCTCGCTCTTCGGCGTGCGCCAGGCGTGGAGCGTGCGCATCCCGGCCGTCAACTTCCCGCTGGCGGTCGACGTCAGCGGCGACACGGTCACGGTGGCCGGCGGCGACAAGGGCACGGTGGTCGTCATCGACGCACGCGCCGGCCGCGAGACCTGGCGCGCGGACGCCGGCGCACCGCTGGCGGCGGGTGTCGGCAGCGACGGCTCGCTGACCGCGGTCGTCACCAGCAACAACGAACTCGTGGCCCTCGAGGGCGGCAAGGTGCTCTGGAAGCAGCGTCTCACGGCGCAGGCCTTCACCGCGCCGCTCGTGGCCGGCCGCCGCGTCTTCGTGCAGACCGCCGACCGCAGCATCAGCGCCTGGGACGGCCAGAGCGGCCGCCGCCTCTGGCAGCAGCAGCGCACGGCCGAGAACCTCGTGCTGCGCAAGTCGGGCGTGCTGATCGCGGTCGGCGATACGCTGGTCTCTGGCATCGGCGGCCGGCTGGTCGGCCTCAATCCGGGCAACGGCGTCTCGCGCTGGGAAGCGCCGATCGCGGCGCCGCGCGGCACCAACGACGTGGAACGCCTCGTCGACCTGACGGGCAGCGTGAGCCGCGTGGGCGACACGGTCTGCGCACGCGCCTACTACGCCAACGTCGGCTGCGTCGACACGCTGCGCGGCCAGCTGCTCTGGAGCAAGCCCGCAGTGGGCGCCGAGGGCGTCAGCGGCGACGAAGGCTTTGTCTACGGCACCGAGGCCGACGGCAGCGTCACCGCCTGGCGCCGCGCCGACGGCGAGCGCGCCTGGCAGTCGACCCGCTTCAAGAACCGCGTGCTGACCGGCCCGCTGGCCGTCGGCCGCTCGCTCGTGATCGGCGAAAGCACCGGCACGCTGCACTTCGTCTCGCGCGAGGACGGTTCGCTGCTCAACCGCGTGACGCCCGATGGTTCCGCCATCGCCGTCACGCCGGTGCTCGCCGGCAACACCGTGGTCGTGGTCACCGCCAATGGCGGCGTGTTCGGCTACCGCCCCGAATGATCTTCTGCAAGGCCCGACCATGAACACCGTGCCCCTGAAAGGCCGGCCATGAAGCCGGTCGTGGCCCTGGTCGGGCGTCCGAACGTCGGCAAATCGACCCTCTTCAACCGCCTGACGCAGACGCGCGACGCCATCGTCGCCGACTTCGCGGGGCTCACGCGCGACCGGCACTACGGCAACGGCCGCCTGGGCAAGCACGAATTCATCGTCATCGACACCGGCGGCTTCGAGCCCGACGCGGGCAGCGGCATCTTCAAGGAGATGGCCAAGCAGACCCGCCAGGCCGTGGCCGAGGCCGACGTGGTGATCTTCGTGGTCGACGCCCGCGAGGGCCTCTCCGCGCAGGACCACGAGATCGCCAACGAGCTGCGCCGTCTCGGCAAGCCCTGCCTGCTGGTGGCCAACAAGGCCGAGGGCATGCACGACGGCACCAAGCTGGTCGATTTCTACGAGCTCGGCTTCGGCGACGTGCACGGCATCTCGGCCGCGCACGGGCAGGGCATCCGCGGCCTGGTCGAACTCGCGCTGGCGCCGCTGAACCTGCCCGATCCCGACGACGAAGCCGACGAGGACGACGTCAACAAGCCGATCAAGCTGGCCGTGGCCGGACGGCCCAATGTGGGCAAGTCCACGCTGATCAACACTTGGCTCGGCGAAGAGCGGCTCGTGGCCTTCGACATGCCCGGCACCACGCGCGACGCCATCAGCGTGCCCTTCGAGCGCAACGGCCAGCGCTTCGAACTCATCGACACCGCGGGCCTGCGCCGCAAGGGCAGGGTGTTCGAGGCGATCGAGAAGTTCTCCGTGGTCAAGACGCTGCAGGCCATCGAATCGGCCAACGTCGTGCTGCTGCTGCTCGACGCCACCCAGGGCGTGACCGACCAGGACGCGCACATCGCCGGCTACATCCTGGAGAGCGGGCGCGCGGTGGTGATCGCCGTCAACAAGTGGGACGCGGTCGACAGCTACCAGCGCGAGCAGGTCCAGCGGCAGATCGAGACCCGGCTGCCTTTCCTCAAGTTCGCCGCGCTGCATTTCATCTCCGCGATCAAGCGGCAGGGCCTCGGGCCCGTGTGGCAGGCCATCGCGCAGGCCCACAAGTCGGCCACGCGCAAGATGTCGACGCCGGTGCTGACCCGCCTGCTGCTCGAGGCGGTGCAGTTCCAGGCGCCCAAGCGCTCGGGCATGTTCCGCCCCAAGCTGCGCTACGCCCACCAGGGGGGCATGAACCCGCCGGTCATCGTGATCCACGGCAATTCGCTGGAGCATGTGACCGAGGCGTACAAGCGCTTCCTCGAGGGGCGCTTCCGGAAGGAATTCGACCTCGTCGGCACGCCGCTGCGCATCCAGTTCAAGAGCTCGCAGAACCCCTTTGCAGAGAAGGACGAGTGAGGGCGCTTGGCGGCCGATGGCGGCCGAAGAGCGGTCGCTGGGGCGAAAGTTCCGCTTTTTCAGTGCCGTTATTTTTCAAAGGCTTTTGATGCCTGCTGCTGCGGCGCGGAAACCCTGTGTTAAGGTTCATCGCTCCAACAACTACTCTTGAACACGGAGAATATCGTGAGCAATAAAGGGCAACTTCTACAAGACCCGTTTCTGAACACCCTGCGTCGCGAGCATGTGCCGGTTTCCATTTATCTGGTGAACGGTATCAAGCTGCAGGGCCAGATCGAGTCTTTCGACCAGTACGTCGTGCTGCTTCGCAACACGGTGACACAGATGGTCTACAAGCACGCCATTTCCACCATCGTGCCGGGTCGTGCCGTCAACTTCTCGGCCAACGAGAACGACGACGCCGCCGCCTGATCGCGCGGAGCGCGGCGGCAACCCCGCCGCGCTTTTTCCTTATTGACCCCGCTTGTCTGAATTGAACCCCCGCCAGGAAGGCGCCGCCGTTCTCGTCGGCGTGGATTTCGGGCTGCCCCATTTCGACAGCGAACTCGAGGAACTCGGCCTGCTCGCGCAGACCGCCGGCCTCGATCCCGTCGCACGCCTCACGTGCAAGCGCAAGGCCCCCGACGCGGCACTCTTCGTTGGCAGCGGCAAGGCCGACGAGATCAAGGAGCTCGCCGCCATGCACCAGGCGAGCGAAGTCATCTTCGACCAGTCGCTGAGCCCGGCGCAGCAGCGCAACCTCGAACGCCAGCTCGACGTCGCGGTGTACGACCGCACCTTCCTCATCCTCGAGATCTTCGCCCAGCGCGCGCGCTCGCACGAGGGCAAGCTGCAGGTCGAACTGGCGCGCCTGCAGTACCTGAGCACGCGCCTCGTGCGCCGCTGGTCCCACCTCGAACGCCAGACCGGCGGCGCCGGCGTGCGCGGCGGCCCGGGCGAGAAGCAGATCGAACTCGACCGCCGCATGATCGCCGAGTCGATCAAGCGCACGCGCGATCGCCTCGCCAAGGTGCAGAAGCAGCGCGGCACGCAGCGCCGCCAGCGCGAGCGCCGCGACACCTTCAACATTTCGCTCGTCGGCTATACGAACGCCGGCAAGTCGTCGCTGTTCAATGCGCTGGTGAAGGCGCGCGCCTATGCGGCCGACCAGCTCTTCGCCACGCTCGACACCACCACGCGCAACCTCTACCTCGGCAACACCGAGGACGGAAGGCGCCGCCAGGTCTCGATCTCCGACACCGTCGGCTTCATCCGCGACCTGCCGCACGGCCTGGTCGATGCGTTCAAGGCCACGCTGCAGGAGGCGGTCGATGCCGACCTGCTGCTGCACGTGGTCGATGCCTCGAACCCGCACTATCCCGAACAGATGGCCGAGGTGCAGTCGGTGCTGCACGAGATCGGCGCCGACGCGATTCCGCAGCTGCTGGTGTTCAACAAGCTCGATGCCCTTGAAAGCACGCAGCATCCGCTGCATCTGCAGGACGACATGGAAATCGAGGGCGTGCAGGTTCCGCGCATCTTCCTGAGCGCCCGCACCGGCGAGGGGCTGCCGCTGCTGCGCGCCGAGCTGGCGCGCCGGTCCGGCGCGCTCGACGGTACGATGACCCCTGAAGCGGGCACTGAATTGCACGATGCCGCCCATGGATTGGGCACAATCCCGCCACTGACAAGAGAACGAAGCGAATGAATGCAAAGCCAGCGCGGAGAGGGTTTCTGGGCATGTTCAACCTGAACGATGGCCGATGGGGCCGTGGCGACGAGCCCGCCTCCAACGGCGATCGCCCGAACGGCAGCCGGCCTCCCGACGCGGACCCGCCGGGCGCACCCATGCCGCCGCCTTCGGGCCACAACAACGGCAACGGCAACCGTCCGCGCGGGCAGGGGCCGAACCAGGGCCCGCCCGACCTCGATGAACTCTGGCGCGACCTCAATCGCAAGCTCGGCGGCTTCTTCGGCGGCAAGGGCGGTGGCGGCGGCGGTCGTCCCGGCGGCCCGAGCGGCGGCGGCAACGGCTACAAGCCCGACATGAAGAACGCCGGCTTCGGCATCGGGCTCGTCGCGGTGGTGGCGCTCCTGATCTGGCTCGGCACCGGCTTCTTCATCGTGAACGAAGGCCAGCAGGCCGTCATCACCCAGTTCGGCCGCTACAAGGCGACCGTCGGCGCGGGCTTCAATTGGCGCCTGCCGTATCCGATCCAGCGCCATGAAGTGGTCGTGACCACGCAGATCCGCTCGACCGACGTCGGCCGTGACGCCATCGTGCGCTCCACCGGCCTGCGCGAGTCGGCCATGCTGACCGAGGACGAGAACATCGTCGAGATCAAGTTCGCCGTGCAGTACCGCCTGAGCGATGCGCGTGCCTGGCTCTACGAGAGCAAGACGCCCGGCGACACGGTGGTGCAGGTGGCCGAGACCGCGGTGCGCGAAGTCGTCGGCAAGATGAAGATGGATGCCGCCCTCGCCGAGGAGCGCGACCAGATCGCCCCGCGCGTGCGGCAGCTCATGCAGACCATCCTCGACCGCTACAAGGTGGGTGTCGAGGTCGTCGGCATCAACCTGCAGCAGGGCGGCGTGCGGCCGCCCGAACAGGTGCAGGCCGCGTTCGACGACGTGCTCAAGGCCGGCCAGGAACGCGAACGCGCCAAGAACGAAGCGCAGGCCTACGCCAACGACGTGGTGCCGCGCGCCACGGGTACGGCCTCGCGCCTGAAGGAAGAGTCCGAGGCCTACAAGGCGCGCATCGTGGCGCAGGCGCAGGGTGATGCCGGCCGCTTTGCCTCGGTGCTGGCCGAGTACCAGAAGGCGCCGCAGGTCACGCGCGACCGCATGTACACCGACGCCATGCAGCAGATCTATGCCAGCACCACCAAGGTGCTGGTCGACACCAAGCAGGGCTCGAACCTCCTGTATCTGCCGCTCGACAAGCTGATGCAGCAGAGCGGCGCCAACCAGGTGACGCCCGTCGACGCGGCCAGTCCCAGCGTGGCCGGCACCGCGCCGCCGCAATCGTCGGTGATCCCCGTGGCGCCCGCCGCGGGCGACAACCGCGGCCGCGACGGCCGTTCGCGCGACCGCGACGTGCGTTGATGAACAGGGCAGGAAGAAGAACATGAACAGAATCGGATTCATCGGCTCGTCGATCCTCGTGCTGCTGGTGCTGCTGAGCTCCACGCTCTTCGTGGTCGACCAGCGCCAGTTCGGCGTGGTGTATGCGCTCGGCCAGATCAAGCAGGTCATCACCGAGCCCGGCCTCAACTTCAAGCTGCCGCCGCCGTTCCAGAACGTGTCGTACATCGACAAGCGGCTGCTCACGCTCTCCAGCCTCGACACCGAGCCCATGCTCACGGCCGAGAAGCAGCGCGTGGTGATCGACTGGTACGTGCGCTGGCGCATCACCGATCCGCAGGCGTACATCCGCAACGTCGGCCTCGACGAGAATGCCGGCGCCATGCAGCTCAACCGCGTGGTGCGCAACGCCTTCCAGGAAAACATCAACAAGCGGACGGTGCGCGACCTGATCTCGGTGCGCCGCGAGGCGCTCATGAGCGACGTGCAGCGCGAGGTGCTCGCGGTCGTCAAGGGGTCCAAGCCCTGGGGCGTGGACGTGGTGGACGTGCGCATCACGCGCGTCGACTACGTCGAGGCGATCACCGAGTCGGTCTATCGCCGCATGGAGGCCGAACGCAAGCGCGTGGCCAACGAACTGCGCTCGACCGGCTATGCCGAGGGCGAGAAGATCCGCGCCGACGCCGACCGCCAGCGCGAGGTGATCGTCGCCAACGCATATCGCGATGCACAGAAGATCAAGGGCGAGGGCGACGCCCAGGCGGCAGCGCTCTACAGCGAGGCCTTCGGCCGCGATCCGCAGTTCGCGCAGTTCTACCGCAGCCTCGAGGCCTACAAGCAGAGCTTCAACAAGAAGAGCGACGTGATGGTGGTCGATCCCTCGTCGGACTTCTTCCGCGCCATGCAGAGCGCCGGCACGCCGGCGGGCAACGCGCCGCGCCGCTGACCCGGCGCCCCGGGTCGTGAGCGCCGAGACGTTCTGGAGCGCGCTGGCGCTGGTGCTGGTGATCGAGGGCATCCTGCCCTTCGTGTCGCCGAGCGGCTGGCGGCGCGGCTTCGGCCAGCTCATGCAGCTGCGCGACGGCCAGCTGCGCTTCTTCGGGCTGTGCAGCATCCTGCTGGGCCTGGTCCTGCTTTTGATCTTCTAGGACGGGTTGTTAACGGGCCATGGCGCGGGCCCGGTAGAATTCCGGTTTAACCACGCCCCCGATCCCCATGTCCGCCTGGGTCCTCCCGGATCACATTGCCGATGTGCTGCCCTCCGAGGCGCGCCACATCGAAGAACTTCGACGCCAGCTGCTCGATACCGCCCGCGGCTACGGCTACGAGCTGGTGATGCCGCCGCTGCTCGAACACCTCGAGTCGCTGCTGTCGGGCACCGGCGAGGCGCTCGACCTCCAGACCTTCAAGCTCGTCGACCAGCTCTCGGGCCGCAGCATGGGCCTGCGCGCCGACACCACGCCGCAGGTGGCGCGCATCGACGCCCACCTGCTGAACCGCGAAGGCGTGGCCCGCCTGTGCTACTGCGGGCCGGTGCTCCACACCCGCCCCGACCGGCCGCACGCCACGCGCGAGCCGCTGCAGTTCGGCGCCGAGATCTACGGCCACGCCGGCCTCGAGGCCGACACCGAAACCCTGCTGCTCGCGCTCGACTGCCTGCAGGCCGCGGGCCTGGACAAGGGCCTGATCGTCGACCTGGCCGATGCGCGCATCGTGCGTGCGCTGTTCGCAGGCGTGCCGGTCGACGGGGCGGTGCTGGCGCGCGTGCATGCAGCGCTGGTCGCCAAGGATGCGAGCGAACTGCATGCGCTCACGCGCGATTTCCCGGCTGCCTCGCGCGACGGGCTGCGCGCGCTGGTCAATCTGTATGGCGACGCCGCCGTGCTCGACGAAGCCGCCAGGGCGCTCAAGGGCACGCCCGCGGTCGATGCGGCGCTGGCCGGACTGCGGCAGCTTGCCGCGAGCCTGCAGGGCCATGCGGGGCGCCAGATCAGCTTCGACCTCGCCGACATGCGCGGCTACGCCTACTACAGCGGCATGCGTTTCGGCATCTATGCACCCGGCGCGGCCGATGCGCTGGTGCGCGGCGGCCGCTACGACGAGGTCGGCGCCGTGTTCGGCCGCAACCGCCCCGCGGTGGGCTTCAGCCTCGACGCGCGCGAACTGGTCGGCGTGCTGCCGGCACGGCCGCTGCGCGCCGCCATCCGAGCCCCCTGGAGCAACGCGGCCGGCCTGCGCGAGGCCATCGCCGCGCTGCGCAGCGCGGGCGAAGTCGTGGTCTGCGTGCTGCCGGGCCACGGCAGCGAGATCGATGAATTCCATTGCGACCGCGAGCTCGTCGAGCAAGCCGGGCAGTGGCAGGTCCGAGCCCTCTGAATCTTTGAAGTAATGGAACGAGCATGAGCGTAACCACCGGAAGAAACGTGGTCGTCGTCGGCACCCAGTGGGGCGACGAGGGCAAAGGCAAGCTGGTCGACTGGCTGACGGAGAGCGCCCAGGGCGTGGTCCGCTTCCAGGGCGGCCACAACGCGGGCCACACGCTGGTCATCAACGGCGTGAAGACGGCGCTGCACCTCATCCCGAGCGGCATCATGCGCCCGGGCGTCAAGTGCTACATCGGCAACGGCGTGGTGCTCTCGGCCGCCAAGCTGTTCGAGGAGATCGAAGGGCTCGAGAAGGCCGGCGTCGAGGTCCGCTCGCGCCTGCGCATCAGCGAGGCCTGCCCGCTGATCCTGCCGTTCCACGCCGCGCTCGACATCGCGCGCGAGGCCTACCGCGAGAAGGGCGGGATCGAGAAGATCGGCACCACCGGCCGCGGCATCGGCCCGGCCTACGAGGACAAGATCGCCCGCCGCGCGCTGCGCGTGCAGGACCTCAAGCATCCGGAGCGCTTCGCGACCAAGCTGCGCGTGCTGCTCGACCTGCACAACCATGTGCTGACGCAGGTGCTGGGCGCGCCCGCGATCGACTTCGACCTGGTGTTCGACGAGGCGATGCGCCACGCCGAACTGCTCAAGCCGATGATGGCCGACGTGTCGCGCGAACTGAACGACGCGCACAAGGCCGGCGCCAACCTGCTGTTCGAGGGCGCGCAGGGCACGCTGCTCGACGTGGATCACGGCACCTATCCGTACGTCACCTCGAGCAACTGCGTGGCCGGCAACGCCGCTGCCGGCTCGGGCGTGGGGCCGGGCATGCTGCACTACATCCTCGGCATCACCAAGGCCTACTGCACGCGCGTCGGCGGCGGTCCGTTCCCGACCGAGCTCGACTGGGCCACGCCCGGCACCCCGGGCTACCACATGAGCACCGTCGGCGCCGAAAAGGGCGTGACCACGGGCCGCAGCCGCCGCTGCGGCTGGTTCGACGCCGCGCTGCTCAAGCGTTCGGCGCAGGTCAACGGCCTCTCCGGGCTGTGCATCACCAAGCTCGACGTGCTCGACGGCCTCGAGAAGCTCGAGCTGTGCACCGGCTACGAACTCGACGGTGAGAAGACCGACATCCTCCCGATGGGCGCCGACGAGATCGAGCGCTGCACGCCGATCTACGAGACTCTCGAAGGCTGGAGCGAAAGCACCGTGGGCGTCACCCAGTTCGACAAGCTGCCGATCAACGCGCGGCTCTACCTGCAGCGCATCGAGCAGATCACTGGCGTGCCGATCCACATGGTCTCGACCAGCCCCGACCGCGATCACACGATCATGATGCGCCACCCGTATCTCGCTGACTGAGAGGAAACCCAAGAATCATGTTGACCGAAGACGGCAAGCATCTCTACGTCAGCTACGACGAGTACCACAACCTGATCGAGAAGCTCGCGATCAAGGTGCACCAGTCGGGCTGGCAGTTCGACACCATCCTGTGCCTCGCGCGCGGCGGCATGCGCCCGGGCGACGTGCTCTCGCGCATCTTCGACAAGCCGCTCGCGATCATGTCGACCAGTTCGTACCGCGCCGACGCCGGCACGGTGCAGGGCCACCTCGACATCGCGCGCTACATCACCACGCCCAAGGGCGAGATCGCCGGCCGCGTGCTGCTGGTGGACGACCTCGCCGACTCGGGCCACACGCTGCATGCGGTGATGGACATGCTGCGCAACAACTACCGGCCGATCACCGAGCTGCGCAGCGCGGTGCTCTGGACCAAGGCGCTGTCGACCTTCACGCCCGATTACTCGGTCGAGTACCTTGCGACCAACCCCTGGATCCACCAGCCCTTCGAGGGCTACGACTCGCTGGGTCCCGAGAAGCTGTTGGAAAAGTGGTCGGTCTGAACCGTCGCTGATCCTCAGCCGGCAGGATCGAACATCGCGGTGTAGCGCCGCTGCATTTCCTCCGGCGTGAGCTTCTCGATGCTGTGGCCCACGTTCCAGCGGTGGCCGAAGGGATCGCGGAACACGCCCGAGCGCTCGCCGTAGAACTGGTCCTGCGGCGCCATGTCGAGCGTTGCGCCTGCCGCCACCGCGCGCGCCACCACCGTGTCGGCATCGTCCACATGCAGGTGCAGCGTCACCGCGCTGCCGCCCAGCGTCTTCGCGCTGCGGATGCCGTATTCGGCGAACTCGTCGGAGATCATCAGGATCGCGCCATTGCCGAAGTCCAGCTCCACGTGGCCGATGCGGCCGCTGGGCTCGGTGAGCCGGAAGAGCTCCTTGACCTCGAAGACCTCGCAATAGAAGTCGACGGCGGCCGCTGCATCGTGCACGCACAGGTACGGGAAAAGCTCGTGGATGGCCATGGGTTTGCCTTTCGCAGGACGAAGGAGATGTGGCGCCGATTCTGGCGCGCGGCGCGCCTAGCGTCTTGAACGAATTTGACCTGCGGCGGGCACGTGCCGCGGCGAGGGCGCGCCGCGCTCGCGCCAGGCCTGCGGCCCCATGCCGGCCAGTGCGGAGAACTCGCGGCTCAGATGGGCCTGGTCGCTGTAGCCGGCCGCCAAAGCGATCTCGGCCCAGTCGTGCCGGCGGGCCTCGCCGGCGAGCGACAGCGCCCGGTCGAAGCGCCGCACGCGTGCATATTCCTTGGGGGCAAGGCCGGTGTCGCCGCGAAAGAGCGCGATGAAGCGGCGGTGGCTGTAGCCGCTGCGCGCCACCAGCGTGCCGATGTTCGCGTCGCCCCGGTCCACCGCGTCCAGCGAGGCGGCCACGGCCGGATGCAGCCCGTGCAGCCCCGCATTCAGCGAGGTGGCCAGGCGCCGGGCGAGCAGCCGTTCGAACAGCGCCAGCTGCGCCTCGGGATCCGCTGCCGCATGCAGCTGCGCCAGCGCCGCGTCGGCCGCTGAACGTCCCCAGAGCGCTTCGAGCGGCGTGTGCGCGCCGGCGAGCGCCCCTTCGGGTGCGCCGAGCAGCATGCGCGCGGCGCCGGGCTGCAGCTGCGCGCCAACCGAGCGCGTGGCGACGGAGACATCGCGCAGGTAGAAGGCCGAGCGCGCGCCGCCCACGATCGCATGGCCGAAGGTCTGGCCGCGTGCATCGGCCGCGCTGCCGAACAGCCGCAGCGGCGGCCCCGAGAGACGGAACACCAGGTGCATTCCGCCCGTGGGCAGCACATGCTCGCGCGCACCCGGCCGCCGGGCCGCGCCGCCTTCGGGCGCCCAGGCCCAGAGCAGGCGCAGGTACGGCCGCAGGCACGGAGCAGGGGGGCGGGTCACCGCGGTGGCCGCTGCGATGAGGCGGTCGTTGCCCATCCGCGCATTGTGCGCCGGAGCGCCGCGCTAGCATCGGGCCATGAGCAAGCCCTCCACGACCCTGATCCACCATCCTTACAAGCCGCCCGCCAACTTCGACGCGCCGCAGCCCGGCGTCTACAAGGCCTCGACCGTGTTCTTCGCGGACGTGGCCGCGATGCGCGCGCGCGACTGGAAGACGAAGGCCGGCTACACCTACGGCCTGCACGGCACGCCGACCACCTTCACGCTCGAGGAAAGGCTCGCCACCCTCGAAGGCGGCACCGAGACGCTGCTGGTGCCGAGCGGGCTCGCGGCGATCTCGCTGGTCGCCTTCGCCTTCCTCAAGACGGGCGACGAGGTGCTGATCCCCGACAACGCCTACGGCCCCAACAAGGCGCTCGCCACCGGCGAACTGGCCAACTTCGGCATCACGCACCGCCTCTACGATGCGATGAACCCCGCCGACCTCGCAGCCAAGCTCTCCGACCGCACGCGGCTGGTGTGGGTCGAGGCCGCGGGCTCGGTGACGATGGAGTTCCCCGACCTGCCGGCGCTCGTGAGCGTCTGCCGCGCGCGCGGCGTGGTCACGGCGCTCGACAACACCTGGGGCGCGGGCCTGGCCTTCGCGCCCTTCGACTTCGACGGCAGCGGCCAGGGCGTGGACATCTCGGTGCATGCGCTCACCAAGTACCCGAGCGGCGGCGGCGACGTGCTCATGGGCAGCGTCACCACGCGCGACGAGCGCCTGCACCGCGCCCTCAAGCTCACGCACATGCGCCTGGGCTTCGGCGTGGGCGTGGGCGACGTCGAGACGCTGCTGCGCTCGCTGCCGAGCATCGGCCTGCGCTATGCCGCGCACGACCGTGCCGCGCGCGAGCTGGCGCGCTGGCTCGCCGACCGCGCCGAGGTCGCGCAGGTCTTGCATCCGGCGCTCGAAGGCTCGCCCGGCCATGCGAACTGGCGTGCGCTCTGCGGCCGGACCGACCTGGCGGCCGGGCTCTTCTCGATCGTGTTCGACGAGCGCTACAGCACCGAGCAGGTCGACCGCTTCTGCGACAGCCTGGCGCTGTTCCGGCTCGGCTACTCGTGGGGCGGGCCGGTCAGCCTGGTGGTGCCGTACGACATCGGCCTGATGCGCGACGCTGCTGTGGCGCGCTGGCCGCACAAGGGCACGCTGGTGCGCTTCTCGATCGGCCTGGAGGACGTGGAGGACCTGCGCGCCGACCTCGCGCAGGCGCTGGGCCGGATGTAGGGCGGCCGCGCGCCGTGGCAAGAAGATCGCGCAGGCGCCGCGCGGCTGCGGGGCAGGCTGCCGCAGTGACCGCTCCCGCGCTCGCGACCGCCGCCGAAGCCGGGCGGGTCGTGCCCCGCGTGCTCGCCGTGCCGGCGGACGTGCTGCGCGAACTCGCGCGGCGCGGTCCGGTAGAAGGCGTGCCCGACCTCGTGACGACCCGCCTGCTGCTCGGGTGCGGCGTGCTGCTGTTCGTGCTCACCGCGCTGGCCATCGCCGCCGGGCTCGTGCTGCTGTCCGGCGAACCCAACGCCCGGGGCCACGAAGTGCCGGTCACCCTCGCCATGCTCGCGCTGCTGGCCGTGGCCTGCGGCGGCGCCTGGTACGTGGGGCGGTGCCTGCGGCGGGTCGGCGGGATGGTGGTCCGCGTGGATGCCGAAGGCCTGCGCTGGGGCGATGCGGCCTCGCCCCAGGCCGTGGGCTGGCAGGCGCTCGGCCGCGCGCGCGACGGCCCGTACGACGTGCGCACGGAGTACGTCTCCAGCGATGCGCTGCAGAAGCGCCTGGTGTTCCATCGCGCGGGGCAGGGCGGCGAAGCGGCGCAGGTCCGCCTGCCGCTGACCCTGAGCGCCGACGGTTCGCGCGTGCTGCGCTTTCGCAACCGCGCCGAGGTCCTGCGCGCGTTGCTGCTGCGGCTGGCGACCGAACCCCGCTCGCGGCTGCGTTTCGATGCCGAGGTCTTCATCGACGCCGGCATCGATCCCGAAACCTGGACGCCGATGCCCGCGCCCAGGCGGTGGCTGTGGGCATCGACATTGGGCGCGCTCGTGCCGCCGGCCGCGGTCATGGCCTGCTGGCCGCTCGGGCAGCACACGGGCTGGCTCGTTCTGGCGATGCTGCTCGCGACCGGGCTCGGCGCCTGGGCGGCCGTGTGGTTCGTGCTGCAGCGCTACCCGGGCTTGCAAGGTGTGTTCGAGTTCGAAACACCGGCCGGCCCGGCGGCTTGAGTCTGCCGCGATATCGCTTACAGTAGGCGACGCGCAGTCACCCTGACTGCCTTCGCCTCAAGGAGATGCAGTGGCAACACCCAATTACGGCTACGAAAAGCGCCAGAAAGAGCTGGCCAAGAAGAAAAAGAAGGAAGACAAGCTCCGCGAAAAGGCGAATCGCAAACTCAACCCGAGCAGCGAAGGGCTGGCGCCCGGAGACCCGGAGACCGATGTGGCCTCGCTCGAACGCGATCCGCCGACGATCCCCGAACTGCCGACCAAGAACGGCTGATCCGTTGCCCGAGCCCGATCGAAAAACCGCCGCAGGCCTGCGCCCGCGGCGGTTTTTTCTTGGCGCCGGGCGAAAGCCGCCGGGGCGCCTACTTCGAGGCCGCCGGCAGCAGCTTGCGCAGCTCGGGCCAGACGTTGTCGAGCAACTGCGGCTGCGCTGCGGCGTTCGGATGGATGCGGTCGGCCTGGAACAGCGCGAGCGCGTCGGGCGCATCGGCCACGCCCTTGAGCAGGAACGGCACCAGCGCGGCCTTGGTGGCACCGGCCACCTTGCCGAAGACCGCTTCGAAGCGCCGCGTGTAGTCGCCGCCGTAGTTCGGCGGCACCTGGATGCCCACGATCAGCACCTTGGCGCCCGTGGCCTGCGCGGCCTTGGTGATGTGCAGCAGGTTGTCCTCGGTGCTCTGCAGCGGCAGGCCGCGCAGCGCGTCGTTGGCGCCGAGCTCGAGCACTAGGTGCGTCGGTTTGTGCTGCGCCAGCAGCGGCGCGAAGCGCGCGCGGCCGCCCGAGCTGGTGTCGCCGCTGATGCTGGCGTTGATCACGGTGGCGGGGATCTTCTGCTCGGCGAGCCGCTTCTCGAGCAGCGGCACCCAGCCTTCGCCGCGCTTGAGGCCGTATTCGGCGCTCAGCGAGTCGCCGAGCACCAGGATCACCGGCTTGCGCGCGGGCGCCGGCTGCGCGTGCGCCACGGTCCATGCCCCTGCGCTGCCGAAGGCGCCGGCGATGCAGATAAAGTCGCGTCGGTTCAAAACGAAAAGCCTTTCCATGTCCCAACCCCCGTCTGATGCCATTGTCGCCGTCGAGCATGTGTTCAAGTCCGTCACGGATTCGACCGGCACGCTAGACATTCTGCAGGACATCGATTTCACCCTGGGCGTGCGGGAAACCGCCGCCATCGTGGGCGCCTCGGGCTCCGGCAAGAGCACGCTGCTGTCGATCATCGCCGGGCTCGACACGCCGACGCGCGGCACCGTGCGGCTCGCGGGCGACGACATCTTCGCCATCGGCGAAGACGAGCGGGCGGCACTGCGGGCGCAGCGCGTGGGCTTCGTGTTCCAGAGCTTCCAGCTGCTCGGCAACCTCAGCGCGCTCGAGAACGTGATGCTGCCGCTCGAACTCGCCGGCCGCAAGGACGCGCGGCGCGCGGCCACCGAGATGCTCGGGCGCGTGGGCCTCGGGCAGCGGCTCGGCCACTATCCCAAGGTGCTCTCGGGCGGCGAGCAGCAGCGCGTGGCGCTGGCCCGCGCCTTCGTGGTGCAGCCCGCGCTGCTGCTGGCCGACGAGCCCACCGGCAGCCTCGATTTCGCGACCGGCGAGCAGGTCATGCGGCTGATGTTCGACCTGAACCGCGAGCTCGGCACCACGCTCGTGCTCGTCACGCACGACCGCGGCATCGCGGACCAGTGCGAACGGCGCATCACCATCGAGGCCGGCCGCGTGGCACGCAACGAGTCCGGCGCCCGCCTCGCGGCCTGAACAGGTCCGGAGGCGGGCCCGTGCACCGCGCGGGGGAGCGCGCGACCAGGACGAGAGAAAGAGAGGAGACGGGCATGCAGGACGAAATTCACCCCGACGCGCGCCTCGCGCTGCAGCGCGGAAACTTGATCGAGGCGATCAAGATCGTGCGCGACCGCACCGGGCTCGGCCTCAAGGAGGCCAAGGAACTGGTCGATCGCCATGCGGACCGCGTCGCGGCCGAGCCGGTGCCGCCGGCCGACGACTTCAGCCAACTGCTCGCGGGCGGTCCGCCGCGCCTGCCGGCCGAAGCCGTTGCCGCGCTCGCGGAGGGCCGCAAGATCGAAGCCATCCGGATCGCGCGCGAAGCCACCGGCCTCGGCCTGAAGGAGGCCAAGGAACTGGTCGAGCGCCACGAGGCGCGGCCCGCGGGCGGCATCGCCTCCGATCCCATGGCCGAGCCGGGGCGCGTGACCGGCGGCGGCTCGAGGACATGGCTCGCGATCGTCGTGGTGCTCGTGCTGCTGGCCGGGCTTTTCATTCTCTTCTCGGGCGCCTGAACCGCAACATGATCGTTCCGCAATTCTGGGCCGAAGGCCGCATCCGGCAGACCGTCGACGGCCGGCAGATCACCGTGCGCCGCTTCGGCTGGTCCGACGACAGTCCGCTGGCCGCGCAGGCCCACGCCGACGAACGCACGCGCGAGGCCTTCGACCGCATCGCGGCGGGCGAGCCGCTGGAGCGCCGCGAGCGCAAGGTCGCCTACAACGGCGCCAACGGCATGCCGATCCGCGAGCAGATCGTCGAACGCCATGGCGAGGACATCGTCACGCGCAACGGCTACGGCGCGCGCTGCCTCAACACGCCCGACGTGCTGTTCATCGACGTCGACTTCGACGAGGAAGCAAGGCGCGGCGACGCGCGCGGCCTCCAGGTGATCGGCGCCGCCGTCATCGGTGCGCTGGTCGCGGGCTATGCGTCCCGCTCCTGGGTCGTCGGCCTCGCGGTCCTCCTCGTGGTCGCGGCCTTCGGCTTCTGGCGTGCGCGCTCCGAGCCGCGCCCCGCGGCCGAGCCGGCCGGCGATCCGCTCGCGGCAGCGCGGGCGCGCATCGAGCGCTTCATCCACCAGCATCCCCAGTGGCACCTGCGGCTCTACCGCACGCCCTCGGGCCTGCGCGCCCTGGCGATGCACGAGGTCTTCGCGCCTTCCGACCTCGCCGTGGCCGATGCCTTCCAGAGCCTGGGCGCCGACAAGGTCTATGCGCGCATGTGCCGCAACCAGAACTGCTTCCGTGCGCGGCTCAGCGCCAAGCCGTGGCGCATCGGCATCGGCGAGCACATGCGGCCGCAGCCGGGCGTCTGGCCCGTGGCGCCCGACAAGCTCGCCCTGCGCGACGCATGGATCGCGCGCTACGAGCAGGCCGCGGAACGCTATGCCGCCTGCAGCTACGTCGAAAGCGTCGGCAACCTGCAGGCCGTGCATCCGCGCGCGGCCGCCGTGCAGCAGCTGCACGACGAGCACACGCGCGCCGCCAGCGGCCTGCCGATCGCCTGAATGGCGCGGGGATAATCGCGGGATGTCTTCCCCCAAAGTGATCTTCGGCTTCCATGCCGTGGGCGTGCGCATCAAGACCGCGCCGAAATCGGTGCTCGAGGTGATGTTCGACGCCAGCCGGCGCGACGCGCGCATGAAGCAGTTCATCGCGCGCGCCCAGGAAGCCGGCGTGCGGCTGGTCGAGGCCGATGGCCTGCGGCTCGCCAAGCTCAGCGGCAGCCACGGCCACCAGGGCGTGGTGGCGCGCGTCGAGCCCGTGGCGCAGGTGCGCTCGCTCGACGAACTGCTCGAAGGGCTCGAAGAGGCCGGCACCGTACCGCTGCTCCTGGTGCTCGACGGCGTGACCGATCCGCACAACCTCGGCGCCTGCCTGCGCGTGGCCGACGGTGCGGGCGCGCACGCGGTCATCGCGCCCAAGGACCATGCGGCCGGCATCAACGCCACCGTGGCCAAGGTCGCGAGCGGCGCCGCCGAGACGGTGCCCTATTTCATGGTGACGAACCTCGCGCGCACCCTCAACGAGCTCAAGGAGCGCAACATCTGGTGCGTCGGCACGAGCGACGATGCGCCCGGCACGCTCTACCAGAGCGACTTCAAGCGCCCGCTCGCGCTGGTGCTCGGCGCCGAAGGCGAGGGCATGCGCCAGCTCACGCGCAAGACCTGCGACGAACTCGTGCGCATTCCAATGGCCGGAGCGGTCGAGAGCCTCAACGTCTCGGTGGCGAGCGGGGTCTGCCTGTACGAGGCGCTGCGGCAGCGCGGCGGCTGAGCGCGCTCAGCGCGGCGCCGGCGCGCGGCCCTTGCGGTGGAAATAGACGAGCTCCGCCACGCGGCGCATCGCCGGCGTGCCGAGCAGCAGGTTGAAGAGCCAGTCGCTCTGGAAATGGTCGAAGCCCCAGCGCAGCGCGCGCTTGAGCCGGAAGCGCGGATAGCTCCTGACGAACCACTCCGCCGGATCGCCCGCCTCGCCGCGCACGAAACGTGCGATCGCCTCGCCCGCGCCTGCGCCGTGGTGCAGTGCCGTGTGGATGCCGCCGGCCGTCACGGGCGACACCATGCCCGCGGCATCGCCGACGAGCAGCGCATGCGCGCGCGCGACCACCGGCAGCACGCCGCCGCAGGGGATCATGCCCGCGCGTACCACCATCGGTGGCGCATCGCCGGCCGAGACGACCGGCGCGATCTTGCGCAGCAGCGGATCGAGGCGCAATGGCTCCACCTGCCGCGCGCCCATGCGGCGCGCGATCCCGACCTGGCTCACGCCGACGCCCTCGAGCGCCCAGCCGATGTAGCCCGGGGCGAGCCTGCGGTCCACGAAGCAATGCAACAGATCCGGCGTCATGCGAGCCCCGCGATACTCGTGCTCAATGCCGTAGAGGAAGCGTGTGTTGCGCGAGAGCCTGAGCGCCTTCGCCACGCGTGAATGCGGTCCGTCGGCGCCGACGATGTAGCGCGCCGTGATGCAGGGGCCCTGCGCGAGCGGAACTTCCCAGCGGCCGTGGCGCCACAGCGCCTGCTCGAACAGCGTGTCGAACTGCAGGTCGACGCCTGCCGCTTGCACCGAGCCGGCCATCCAGTCCAGCAGCGCAGGGGCGTCCGTGGCCCAGAACCAGTAGCCGGGCGCATGCAGGTCCACGTGGCGCATGTCCGGCGCATAGAGCCGCACGCCTTCGATGCGCCGCACCAGCGCGGGCGGCACTTCGGCAAGCCAGGGCACGGTGTCGACGGCGTCCTTGACGATGATGCCGGTGGTATGAAGCTTGGCGCCGGCCCTGGCCTTCTTCTCGAGCACCATGACGCGAAGCCCCGCCTGTGCCGCGGCGCGCGCGCAGGCGAGGCCGGCAAAACTCGCGCCGACCACCACGAGGTCGACTTGCGCGCTGGCAGGCGGGCGGCGGGCGGTCGCACGGCTCGCGCCGGCAGAGGGCTCGTATTCGGAGAGGCTGCGAAGGGTGAGGCGTGGATCGAAGCGAGAGGCGTGCATGAGGCGTGCTGAAACGTGGCGTTGCGCACCGCGGACTGCGGTGCGCACGCGACGTTAGCGACGCCTTGTGCGCTCGGCGTGAAGCCTGTGTGAACTCAGGACGGATCCTTACTCCGCGTGCGCGACACCGCACTGAAGATGCCGATCCCGAGCAGGATCAGCGCGCCGATGCCGATGTAGAGCGTGGGCACGCCGGCCACCGATGCACCCCAGGCAACGCCGGCCAGGAAGAGCAGAAAACCGATCATGTAGAGCGCGAACGACATGCTTGTCCCCCGGAAACTGTGATGCCTCGCAGTATCCCGAGGCCTCCGCGGCACCGCACCGGCGGTTGCCGTCAGTCGCTGTGGGAACTTGCCTACTACTTTCGCGCCCTTTCTTTTCTTTCTTCTAGCCCGGCGTCGCGACCAGCAGGTAGCGGCATCCCGTGCGTCCGAGCGCCTTGAACACCAGCGCGCGGTCGACGCCGAAGTCCAGGCAGTCGCCGGGCGCGAGTTCGAAGTGCTCGTCGCCGTAGTCCACGCGCAGCGCACCTTCGAGCATCCAGAGGCTCTGCGCATAGGGCTTGCCGCCCCAGGGCGGGTAGGCCACGCGCGCGGCGCGCGGCAGTTCGATCTCGACCATGTCCACGCCGCTGCCCGCCCCATGCTCGGCCACCTGCCGCCGCAGATAGCCAGCCGCGGGATCGCGCCAGACCGCCTGCGTGTCGCGCGTCCTCAACCTGCGCGGCGGGCTGTCTTCCTGGGTGAGAAGCTGTGCGAGCGAGACGCCCAGGCCGGCCGCCAGCTTGGCCAGCAGCACGGCCGTGGGGCTGCTCTGCGCGCGCTCGACCTTCGAGATCATGGCCTTGC
Source organism: Variovorax sp. TBS-050B (assembly GCF_029893635.1). Taxonomy (NCBI): domain Bacteria; kingdom Pseudomonadati; phylum Pseudomonadota; class Betaproteobacteria; order Burkholderiales; family Comamonadaceae; genus Variovorax; species Variovorax sp. TBS-050B. Next base: position 4,432,281 of record NZ_JARXYR010000002.1, on the reverse strand, counting down.
TGACGCCGGACAGCGCGGCCAGCTCGGCGAGGCTCAGGCCCCGCGCCTGCCGCAGGGCGAGCAGGCGGCTCGCAATGAGCGCGTCGACGTTCTCGGCGCGCGCGTCGGGGGTGGATGAAGTGTTTCTCATATGAGATTATTATTCTCTTATATTGAACGTCCGGAGCACCACCATGCGTCTCGTCGCCTGCACCGAGGAAGCCCATTCGGGCGCCATCCTCGCCATCCTCAACGACGCCATCGTCCATTCGACCGCGCTGTACGACTACAAGCCGCGCACCCTTGAGAACATGGCGGCCTGGTTCGCCACCAAGCGCGCCAACGGCTTTCCCGTGGTCGGTGCCGAAGACGAGGACGGCCGGCTGCTCGGCTTCGCGAGCTACGGCACCTTCCGCGCCTTCCCGGCCTACAAGTACACGGTGGAGCATTCGGTGTACGTCGAGGCCGGCCACCGCGGCGCCGGCCTGGGACGCACGCTGATGGAAGCCATCATTGCCGAGGCGGTGGCGCGCGACGTGCACGTGATGGTCGGCGCGATCGATGCCGCCAACGCGGGCAGCATCCGCCTGCACGAAAAGCTCGGCTTCGCGCATGCCGGCACCGTGCGGCAGGCCGGTTTCAAGTTCGGCCGCTGGCTCGACGTGGCCTTCTACCAGCGCATCCTCTCGACGCCGCTGAACCCGGTGGACGGCTGAGAAGGGCGATGCCGCGTCAGGCGGCGCCCTCGGCACTGGCGCCGTCGAGCATCTGGATCGTGCCCGCGTCGAGCTTGAGCTGGGTGGCGACCACCAGTTCCTCGAGCTGGACGAGCGAGGTCGCGCTCGCGATCGGCGCCGTGACCGAAGGCCGCGCGATCTGCCATGCGATGGCGACCTGGCCCGGCTTCGCGTTGTACTGCTGCGCCACCTTGTCGAGCGCGTCGAGAATGCGCAGGCCGCGCGCGTTCAGGTACTTCTGCGTGGTGCTCGCGCCGCGCGTGCTCTTCGCGGCGTCGGCCTCGCTGCGGTACTTGCCGGTCAGGAAGCCGGCTGCCAGCGCGTAGAAGTTGATCACGCCGATCTCGCGCTCGACGCACAGCGGCTCCAGTGCGTCCTCGAAGGCGGCGCGGTCGTACAGGTTGTAGAGCGGCTGCAGGCTCTCGTAGCGCGCGATGCCGAGCCGCTCCGAAATGTCGAGCGCCTCGGCCAGCCGCGGCGCGCTGTAGTTCGATGCGCCGATGGCGCGCACCTTGCCCGCCTTGACCAGCTCGTCGAAGGCGCCGAGCGAGTCCTCGAGTGGCGTCGCCGTGTCGTCGTCGTGCGCCTGGTACAGGTCGATGTAGTCCGTCTGCAGGCGCTGTAGCGAGGCTTCGACCGCTTCGCGGATGTAGGCGGGCGAAAGGCCCGACTTGCCTTCGCCCATGGGCTTGCCGACCTTGGTCGCGAGCACCACGCGGTTGCGCTTGCCGCTCTGCTTGAGCCACTTGCCGATGATCGTCTCCGACTCGCCGCCGGCATGGCCCGGCACCCAGCGCGAGTAGACGTCGGCCGTGTCGACCAGGTTGAAGCCGGCGTCGACCCAGGCGTCGAGCAGGCGGAACGAGGTGGCCTCGTCCACCGTCCAGCCGAACACGTTGCCGCCGAAGGCGAGCGGCGAGACCAGGAGGCCGGAGCGGCCGAGGGAGCGGAGTTGCGACATTGCGTTGGGTTCCCGATGAGAAGGACGAAGAACGAGGATCAGACGAAGCCCACGGCGCCGAGCAGTGCGCCCGCGCCGAGCAGCCAGAGCAGGTGGATGCGGGTGCGCCAGACGATCAGCGCAGCCACGGCGGTCAGCAGCCACAGGTGCCACGCGGGCGCATCGCCGGCATGGTTGCCCGCCGCCAGCACCCAGCCGGTGGCGATCAGCAGGCCCACCACCACCGGCGCCATGCCCTGCTTGAAGGCGCGCACGCCGCGCCGGTCGCGGTTGCGGTGGCCCCAGCGCGTGGCCAGGTAGGTCAGCGTGGTGCTCGGCAGCATGATGCCGAGCATGGTGACCAGCAGGCCGAACAGGCCGAGCAGCCAGGCCTGCGGCCCGGCGCCGATCCCGCCGCCCGCATTGAGCCCGACGTTCCAGCCCATCAGCGCGACGAAGAGCACGTTGGGGCCGGGCGCGGCCTGCGCGATGGCCACCGACGAGCTGAACTGCGCGTCGGTGAGCCAGCCGTGCTGCACGACGAGGTAGCGGTGCATGTCGGGCACGGTGGTGATCGCGCCGCTGATCGACAGCAGCGACAGCAGCAGGTACTGGCCGAAGAGCGCGAGCCAGTCGTGCCATTGCATCGCGATCGTCATGGCTTGCGGTCCTCGGCCGCCGCGGGGGCGATCTTCCGCCAGGTCCACACGCAGGCGACGCCGCCCACGCTCAGCAGCACCCAGCCGAGCGGGATCTTCAGCAGCGCGATGGCGCCGAACACGAGCGCGACGAACGCCAGGCAGACGCCGAATCCGAGCGGATGCCTGCGCAACTGCGGAATCAGCTTGAAGCCGGTGGCGGCGATCAGTCCGCCCGAGACCGCGCCCATCCCGCGCAGCGCGCCCGCGACCTGCGGGTTGGCCGCATAGTGCGCATAGAGCACGGCCAGCACCAGGATCACGACCAGCGGCACCGCCAGCATCCCGGTCACAGCCGCCACCGCGCCGCGCAGGCCGAAGTAGCGGTCGCCGATCATCAGCGCGAGGTTGATCACGTTCGGTCCCGGCATCACCTGGGCCACGGCCCAGTCTTCGAGAAACTGCTCGGGCGTGAGCCAGCGCTTCTTCTCGACCATCTCGCGCTGCACGATGGCCAGCACGCCGCCGAATCCCTGCAGCGCAAGCCAGGTGAACGAAACGAAAAGGTCGCGTGGCGACTGGGGCTGGGGAGGAGGGGGCGCGGCCGCGCCGGAGGGGGACGGGTGCATGGGTGAAAGCGATTATCGTAGCCACGCCTGCACCGTGCCGGGCAACGGACTGACAGGCGCTTTCCACACGAACAGGGAGACTTCATCGCCATGCGAATCCGCGCACTTTTCGATCTCTGCAAACAGGCCGTGGCCTCATGGTCGAACGACTATGCGCCGAGCATGGGCGCGGCGCTCGCCTACTACACGGTGTTCTCGATCGCGCCGCTGCTGCTGATCGTCATCTCGGTGGCCGGTCTGGTGTTCGGCCAGGAGGCGGCACGCGGCGAGATCTTCGCGCAGCTCGCGGGGCTCATGGGCGAGCAGGGCGCGGCGGCGGTGCAGGGCATGCTGCAGGCGGTCAACAAGCCGACCGAAGGGATCGTGGCGACCGTGATCGGCCTCGGCCTGCTGGTGATCGGCGCGACCACCGTCTTCGGCGAGCTGCAGGACGCGCTCGACCGCATCTGGCGTGCGCCGGTGCGCGACAAGAGCAAGGGCCTCTTCAACCTGCTGCGGGTGCGGCTGCTGTCCTTCAGCATGATCATGGCGATCGGCTTCCTGCTGATGGTGTCGCTGGTGGCGAGCGCGGCGCTGGCGGCGCTCGGCAAGTGGTGGTCGCCCATGTTCGGCGCCTGGGCCACGCTGGCGCAGGTGGTGAACTTCGTCTTCAGCTTCGGCATGGTGACCGTGATCTTCGCGATGATCTACAAGATCATGCCGAGGGCCAAGGTGCAGTGGCGCGACGTGTGGATCGGCGCCGCGGCCACGGCGATGCTCTTCACCATCGGCAAGCACCTCATCGGGCTGTACATCGGCAAGAGCAGCGTGGCCTCGGGCTACGGCGCCGCGGGCTCGCTGGTGGTGGTGCTGGTGTGGGTCTACTACTCGGCGCAGATCTTCCTGCTCGGCGCCGAGTTCACCTGGGTCTATGCCAAGACCTTCGGTTCGCGGCGCGAGCGCCAGGCCGAGGGCGACCGCGCGCCGCCGACGCGGGACGAGCCGCTGCCCTGAGCGGGCCCGACCCGCCTAACCCGCGAACCCGCCTTCGTCGAGGAAGCGCTGCTCCTCGGCCGTGCTCGTGCGTCCGAGCATCTTGTTGCGGTGCGGAAAGCGGCCGAAGCGTTCGATGATGTCGCGGTGCAGCACCGCGAAGCGCTGGGTGTTGGCGTCGAGCGCGGCGTTGAGCTCGACCGAGCGCGCCTGGTCTTCCAGCGATTCGGCGTGCATGAAGGGCAGGTAGAAGAACCGGCGCAGTTCCGCCTCGACCTGCAGGTCGAAGCCGTCGGCCACGGCCTGGCGCGCCACGGCCAGCGCCTTGGGATCGGTCGCGAGCATGCGCGCGTCGCCGCGCCAGGTGTTGCGCGGAAACTGGTCGAGCAGCACCAGCAGCGCGAGCGCACCTTCGGGGACGCGGGCCCACGCATCGAGCCGCCCCTCGGCGGCGGCTTCATGGGCGGCGAGAAAGCGCTCGCGAAACATGGCATCGAAGGCCGCATCCTTGGCGAACCAGCGTTCGGGCCCCGCGTCGCGCCAGAAATCGACGACGTCGCGGGCAGTGGGCAGTGCATCGGAGGTCATCGCGGGATTCTCGTCGGTCGCGGCCGCCGGCGCATGCCGGCGCGCCGCGAAGTCGCGGTCGTGACCGACAAGGCCGCTCGTCCCGGCTGCCTATGCTGTAGCGGTTTTCATCATTCAGGAGATCGACACCATGAACCGTTATGGCACCCTTTTGCGCGCGTCCCTCGTCGCTGCAGTGGCCACTGCCGCCCTGGCCGGCTGCGGAATGATGTCGCGAGGCAACGTCGCCAGCTTCAGCGGCACCATGAACGCCGCGAGCGAAGTGCCGCCCAACATGACCCGCGGCAGCGGGCTCGCGGAGGCCTGGCTCAACAAGGACACCAACGTCCTCAAGTACAAGATCACCTACAGCGGCCTGAGCGGACCGGCGACCGCGGGGCACTTCCACGGTCCCGCGGCCGCGGGCGCGAATGCCGGCGTGGTGCTGCCCTTCGCCAACCCCGCCAGCCCGATCGAGGGCCAGGCCACGCTCACGCCCGCGCAGGCCGCCGATCTGATGGCGGGCAAGTGGTACGCCAACATCCACACGGCGGCCAACCCGGCCGGCGAGATCCGCGGCCAGATGCTGCCGAAGATGTGAGGCCCGGCGGTCAGACCGCGGTCGCCGGACTCGTGTCCAATGCGGTCGCATGACGACCACTCCCAAGAAGAAGCCGCGGGCCGCGCGCCGGTCCTTCGATCCCTTCGGCGGGCGCCGTGAAGACATGCGCGCCGCACGCAAGGCGATGGTGCTGCAGGGCGGCGGCGCGCTCGGCGCGTACCAGGCCGGCGTGTACGCCGCGCTCAGCGAGACCGAGCTGCAGCCGCACTGGTTGGCCGGCGTCTCGATCGGTGCGATCAACGCGGCGCTGATCGCTGGCAACGCACCCGAGAAGCGCGTCGAGCGGCTGCGCGAGTTCTGGCATCTGGTGTCCTCGGGGCCGGCGCAGCGGCTGCCTTCGTGGCTCGGCGACCGTACCGCGCAGAACCAGTGGAGCGCCGCGATGGCCTCGCTGGTGGGCATCCCGGGCTTCTTCGAGCCGCGCCGCTCGCCCTCGCTCTGGATGGGCGGGGCGGCGCCGCTGCTGAGCTACTACGACACCGCGCCGCTGGCACGAACGCTCGAGCGGCTCGTCGACTTCGACCGCATCAACGCCTGCGAGGCGCGCTTCAGCGTCGGCGCGGTCGACGTGCGCACCGGCAACTCGGTCTACTTCGACAACACCACGCACCGCATCGGCCCCGAGCACATCATGGCGAGCGGCGCGCTGCCGCCGGGCTTCGCGCCCGTGCGCATCGACGGCGACGACTACTGGGACGGCGGCATCGTTTCCAACACGCCGCTGCAGTACGTGCTCGACGTGCATCCGCGCTCCGAGCCGCTGGTGGTGCTGCAGGTCGACCTGTTCAACGCGCGCGGCGAGATGCCGCGCACGCTGGCCGGCGTGATGGAGCGGCAGAAGGACATCACCTATTCGAGCCGCACCCGCATGAACACCGATGCGCTCGCGGCCAACGTCAACCTGCAGCAGGCGATTGCCGAACTGATCTCGAAGCTGCCCCCGCACTTGCGCGACGACCCCGCCGTGCGCGCGGTGCAGGCCGAACTCACGCACGAGCCGATCGACATCTTCCACCTGATCTACCGCGACAAGGCCTACGAGCTCGAGTCGAAGGACTACGAGTTCTCGCGCGCCGCGGTCGAGGAGCACTGGGAGGCGGGGGTGCGCGACATGCGCCGGACGCTCGCGAATCCCGAGACGCTGCGCAGCCGGGCCGCGCCCAACGGCGTGACCACCTTCGACCTTTGCGAGCCCGGCGTGGAGCGCATCAAGCGACCGGGGCTCGCGCGCCGAAGGGCTGGTTCACCCTAATGTCTCCCGCGGGCGAAACGTGAGAAAACCGGTTTCTTCGTCAATCGTCATACCAATAAACCCGCAGGAGACATCGACATGCGTGAACGCCCAGCCCGTTTCTTTTCGCGACGCAGCTTCGTGGCCCATGCCGCGGGGGCCGCTGCGGGGCTCGCCCTTCTTGCCGCCGCGGTGCCCGCCGCCGCGCAGACCTATCCGAGCCGGCCGGTCACGCTGATCGTGCCGTGGGGCGCGGGCGGCGGCACCGACGCCACGGCGCGCATCATCGCGAGCCTGCTCGAAAAGGAACTCGGCCAGCCGATCGCGGTGGTCAACCGCACGGGCGGCAACGGCGTGGTCGGCCATGCCGCCATCGCCGCCGCGCCTCCCGACGGCTACACCATCGGCATGGCCACGGTCGAGATCGGCATGATGCACTGGCAGGGGCTGACGCAGCTCACCAGCGCCTCGTACACGCCGATCGGCCTGGCCAACCTCGACCCGGCCGGCATCCAGGTGCGCGCCGATGCGCCCTACAAGACCGTGGGCGACCTGCTCGCGGCCATCAAGGCCAATCCCGGCAAGTTCAAGGCCTCGGGCACGGGGCAGGGCGGCATCTGGCACCTCGCGATCGCGGGGCTGCTGCGCGACCAGAAGATCGATCCGGCCGCGGTGCCGTGGGTGCCGAGCAACGGCGCCGCGCCGGGGCTGCAGGACGTGGTGGCCGGCGGCGTCGAGATCGCGCCGGTCTCGCTGCCCGAGGCACGCTCGCTGATCGACGCGGGCAAGGTCAAGAGCCTCGCGATCATGAGCGACAAGCCCTCGGCGCTGTATCCCAACGTGCCCACGCTCAAGTCGGCGATCGGCAGCGACTGGTCGATGGCCGCCTGGCGCGGCATCGTGGCGCCCAAGGGGTTGCCGAACGACGTGCGCGACAAGCTCGCGGGTGCGCTCAAGAAGGTGGTGGCCAGCAAGGAGTACACCGACTTCATGGCCTCGCGCGGCTTCGGCGTGATCTACGCCGGCCCCGACGAATTCGCGGCCTACATGGCAAAGTCCGACGCCGAGCTCGGCGCGACGATGAAGGCCGTGGGCATCGTCAAGTGAGGGCCGCGCGGCGCGTGCCCGCGGCCGCCATGGAGGGCGCGGCGCGATGAAGTTCAACGATGCGGTCTTCGGACTGATCCTGCTCGTGCTCGGCGGCCTCGTGCTCGCGGTGGTGCGGGGCTACCCCGGCATGCCCGGCCAGAGCGTCGGGCCCGCGCTCTTTCCGGGCCTGATTGCGGCCGGCCTGTGCATCGTGGGCGCGATGCTGCTCGTGAAGGGCTGGCGCGAGCGCAGGCAAATGCCCTGGGCGCGGGCAGGCGCCTGGACGGCGTCGCCCCGCCACGTGCTGGCGGCGGCGCTGGTCATCGGCGCGGTGCTGTTCTACATGCTGCTGTCCGAGCGGCTCGGCTTCCTGCCCGTCGCCGCCGTCTCGCTGCTCGCGCTGATGCTCGCGATGCGGGTGCCGCCCGTGCGCGCGGTGCTCATCGCGATCGTCGCGGCGCTGGTGATCCACACCGTCTTCTACAAGCTGTTGCGCGTTCCGCTGCCCTGGGGCGTTCTGACACCGATCGCCTGGTAACCGGGAGCCTCCATCCATCATGTCGGCAGCACTCTTGCAGGCTTTCTCGATGGTCTTCGAGCCCTACACCCTCCTCGTGATGGTGCTGGCTGCGCTCTACGGCCTCTTCGTCGGCGCGGTGCCGGGGCTTTCGGCCACCATGGCGGTCGCGCTGCTGGTGCCGGTGACCTTCTTCATGCCGCCCATTCCCGCCATCGCGGCGATGGTGACGGCCACCGCGATGGCGATCTTCTCGGGCGACATCCCGGGCTGCCTGCTGCGCATTCCCGGCACGCCGGCCTCGGCGGCATACACCGACGAGGCCTTCGCGATGACGCGCAAGGGCATGGCCGAGACGGCGCTCGGCGCGGGGCTGGTCTTCTCCGCGGTGGGCGGGCTTTTCGGCACGGTGGTGCTCATCGTCGCCGCGCCGGCACTGGCCGACTTCGCGCTCAACTTCAGCTCCTTCGAGTACTTCTGGCTCGTGCTGCTGGGGCTGACCTGCGCGGTGTTCATCACCTCCGACCGGCCGCTCAAGGGGCTCGTCACGCTGCTGCTCGGCCTGCTCGTGGCCTGCGTGGGACTCGGCAACCCGGCGGGCTTTCCGCGCTTCACCTTCGGCAACGCCGAGATGACGGGCGGCATCGGCATGATCCCGATGATGATCGGCATGTTCGCGGTGTCGGAGGTGATCCGCTTCGCGGTCGACACGCGGCCGCCGGGCGAGCTCGTGGTCGAGAAGGTGGGACGCGTGCTCTCGGGCCAATGGGCGCTCGCGAAGAAGTACCCCGTGCAGATCCTCCGCGGCAGCGTGCTCGGCACGGCCGTGGGCGCGCTGCCGGGCGCCGGCGCCGACATCGCGGCGTGGATGTCGTACGCCATGAGCAAGAAGTTCTCGAAGGAACCCGAGAAGTTCGGCACCGGCCATGTCGAGGGCATCGTCGAATCGGGCTCGGCCAATAACAGCGCGCTGGCCGGCGCATGGATCCCGGCGCTGGTGTTCGGCATTCCGGGCGACTCGATCACCGCGATCGTGATCGGCGTGCTCTACATGAAGAACCTCAACCCGGGGCCGACGCTGTTCACCACCAATCCGCAGAACATCTATGCGGTGTTCATGCTCTTCATCATCGCCAACCTGATCATGATTCCGCTCGGCATCCTCTGCATCAAGGTGGCCAAGCGCATCCTGCGGGTGCCGCGCAACGTGCTGATGCCGCTGATCCTGCTGTTCTGCGTCGTCGGGGCGTTCGCGATCAACAACTCGCTGTTCGACGTGGGCGTGATGCTGGTCGCCGGCATCGTGGCCTACCTGCTCGAGGAGAACGGCTTTCCGATCGCGCCCGCGATCCTCGGCGTGGTGCTCGGGGGCATGCTCGAAGAGAACTTCATCACCTCGATGATCAAGTCCGACGGCAACCTCGCAGGCTTCGTGTCGCGCCCCATTGCCGCCTCGCTGGCCGTGGTGGTGGTGCTCGTGTGGCTGGTGCCGCTGCTGCGGCTGTGGTGGAAGCGCCGCCGGGGCACCGCCGCTACGACTGCAGCCTGAGCGACCAGGTCTCGCCCACGAGCTGCTGGCCGAAGCCCTCGTAGGGTTCGGACTTGTCGAGCCTGAAGCCGCGCTTCGCATAGATGGCGCGTGCGGCTTCGAGGCAGCTGTTGGTCCAGAGCACCATCTTGCGATAGCCCTTGGCGCGCGCAAAGGCGATGCATACGTCGGTCAGGCGCCCGCCCAACCCGAGCCCGCGCGCCGAGGGCGCGAGCAGCAGCAGGCGCAGCTGCGCGGTGGTGGGCGACTTGCGCACGACGAAGATCGCGCCCACGCGTTCGCCCTCGAGTTCCGCGATCCAGCATCGCTCCCATTCGGGCTGGAACCTGCGCACGAACCGGGCCACGATGTCGGCCACCAGCGCCTCGAACTCGCTGTTCCAGCCGTACTCGCGCGCATACAGTTCGCCGTGCTGCTGCACCACCCAGCCCATGTCGCCCGGCTGCGGATCGCGCAGCACCACGGTGCGCGGCCGTGCCGCCGGCGCGTGCGCCGGGTCGAGCAGGCGCTCGATGCGGGCCATGGCCTCGACCACCTGCTGCCGGTCGGCCGGCGGCAGCGGCGCGAGCAGGGCGGCCGCCTCGTCGCGCGATTTCTGCTGCAGCGGCGCGAAAGCCGCATGGCCGGCCTCGGTGAGGCGCAGCACGCTCTGCCGTGCATCGCGCGCATGCGGCTCGCGCACGAGCCAGCCGGCGGCCTCGAAGCGGCGCAGGATCCGGCTCATGTAGCCGGCGTCCAGCCGCAGGTCGCGGCCGATCTCACTGGCGACGGGCGTTTCGCGGTGCGCGAGTTCGTAGAGCACCCGCACGTCGGTGAGCGACATCTCGCTGCCCAGGTAGGGGTCGAGCACGCCGATGCGGCTGGTGTAGAAGCGGTTGAAGCGCCGGATCGCCTTGACGGCGTCGGCATCGGGCAGGGAAGCGGCGGACAACATGGTTGCCATTCTCATGTGGATGGTTGACTTTGGCAACCAAATAATGCCCTTGGCCCCGGCGCGCCAACCCGCCGCCGCGCGACAGAATTGCTGGAAAACCCTAAAATCGCGGGTTGCCCATTGCGGTCGCGCGCCTTGCCAAGCCGCCCCGCCCACTCCCCACGATGAACGCCCCCGTCGACGTCTCCTTTTTCGCGCGCGCCGCCAAGCCGCTGACCAGCTACCGAAAGTACTGGGCGGCGCGTTTCGGCACGGCCAAGTTCCTGCCGACCACGCGCAAGGAGATGGAGGCGCTCGGCTGGGACAGCTGCGACATCATCGTGGTGACCGGCGACGCCTACGTCGACCATCCGAGCTTCGGCATGGCGGTGATCGGCCGCATGCTCGAGGCGCAGGGCTTTCGCGTCGGCATCATCGCGCAGCCCGACTGGCACAGCGCCGAGCCCTTCAAGGTGCTCGGCAAGCCGAACCTGTTCTTCGGCGTGACCGCCGGCAACATGGATTCGATGATCAACCGCTACACGGCCGACCGGAAGATCCGCAGCGACGACGCCTACACCCCCGGCGACGTGGGCGGCGCGCGGCCCGACCGCGCGGCCATCGTGTATTCGCAGCGCTGCCGCGAAGCCTGGAACGACGTGCCCATCGTGCTCGGCGGCATCGAAGGCTCGCTGCGCCGGATCGCGCACTACGACTACTGGCAGGACAAGGTGCGCCGCTCGATCGTGGTCGACGCGAAGTGCGACCTGCTGCTGTACGGCAACGCCGAGCGCGCGGTCGTCGAGATCGCCCACCGGCTGGCGGCGCGCGAGCCGGTGCACCAGATCACCGACGTGCGCGGCACGGCCTTCGTGCGGCGCCAGGGCGACGAGACGGCCCAGGGCTGGTTCGAGATCGACTCCACCAGCGTGGACGAGCCCGGCCGCGTCGAGGCGCATGTCAATCCGTACCTGATGGTCTCGGACCAGGCCAAGGCCAACGGTGCCACCTGCGCCAAGGAGGACGAAGCCGAGGCGGTGGCGCGCGCTGCCGAGGCGGGCGCCGCGGTGAACCCCGCGATCAAGCCGCTCAACTTCGTGCCGAACCCGGCGCTCGCGCCGCGCGCGAAGCTCAAGGTGCCGCCGCGCGATCGATCGGTGATCCGCCTGCCTTCCTACGAGCAGGTGCGCGCCGACCCGGTGCTCTATGCGCACGCCAACCGCGTGCTGCATCTCGAGACCAACCCCGGCAACGCACGCGCGCTGGTGCAGGCGCACGGCGAGGGCGCGACCGCGCGCGACGTGTGGATCAACCCGCCGCCGATCCCGCTCACCACGGCCGAGATGGACCATGTGTTCGACCTGCCGTACGCGCGCAGCCCGCATCCGCGCTACGCCGACGAGAACGGCAGCCACGACGGCGCGACCAAGATCCCGGCCTGGGAGATGATCCGCTTCAGCGTGAACATCATGCGCGGCTGCTTCGGCGGCTGCACCTTCTGCTCGATCACCGAGCACGAGGGCCGCATCATCCAGAGCCGCTCGGAAGACTCGATCATCAAGGAGGTCGAGGCGATCCGCGATTCGGTCAAGGGCTTCACGGGCACCATCTCCGACCTCGGCGGGCCCACGGCCAACATGTACCGCATCGGCTGCAAGTCGCCCGAGATCGAGGCCGCCTGCCGCAAGCCGAGCTGCGTGTACCCGGGCATCTGCCAGAACCTCAACACCAACCACGATCCGCTCATCAAGATCTACCGCCGCGCGCGTGCGCTGCGCGGGATCAAGAAGATCCTGATCGGCTCGGGCCTGCGCTACGACCTCGCGGTGCAGTCGCCCGAATACGTGAAGGAACTGGTGCAGCACCACGTCGGCGGCTACCTGAAGATCGCGCCCGAGCACACCGAGCAGGGCCCGCTCACCAAGATGATGAAGCCGGGCATCGGCAGCTACGACCGCTTCAAGCAGATGTTCGAGAAGTACTCGGCCGAGGCGGGCAAGAAGCAGTACCTGATTCCGTACTTCATCGCCGCGCATCCGGGCACCAGCGACGAGGACATGATGAACCTCGCGATCTGGCTCAAGAAGAACGGTTTCCGCGCCGACCAGGTGCAGACCTTCTACCCGAGCCCGATGGCCACGGCCACGACGATGTACCACACCAACAGGAACCCGCTGCGCAAGATCACGCGCGAGAGCGAGACGGTGGACATCGTGCGCGGCGACAAGCGCCGCCGCCTGCACAAGGCCTTCCTGCGCTACCACGACGCCAACAACTGGCCGCTGCTGCGCGAGGCGCTCAAGGCCATGGGCCGTGCCGACCTGATCGGCAACGGCAAGCACCACCTCATTCCCACCTGGCAGCCGCTGACCGACGGCGGCTACACCAGCGCGCGGCGCAAGAACTCCACGGCCGCGCCCGTGAAGATGCCGGTGGCGAAGCCCTCCAAGGGCCGCCTGCTGACGCAGCACACCGGCCTGCCGCCGCGCGACAACGGCGCGCGCAAGAGCGCGGCCGTCGACAAGCCCTCGCGCAAGGTGCGCTGAAGACCGCGCCGCGGCACCGGGCCGGCCGCATGCCGTGCGGCGCTTGGCTTGTCGCGACGGCGAGCGGCTTCTATCATCGGCCGCTCATGCACCTGCATCACTCTCCCCCTCCGCCGACCCGCTGCTGACGCGCGCGCGCCTCGCGCTGTGCACGGCTTGCCAGTGGTCGCCGCCGCCCGCTTCGCGAAAGCCGGGCCGCGGCCGGATGGTCATGCCCGCCTGTCCCGAGCGACGCGGCGGGCTTCATGGAGAGATTCGAACAATGAACGCAAGAATGTCTGCCACCCTGGCATGGGGCGGCGTGTTGCTCGCGGGCGCGCTCTGGGGCGGCGGGGCGCTGGTGGCGCAGTTCCTCATCGATGGCGGCATGGCGCCGCAGAGCCTCTCGCTCGCGCGTTTCGCGCTCGGCGTGCCGCTGCTCTGGTGTCTGCACTGGCGCACCACCGGCGCCGGCGGCGCGGCCGTGCGCTGGCGCGCCCTCGCGCCGCGTGAGCAGTGGCAGGTGGCCGGCACCGGGGTCGCGATGGCGCTCAACGTGAGCTTCTGGTTCGCCGGCATCGCGCAGCTCGGCGCGGCGCTGCCGACGGTGATCTCGATCTGCTGCGCGCCCGCGATCGTGGCGCTGGTGTCCGTGCTGCGCGGCTACGAGCCGTTCGGCGCGCGCCTCGCCGGCGGGCTGCTGCTCGCCACGGGCGGCGTGGCGCTGCTGGTGATGCCTGCGGCGGGGTGGGGCGCCGCCGCGCCGTCCGCGGGGTATGTGGCCGGCATTGCATGCTCGTTCGCGTCGGCGCTCTGCTATGCGGCCGTGGTGCTCGGCAATGCGCGCATGCCCGCGCGGCTGGGCGCGGTCACCGCATCGGCATGGGGCATGAGCGTGGCGGCGCTGTGCATGCTCGCGGTCGCGTGGCCCTCGGGCATCACCTGGCCCCGGGGCGCCGCGCAATGGCTGGGCGTGGGGTACACGGGCGTGGTGACCACCTCGGTGGCCTACCTTGCCTTTGCATGGGGCGCGCGGCGGCTGGCGCCGACGGCCGCGGTGGTCGGCACGCTGATCGAGCCGCTCGTGGCCGCGCTGCTGGCGGCCATGCTCCTGGCGCAGCCGATGACGCCGCGCGAGTGGCTGGGTGCCGGGGTGCTCGCGCTCGCCATGCTGCTGATCGCGCGGCGCACGAGGGGCGCCGAAGCACGCGCCTGAGCGGCGCGAAGGCGGCCGTTGTATGGTGTGGCCCCATGAGTCCATCGTTCTTCCCGCCGGTCTGCTGGTGGCGCAGGCTGGCGGGTGCCGCGCTGCTGGGTGCTTCGGTCCTCGCGAACGCCGCGCCGCAGGAGCCCGGCCGCGCCTCCGCGGACGCGCTGCGCGCGGCGTACCAGCGCATCGGCGGTCAGCTGGCGCGCAGCGAGCTCGGCCGTCCGATCCAGCTCGACTCGGCCGAGACGCCCGGCGGGCTGCAGGGCGACATCTACGCGGTGCTTCCGCATCCACTGCCGAAGATCAGCGCCGCGCTCAAGGAGCCCGGGCGCTGGTGCGAACTGCTCACGCTGCACGTCAACAACCGCCGCTGCCGCACCAGCGGCGCGGAAGGGCGGGAGATGCTGACGCTCTACGTCGTGCGGCGCTACGACAAGCCGATCGAACAGGCTTTCCAGCTGCCTTTCGCCTATCGCCTCGCGAGCGCCTCGTCCGAGCACCTGTCGGTGGAAATGTCCGCGGCCGAGGGGCCGCTCGGCACCAGCAACTACCGGGTCACGCTGGAGGCGATGGCGCTCGACGGCGAGCGCAGCTTCCTGCATTTCAGCTACAGCTACGACCACAACGTGATGGTCCGGCTCGCGACCCAGGCCTATCTCGCGACCTTCGGCCGCAACAAGGTGGGCTTCACGGTCGTGGGCACGGGCGGTGACGGAAAGCCAGAGTACATCCGCGGCCCGCGCGGACTGGTGGAGCGCAACGCGATGCGCTACTTCCTCACGCTCGATGCGTATCTCTCGACCGACGCGGGCGGCGAGGCGCAGCGGCGCGAGCGCCACTGGTTCGCGGCCACCGAGCACTACCCGCGGCAACTGCACGAGATCGACCTCGACACCTACCTGGCGCTCAAGCGCGAGGACCGGCAGCGCGACGCCGCGGGGCGCTGACGCGGCGGGTCAGTCGGCGAGCGTGAGCAGCGGCACGTCGCGCTCGCGCGCCATGGCGTCGAGTTCGGCCCGCGTGCGCGTGCGAACCCATGCCGCGATGGCTTCGCGCGTGGCGGGGTCGAACATGTCGCCGGACGGCGCGCCCGCGGCTTCGCAGAGCCGGGCCGCGAAATGCGGCTCCAGTGCGGCGATCGCCACGCGGCCGTCGGCGCATGCATACACGCGGTAGCCCGCGTGCGCGCCGCCGACCGCGCCCTCGGGCCGCGTGAGGCCCCAGGTGCGCGGCAGCGCGAGCCAGTCGGCCGAGGCATTGAGCGCGACTTCGAGGTACAGGCCGCCCGCGCCCGGCGAGGTGCGCGCGTGCAGCGTGGCCTGGAGCACGGCCTCGCTCGCGAGCAGCGCGCCGCCCATGTCGGCATAGAGGGTGGGCGGCAGCTCGGTGCCGGTGACCAGGCCGCTTTCGGCGAGGTAGGTCAGGTCGTGGCCCGGCTCCTCGGCGCGGGCACCGGGCGCGCCGATGATCGCCACCTGCGACAGCGACGGATGGCGCTGCTGCAGCGTGGCCCGGTCGAGCTTCAGCTTGCCGAGTGCGGAGGGCCGGAAGGAGGTCAGCAGCACGTCGGTCTGCGCCAGCGCCGCATGCAGGCGCGCCTGGCCGGCTTCTGTCTTGAGGTCGGCGACCTCGACGGCAATGCCTTCGTGCAGCGCCGCGTAGGCGGCCTTGTTGTAGAGCGCCATCGGATCGCCCGCGGGCGGTTCGAGCTTGGTGCAGACGGCCCCCATGCCGCGGCAGCGCAACAGCGCCGCAGGCCCGGGCAGGTTGAGCGCGAGGCTCAGCACGCGCACGCCCGCGAGCGGCAGGAACGCAGAGGAGGAAGAGGGCGCGGAAGCATTGGCGGCAGGCATGCGTGTGTGGCCCTTCGACGGGCGTGTTGTCTCCGTGCGCCATTCTGACCCATGCGGCCAAGGCCGCCGTGAACCCGCCTCTGTGCGCAGCCGCGGTCAGTTCGCGATGTCGGCGCCGCGTTCCGCCAGCAGGCTGCGCAGCAGCGAACGGTGGCAGCGCGACTCGTCCTCGCAGTAGCAGCCGACCGAGAGCGCTGCGGTGTGCGAGAGCGCGGCGAGCAGGTCGAGGCTGCGGCTCGCGTCCGCTTCGGCCATCTCGGCCTTGTACCTGCGCATGAAGGCGTTCCATTGCGCGGGCGTCTCGGCTTGCTGGCCGAGCTTCATGGTCTCGGCGGAAGGTGCGAGGTTCGGGTACCACACGTCGTACCAGTCCTGCGATGCGAACTCGGTCTTCGGCACGCCGCGCGGCGGGCGCCGGACCGTGCCGATGCGAAGGCCTTCGCCTTCGGCGCGCGGCGTGCCGAGGCGGACGATGCGGATGCTCATGCGGGTCTCCTCTTCATGTGCCGACGATGCCGCCGTCGCGCCGGCGGATGGCCAGCGTCGCCGAGCGCGGACGTGCGCTGCCGGGCGCGGTGCCATCGGGCCAGGCGCTGGTGGGCGCGGCATGGCCGTCGTCCCGCGCTTCGCCCGGGTGCTGGATGTTGACGAACAGCGTGCGCCGGTCGGGCGTGACCACGCAGCCCGTGACCTCGCTGCCGTTCGGTGCGGTGAGAAAGCGCTGGATGCGCCCGCTCGCCGGGTCGGCACAGAGCATCTGGTTGTTGCCGAGCGCGGCATACGGCGGCTTGCCGATGAGCTGGCTGCTCATGTCGGTCTGGATCCAGAGCAGTCCGCCGGCGTCGAAATGCAGTCCGTCGGGACTGCCGAAGATGTCGGCGTCGGCCGAGGGATAGCGCGCACCGCTCTCCGGCTGCCCGGGGTCGCCCGCGAGCACGAAATGCGTCCATGCGAAGCGGCTGCTGCCCGCGTCGCCGCCATCCTCGCGCCATTTCAGGATGCCGCCGAACAGGTCGATCGCACGCGGGTTGGCCGCGTCCGGTGCGGACTTGCCGGGCGTGCCGCGCTGGCTGTTGTTGGTGAGCGTGACGTACACCTCGCCGGTGCCGGGGTGGACCGCGATCCACTCGGGGCGGTCCATCGGCGTGGCGTCCACCGCGTCGGCCGCCAGCCGGGCGTGCACGAGCTCGATCCACCGGCCGCTGCCGTCGGCATCGAAGCGCGCCACGTACAGGATGCCCTCGTCGAGCAGGCGGCTGTTGTGGGCAGCGGCCCGTGCGCCATCGCCGGCCTGCGCGACCGGCCGGTGGCTGACGAACTTGTAGATGTACTCGAAGCGCGCATCGTCGCCCATGTAGACCACCACCCGCCCGTCCTTCGCGAGCGTGCAGGTCGCGCTCTCCTGCCGCTTGCGTCCGAGGGCGGTGCGCTTGACCGGCCGGGCCGCCGGGTCGAAGGGATCGATCTCCACCACCCAGCCGAAGCGGTTCGGCTCGTTCGGATGCCGGCGCAGGTCGAAGCGCTCGTCGAAGCGCCAGTACTCCACCCACTGGCTGCCCGCGACCGTGCCGTAGCGGCGCTCGGCGGCGCTCGGCGCGGGCGCGCCGTCCTTCGGTCCGCCGAAGTAGCCGTGGAAGTTCTCCTCGCAGCTCAGGTAGGTGCCCCAGGGCGTCACGCCCATGGCGCAGTTGGCGAAGGTGCCGAGCACCTCGTCGCCCGATGGGTTGGCCGCGGTGCGCATCAGCGGCGAACCCGCCGCGGGACCGGCGATGCGCATCGGCGTGCGGCCGTGGATGCGGCGGGCGAAGGCCGAGGGCCGCACCTGCTGCCAGCCGCGCCGCGTGCGCTCGATCTCGATGACCGAGACGCCCATCGCATGCAGCGACTTGCGCACCTTCTCGGCGCTCCACGCCTGGCTGCCATCGGCATGGAGCAATTGCTCGTCCGTGTACTCGTGGTTCATCACGAGCAGGCCGCGGTCCGCCGCGAGCGGGAAGAAGTGCATGCCGTCGTGGTGCATGCCCGCCTGCAGTGCCTGATCGGCCGCGCTGTTGCTGCCGTCGGGCGCAAATGCCGGCATGGGCTGGCCCGCCACGCCCGTGGGCGTGCCCCAGGGATAGAGCAGTTGCCATTCGTACTCGGGCGGCACCACCACCGCATCGCGCAGCGTCGTCGGCACCGCGGTGAAGCCGAGCGCCGCGGGCGCCTGCGAGAGGGGAGCGGCGAGGGCGCTGCCGTGCCGGAACAGCGCCACCACCGCGGCGGCGGCGCCCGATTGCAGAAAGGTCCGGCGGTACAGGCTCATCGGTCGGTGGCAGGTGTTGGGTCGGCGACAGCGCCATCATCGCCGAGCGCCACGCCCGGGTGATACTGCGGCCGAAAAGGAGACACACGCATGACCGATCGAATCGAACGGATCCGCCACCCCGATGGCGTCGTCGAACTGAAGCTCGCGCGCGCCGAGAAGATGAATGCGCTCGATCCCGCGATGTTCGATGCGCTGATCGCAGCCGGCGAAGCGCTGCGCGGCGACACGGCGGCGCGCGCGGTCGTGCTCTCGGGCCAGGGCAAGGCTTTCTGCGCAGGCCTCGACATGGCCTCGTTCGAGCGCATGGGGCAGGACGCGGCGAGCGCGGTGCTCGGCGCCGCGGCCGGCGGGACCGACCTGTCGGCCCGCACCCACGGCATCTCCAACGCCGCGCAGCAGGTGGCGATGGTGTGGCGCGAGGTGCCGGTGCCCGTCATCGCCGCCGTGCACGGCGTGGCCTTCGGCGGCGGGCTGCAGGTGGCGCTGGGCGCCGACATCCGCATCGTCGCGCCCGACACCCGGCTGTCGGTGATGGAGATCAAGTGGGGCCTCGTGCCCGACATGGGCGGCATGGTGCTGATGCGCGAACTCGCCCGCGACGACGTGGTGCGCGAACTCACCTTCACCGGGCGGATCTTCTCGGGCGAGGAGGCGCTGCAGCTCGGCTTTGCCACGCGTCTGGCGGCCGATCCCTTGGCCGTGGCGCTGGAGATGGCGCACGGGATCGCGGCCCGGAGCCCGGACGCGATCCGCGCCGGCAAGCGCCTGCTCAATGCCTCGCGCTCGCTGGGCGCGGCCGAGCTGCTGGTGGCGGAATCGGTGGAGCAGCGGGCGCTGATCGGTGGCGCGAACCAGCAGGAGGCGGTGCGGGCCAACATCGAGCGGCGCCCGCCGCAGTTCGGCGCGCTTGGCGCCTAGTTCCGACGTTTTCGTGACCGCTGCTGGCGCTTTTTCGAAAAAAGAGTACGAATGTGTGAGGTAGGTCACGCCTAGCAGCAGATTGCAAGGTCGAAAGGGATGGATGTGTTCGTCACATTCATTAACAATTAATCCTTTTGACTGCGACGGCGGTCCTGCATGTCGACCACGTTTTTCTGCAACCTCAGCGTCCCCATCCTGGTCAGCGAGGACCGATACAAATATTTCCCTTTTGTGGCGGTGTTTCGCGGCATCCCGTTCGACCAGGTCGACGCCTGGGTGATGCATCCCGATGGGCGGCCGCGCAGCGACCGCGAGCTGGCCGCCGAGGTGCTGCTCGAACTGCGCCGCCAGCCGGGGGAGACGAGCGAGGGCGAACTCCCCGCAGCCTTCGAGGTGAGCGACATCCTCCAACTCGACCGCGCCGCCGCGATCATCGTCGCCACCTTCCTCGCCGCGCTGCCCAGAGTCTGAGCGGCCGCGCGGTCAGTGCCGGCCGCGTGCGTCGACCGGCCAGATGGCCACCAGCGTGTCGCCGTCGAACACGTGGTAGGCATCGTGCAGGTTGACCGTCGGGTCGCAATGCGGCGTGACGAACTCCACCCGGCTGCCGAGCGCGGGCCGCGCGCCGGCGAACAGCAGCTTGCCGTGCTCGTCGCCGAAGAAGGCATAGCGGCTCGCCGGGTCGACCCCGCGCGCGACCAGCGGCACGCCACAGTCGGTGGCAAAGCACTTGGTGCCGCCGTCCACCGTCACCCAGTCGGCCGCGTGGGTGCTCACCACCGCGGTCTGCACGAACAGCGACACCTCGAAGGGCGAAGGCCCGCCCGCGCCGCCGAGCACCTGCGCGTATTCGGCATCCATGAACACGTAGGAGCCGGCCTGCAGTTCGGTGAAGGCATCGCGCCCGGCGTCGAGGTCATGCGTGCCGGTGCCGGCGCCGGTGACGATCTCGAACGCGATGCCGGCGCGCCGGGCTTCCGAGACGATGTGCGCGATCTTTTCGCGCAAGCCCGCGGCGGCGGCGCTGCGCTGCGCCCGGTCGACGATGTGCTGGAGGTTGCCGGCATAGGCCTGCAGGCCGCGCAGCTTCAGGCGCGGCTCGGCCGCGACGTAGCGCGCCAGTTCGAGCACCTGCGCCTCGTCGGCGGCACCAGTGCGGTTGTAGCCGGCGCCGTAGTCGACCAGCACCTCGAGCGGATGCGGCAGGCCGAGCGTTGCCGCGGCCAGGTCGGCAGCGTTGCGCAGGTCGTCCACCACCACCATCATCCCGCCGGGCCCGGCGAGCCTCGCGAGCCTGACCACGCGCGCGATCTTGCTCGGCGTGACTGCGGGCGATGTGATCAGCACGTCGGGAATGCCGGCCCGGACCATGACTTCGGCCTCGCCCAGGGTGACGCAGCTCACGCCGACCGCGCCCGCCGCGACCTGGCGGCGCGCGATCTCCACCGACTTGTGCGTCTTGACGTGCGGCCGCAGCGCCACGCCGCGCGCCTTCGCAAAGGCGGCCATGCGCTCGATGTTGCGCGACAGCGCGCCGAGGTCGAGCACCAGCGCGGGCGTGTCGAGCGATTGCCGGCCGCCGGCGAGGCCGATCAGCGGCGCGTTGACTTGCGTTTCAGGAAGCATGGGGCACCTTCGTCTGCGGGTTCGTTCGAGGCCGGCGCGCGCTGCACGCGCAGCAACAACCCGAAATGATCGCATCGAATGGCGCCCGGGTGGCGCCGCTTTTCTTCAGCTGCCGTCGCCGCGCCGTTCGCCGCCGCGGCGCAGGGCCAGCCACCACAGCAGCGCCGCATTGAGTGCCCAGCTTCCCGCCAGCAGCAGCAGCGCGGTCTGCGCAACGCCCGGCGCCAGGCCGAGCGTCAGCAGGCTCAGCGACCAGGGCAGCCCGCCGGCAATGGTGGCGAGCATGGCCGTTTCGCTCTCGGGAAAGGCCGCGCAGGCGACGAGGCCCGTCAGGCCCGCCGCGGTGTACGCGAGCGCGGCCATGCGCCAGCCGGAAGGAAAGCGCGGCGGAACCTCGGGAGCGTCGGCGGTGTGCATGCCGGGAAGATCGCCGGCCGCGGTGCCGCGGCGCGACAGCGGCCGTCCCGACGCGCTGTAAGCCTTCAGGCGGGTTGGCGTGCCGAGCGGCCGATGCGCCCGACCATGCCCCGGAGCCTGTTGGTCAGCGGCAGTTCCACGAGCTTGTAGAGCAGGAACGAGAAGAGGACGGCCGCCACGCAGGCTCCCACGGAGATCGCCAGCACCGCGCCGGGCGACTGCTGCTGCTTCGTCAGGCGCACCGCGATCGGAATGATCACCAGGATGAACGGATGGAAGAGGTACAACGAATACGAGCTGTCGCCGATGCGCAGCATCCACTGCGCCTTCCGCCAGAGTGGGCCGGCCAGCACGATGCCCAGGAACATCAGCGCCACCGGCACCAGCAGCACGAAGCCGCGGATCGGCGAGTTGGACATGCCGCCTTCGACCGCCAGATAGGCCAGGACGGTGCCGACCAGGACCAACAGCGCGGAGAGCACCCGGTTCGGCCGCAGCCAGCGCCGGTGGAAAGCCATGCCGGTCAGCACGCCGGCCGCGAATTCGACGAAGAGCGAGAGGTTGAGCACCTTGGGATCGAGCGCGACCACGCGGCCTGCGAGCGCGATCGCCAGCAGCAGGGCGCAGGCCACCAGCGCGCGGCGGGTGGTGGCCATCGGCATCGCCACCAGGCCCCACAGGATGTAGAACAGCACCTCGTAGGTGAGCGTCCAGCCGTTGTTGACGAGGTAGGGCGCCACCGTGGGCCAGAGCAGGAACGAGGCGGTGACGTCGGTCGGCACGCTCGCGCTGCTGTTGATGAGGCCCGGCTTCACCAGGAAGATGGCCAGCGCCAGCAGCGAAAGGCCCCAGTACAGCGGAAAGATGCGCACCAGCCGCTTCTCGAAGAACTCGGCATGCGTCGTCGGCTTGTGGGCCGTGACGAAATAGATGATGAACCCGCTGATCATGAAGAACAGATCGACCCCGACGATGCCGAAGTCGAAGGGCGGGATGGCGCCGTCGGACAGCGCGGCGGCCTTCTGCGCCGCATGGTGCACCACCACCAGGAGCGCGGCGATGCCTCTGCCGGCCTGGATCGATTCGAGGTAGCGGGAGGTGTCTTCGACGATGGCTTGGGATTTCACCGGAGTCAGGCCCCTTCGGGCGTGGGCGTTGGGGTGGTGGCGAGTGCCTGGGCCTGCATCCGTGCGCGCAGCAGCCGCCGGTTCTGCGCCCGCTCCGCCTGCTGCACCAGCGCCATGGCGGAAAAGACGAGCGGACTGACCATGGCGAAATGGCGCGCAAAGGAACCGAAGTCCGGCTCGAAGATGCCTTCGATGATCAGGAACGACAGCGGCGCGAGCGCGATCTTGCCGGCCTGGATCATTTTCGGATCCTTCGATTTCACGCCTTTGACGATCACGCGAATCATCCAGATGTAGGTAAAAGGCATGATGGCAATGAATGCCAATTGGCCCACCGAGCCGAATCGCAGGAGTTCGAGCGGAAATGCGAGGCGGAAATAGGTGATCAGCGCATTGAGCGCCTGCGCAATCGGATTTTCCGACGCGATCACCGCCTCGATGATGGTGCGCGAGCCTTCGGCGCCGATTTCACGGTTTTCATTCACCTGGGCGCGGGCGAAATCGAGCGAAACACCGAGCGCCACCTGAAAGACCAGCGCCATTGCGATATAGATCAAAAGAATCAGCATCACCAGCCGAAAAACGGTGAGCCGCTTCCGAACCATCCACAAGCCGACCCAGACCGCGCTCACGAGCAGCCAGTACTTGCGGACCATCCAGCCGTAAAGCGTGGCCGTCGCGAGCCAGATCCAGCCGAAATACGAACTCCTCGCCGCCATCACGCAGATGAGGACGACGGTGGCCGACAGCATGTCCTTCGAGAGCACGGAAAGAAAGATCGCGCGGATGAAGCCCCATCCCACAGACACCAGGAACACCCCGAGCGACACGCGCCGGAACTGGAACAGCGGGATCATCGTGAGCGCCACGCTCAGGATCGCGCCAGCGAGCGGAGCGGTTTCTGCGCTGAGGCCGGCCGATTCGAGCAGGAAGGCGCTGCAGGCGTAGGAATTGCGTTCTTCCACCGTGGTGGAAGTCAATTGGCAGGCATCCTCGCCGAAGAAACTCAGCAGCGTGTCCTCGTCCGGGAAATTCGCCGCGGCGGTATCGTGATAAGCAAAAGGTATGACGCCGACCACGAGCGAAAAAAGCAGAAAAACGAGCGCAGATATGCCGGGGTTCACCGGTTTTCCGCGGATGGTCAGAATCGCTAATTTCATTGAAGCTTCGTGGATCGCCGCCCCTGTTTGGAGGGGCCAGAAAGGATACACGGGCTTTGCAACATGCATGCCGCGTTGCAGACGTTTACTTCGTCGGCCGATTCACCACGGACTTGTGACCGCATGCAATTGGCGTTCGGAATTTGCAAAGCCAATAGCGGCGCAGGGGCCGGACGCATCGACGCACGCAGGCGGCGCAAATCCGCTGCGGTGGTGACGAATAAAAAAGGAAGTGGCCTGCCCGGAGGGGGATCGAACCCCCGACAACCTGCTTAGAAGGCAGGTGCTCTATCCAACTGAGCTACGGGCAGAATCCGGGCCGGACAGAAGCGGAAAAGAAAAATACCGAAAGACTTGGTCGGGGCGAAAGGATTCGAACCTTCGACCCTCTGGTCCCAAACCAGATGCGCTACCAGGCTGCGCTACACCCCGACAAGCCTTCCATTCTAGCCTGGATAAAGGGGCGCTCAGCGCCTCTCGTACTGCGTCTTGCCGAAAAGAATCTCGCGTTCCTTGTCGCCGGTGATCGGCTGGCGCAGGTCCGCGAGCACCTGCACGCCGCGCTGCACGGCCGGACGGGCGGCAATGCCGTCGAACCAGGCCTTGAGGTGCGGGTAGTCGCTGAGCGTGATGCCCTGCTTGTCCCAGCTGCGCAGCCACGGAAAGATCGCGATGTCGGCGATCGAGTAGCTCTTGCCGGCGATGAACCTGTTCTTCGACAACTGCCGGTCGATCACGCCGTAGAGGCGCTTGGCCTCGTTGCTGTAGCGGTCGATGGCGTAGGGGATCTTCTCGGGCGCGTACATGCGGAAGTGGTGCGCCTGGCCGAGCATCGGGCCGACGCCGCCCATCTGGAACATGAGCCACTGCAGCACGTCGTAGCGTTCGCGGTCGGTCTCCGGCAGGAACCGGCCGGTCTTGCCCGCCAGATAGACCAGGATGGCGCCCGATTCGAACAGCGAGATCGGCTGGCCGTCCGGCCCGTCGGGATCGGTGATGGCGGGAATCTTGTTGTTCGGGCTGATGCGCAGGAAGTCGGGCGCGAACTGGTCGCCCTTGCCGATGTTGACCGGATGGGCGCGGTAGGGCAGTCCGCACTCCTCCAGCATGATGTGAATCTTGTGGCCGTTGGGCGTGGGCCAGGAATAGACCTCGATGGGCGAAGCGGGCATGTCGCGGCTCTCCGTGTGTGGTTGTGTTCCGAGGGGCGCAGCATATACGCGGCCTCCGCCGTGCGCGCGGCGCGGGGGATTTGCGGGACGCGCAGCGCCGCGCGGACGATGCCGCTCAGGCCACGGCCGAGGCCGATGACAGATGCTGGTGGATCAGCGCGACCACCGCGGCGCCTTCGCCGATGGCGCCGCCCACGCGCTTGACCGAGCCCGAGCGCACGTCGCCCACCGCGAACACGCCCTGGACGCTCGATTCGAGCGGCGCCGCCGGCCGCGCCGGGAAGCCGCCGCTCGCCGCATCGCCGGTGAGCACGAAGCCGTGCTTGTCGACCGAGACGCCGCAGCCTTCGAGCCAGCCGGTTTCGGGTTCGGCGCCGACGAACAGGAAGATGTTGCGTGCCGCGCAGTCGTGCTCGCGCCCGGTGCGCTGGCAGCGCCAGGTGGCACCGGTCAGGCCCTCGTTCGGCCCGCCGTTGAGCTTCACGAGCTGGGTGTGCGGATGCAGCTCGATGTTGGGCGTGGCCTCGATGCGGTCGATCAGGTAGCGCGACATGCTCGCCGCCAGCGAGGGTCCGCGCACCAGCACGTTGACCTTGGCCGCATGGCGCGACAGGAACACGGCCGCCTGGCCCGCCGAATTGCCGCCGCCGACCAGCGCGACCTCCTGCCGGGCGCAGAGCTTGGCTTCGATGGCCGAGGCCCAGTACCAGATGCCTCGGCCTTCGAATTCCGCCAGCCGCGGCACGTCGGGACGCCGGTAGCGCGCGCCGCTCGCGATCACCACCGTGCGGGCGCGGATCGCGCGGCCGTCGGTCAGCGTGATCCGCAGGTTGCGCTCGGGGTTGTCGCGCGTGCAGTCGAGCGACTCTGCCTGGGCCGGAATCAGCATGTCGACGCCGAACTTCTGGGCCTGCACGAACGCGCGTCCCGCCAGCGCCTGGCCCGAGATGCCGGTGGGAAAGCCCAGGTAGTTCTCGATGCGCGCGCTCGCGCCGGCCTGGCCGCCGAAGGCGCGGCAGTCGAGCACGATCACGCGCAGGCCCTCGGAGGCCGCATACACCGCCGTTGCCAGGCCGGCCGGCCCGGCACCGACCACGGCGACGTCGAACGCCTCCTCGCGCTCGGCGGTGTCGAGCATGCCGAGGCAGCGCGCGAGCGCATCTTCGGCCGGGTTCACCAGCACCGAGCCGTCGGGGCACACCGCGAGCAGCTTGCAGGTGCCGTACTGTTCGAGCAGCGCGGCGGCGTCCGGGTCCTCGGCCGCGTCGACGAGGTGGTAGGGGTGGCCGTTGCGGCGCAGGAAATTCTCCAGCCGCGCCATGTCGGGCGAGGCCGGCTTGCCGATCAGCACCGGCCCGCTCGCGCCTGACTCGATCAGCGCCACGCGACGCAGGATCAGGGCGCGCGTGATGCGTTCGCCCAGGTCGGCTTCGGCCACCAGCAGCGCGCGCAGTTGCGCGGGCGGCACGAGCAGCGCCTCGACGTCCTCGTCGGCATGGCCGTCGACCAGCGCGGGGCGGCCGCTCAACTGGCCCACTTCGGCCAGGAACTCGCCGGGTCCCTGCCGCACGATCGGCACCACGTGGCCGAGACCGTCACGCTGCGTGACCGCGACGACGCCCTTGAGCAGCACGAACATGCCCGGACTGGTCTCGCCCGCGGTGAACAGGCGCTCGCCGCGGGCGAAGTGCTGCACCGTCGCGAAGCGGGCGACGCGCGCGATCTCGGCGTCGCTGAGCACCGGAAAGGTCTGGTGGAGTCGGTTGTCGAAACTGCTGTTTGCGGCGGTCGCCATGTCGAAGGCTCCATGTCGGGAAGCCCGCATTAGACCTCCAAGGCGGGGCTTTCATACGCTGTAACACGGTCATGCAATTGCCATGCCGCTGACATGCCGCTTTCACCACAGGTGCAGAGACTCCGTGGGCAGAAAGGGATCCCGCATGAAAGAACTGCCCAATCCGACGTTCCCGCTCTCGCAGCTCGGACTGCGTGCCGCCATCTGGCCCGCACCCAGCCTGCCGCGCACGCAGGTGCCCGAGGCGCCCGCGGCGGTTCTGGTGCCGCCGGTCGTCGACGCGAAGCAGGGCATCACCGTGGGTTGGGCGCGCCACCTCGACGACGTGCGCGCGGCGCAGCGCCTGCGCTACGAGGTGTTCGTCGGCGAAATGGGTGCCCGCGTGAGCACGCCGATCGCCGGGCACGACGTCGACCTGTTCGACGACTTCTGCGAGCATCTGGTGGTGCGCGACGAGCTCACGCAGCAGGTGATCGGCACCTACCGCGTGCTCACGCCGGCCCAGGCGCGCCGCGTGGGCAGCACCTACAGCGACACCGAGTTCGACCTGACCCGGCTGCGCGACCTGCGCGAACGCATGGTCGAGCTGGGCCGCAGCTGCGTGCATCCGGCACACCGGCAGGGCGGGGTGATCCTCGCGCTGTGGGGCGCGCTCGCGGGCTTCATGCACCGCAACAAGCTCGACACCATGATCGGCTGCGCCAGCATTCCGATGTCACACAACGGCGTGACCAGCGGCGACGCCGCCGCCAGCATCTGGCGCCAGCTCTCGGCCACGCACATGGCACCGATCCAGTACCAGGTGCAGCCTCGCCTGCCGCTGCCGATCGAGCGGCTCGACAGCGCGCTCGACGTCGAGCCGCCGGCGCTGATCAAAGGCTACCTGCGCCTGGGCGCCAAGGTGCTGGGCGCGCCGGCCTGGGATCCGGACTTCAACACCGCGGACCTGCCGATGCTGATGCGCATCGACGACCTGCCCGCGCGCTACCGCAAGCATTTCCTCGGCGCATGAAGCCAGCGGCCGCCCGGCCCGACGCCGGGCCGCCTGCCTCTACCGATGACACGGCGGTGCAGCACCACCTCCCGCCGTCACCGCAGAGTCACGAAAACGTCACAAACGATGGTGACACTGTCATATTTCCGTCTTCGTGTGCTCCCGTGCCGCTTGCTCCAGAATCAGTCCCCATGGAATCTGCTCCCGCTGGCCCACCGGTCGCGGCCTCGGCATTCAAGCTGCTCGATCGCGACCACAGCATCCTGTCTTTCAACGAGCGTGTGCTTGACTGGGCGCGCCGGCCCGAGGTGCCGCTGATCGAACGGCTGCGCTACCTGTGCATCGTGTCGTCGAACCTCGACGAGTTCTTTGAAGTCCGCGCCGCACCGCACCTGATCGCCCGCGGCGCCGGCGACCAGAAGGGCGCCTACACGGTCGGTTCGTTCGAGCGCCTCGCCGAGACGGCGCATGCGCTGGTGGCGCGCCAGTACGCGCTCTACAACGACGAGCTGATGCCGACGTTCGCGACCCACGGCATCCACATCGTCTCGCACGGCGAGCGCACCCCGGCGCAGCGCAAGTGGGTCAGTGAGTATTTCGAGCGCGAGGTGCGGCCGCTGCTGATTCCCGTGGGGCTGGACCCGGCGCATCCGTTTCCGCAGGTCGCCAACAAGTCGCTCAACTTCATCGTGCGGCTCGGCGGCAAGGATGCCTTCGGCCGCGAGAACCCGATCCAGATCGTCAAGGTGCCGCGCGTGCTGCCGCGGGTGATCCGCATGCCGGCCAAGGTCTCGGACGGCAAGACGCTGTTCGTGGCGCTCTCGAGCGTGGTGCGCGCGCACCTGTCGGGCATGTTCCCCGGACGCGAGGTCGGCGATTTCTCGCAGTTCCGCGTGACGCGCCATTCCGACCTCGCGGTGGACGAGGAAGACGTCAAGAACCTGCGCACCGCCTTGCGCCAGGGGCTGCAGCACCGCCATTTCGGACAGGCCGTGCGGCTCGAGGTGTCGGCGAGCTGCGCCGAGTCGCTCGCGAGCTTCCTGCTCGCGCAGTTCAACCTGCCGCCGCAGGCGCTCTACCGCGTGCATGGCCCGGTCAACCTCGCGCGGCTCACGCAGCTGATCGACCTGCTCGAAGAGCCGCAGCTGCGCTTTCCGCCCTACACCGCCTCCTATCCGGTCACGCTCTCGCCCGCGCAGTCCTTCTTCGAGCGCCTGCAGCGCGGCGACGTGCTGATCCACCAGCCCTTCGAGAGCTTCGACGGCGTGCTGGCCTTCCTGCGGGAAGCCGTGGAAGACCCGCAGGTGCTCGCGATCAAGCAGACCATCTACCGCACCGGCGCCGATTCGGAACTCATGGACCTGCTGCGCGAGGCAGTGCGCCGCGGCAAGGAAGTGACGGTGGTGGTGGAGCTCAAGGCCCGCTTCGACGAGGAAGCCAACATCAACTGGGCCGAGATGCTCGAGTCCATCGGCGCGCAGGTGGTCTACGGCGTGGTCGGCCTCAAGACGCACGCCAAGATGCTGCTGGTGACACGCCGCGAGGGCAAGCAGATGCGCCGCTACGGGCACCTGTCCACCGGCAACTACAACCCGCGCACCGCCCGGCTCTACACCGACATCAGCCATCTCACGGCCGATCCGCTGCTGACCGCCGACATGGAGGCGGTGTTCGTCCATCTGGCCAGCCAGAGCCGCTTGCCGAAGCTCAACCGCATGTGGCTCGCGCCCTTCGACCTGCACCGCAACCTCGTGGCGCAGATCGATGCGCTGAGCCTCGCGGCCGCCACCGGCGAGCCCACGCGCATCGTCGCCAAGATGAATGCGCTGACCGACGAGGAGCTCGTGGCGGCTCTGATCCGCGCCGGGCAGAACGGCGTGAAGATCGACCTGATCGTGCGCGGCGCGTGCACGCTGCCGGCGCAGGTGGCGGGGCTGACCGACAACATCCGCGTGCGCTCGGTGATCGGGCGCTTCCTCGAGCATTCGCGAGTCTTCTATTTCCGCGTGGGCGAGGAGGAATCGCTCTATCTGTCGAGCGCCGACTGGATGAACCGCAACATGATGCGCCGGGTCGAACTCGCGTGGCCGGTGACCGATCCCAGCCTGCGCCAGCGCCTGATCGACGAATGCCTGGTGGCCTACCTGCACGACGGCCGCGACGCCTGGGACCTCGGCGGCGACGGCATCTACACCCGCGTGGACCACGACACTCACGCCGGGGAGACCGGCGCCTCGCGGGCCATCGAGGCGCACGGAGCGCAGACCGCGCTCATGAATCGTTATGCATCGCGAGGGCATCACCCCGATGCATCGGGCAACTGACGATCGAAAGACGATGACCATGGACTTGATCTTCTGGCGCCATGCCGAAGCCGAGGACTGGACCGAGGGCTGCGACGACCTGCAGCGTTCGTTGACGCCCCGCGGCGAGAAGCAGGCCAAGCGCATGGCGAGCTGGCTCGACCGGCAATTGCCCGACGGCACGCGCATCATCTGCAGCCCGGCGCGGCGTTGCGAGCAGACCGTGCTCGCGCTCGGCCGCAAGTACAAGCTGCGCTCGGAGCTCGCACCCGACACCAATGCCGAGGCCATGCTGGCTGCGGCCGGGTGGCCCAACGGCAAGTCGGTCGTGCTGATGGTCGGCCATCAGCCGTCGGTGGGGCAGGCGATCTCGCTGCTGCTCGGGCTCAAGCAGGACAGCTGTCCGGTCCGCAAGGGCGCGCTGTGGTGGATCCGCACCCGCGAGCGCGACGGCGACGTGCAGACCGTGGTCGTCACGGTGCAGTCGCCCGAGCTGATCTGAGCCTGCGTCGGAGCGAAGAATTCGCTCAGATCTGTAAACTAATTGACGAATTTCATGGGGACGCGGCAGCGGTATGTAGGCACAATGACTGTGCCAGATGCATTTAGTCACAACTTGCATCGATAACTTACAACCACAAGGCGATTGCACGGCAAACGCCTTGGGCGCCGCGAGTCAGCGGGCATCGGATGGCGGGCTGGCGCAGCCGCCTTCCACCGCGAGCGCCCATGAAAACGCTGGTTTCCCTGCTGTCTGCAGCAGCCGTTCTTCTTCTCCTGCCGGGTTGTGCCGCCACGCACGCGCCCGATGCCGCCCCGCAGGTCCGCCACGACCTCACGCGTTCGGTCACGAAGATCGAACTCGTCTACAACGACGAGGATCGGCTGACGGTCATGGACGGCGGCGGCTCGGCGATCGTGGGCTGGGCCGGGGTCTTCGGACCGGTCGGCACGCTGGTCGCGCTGGGCGTGGAGGTCGGCACCCGCGTCACGCGCGAAGACCGCATCGAGCGGCGCAGCGGGGAGTTCACCACCGCGGTCAAGAAGAGCGGGGCGGCTTCGCTCAACCGGCATTTCGCGGAGCTGCTCGCGGCGCGCCTGCGCGCGGGCGGCCGCGAAGTCCGCATCACCCCCGTGCCGCGCGTGGACCGGTTGCTCGACGTGCTGCAGGTGCCCGACTTCCAGCCGACCCCGGGCTACAGCACCCTGGTGGTTCGCGTCACCACCACCTACGGGGCGCCCGACATCACGTCGAGCTACAAGCCCTTCGTTGCGATCGAACAGTCGCTGAAGAACGAGCAGCAGGCGGTGCTGTTCCAGACCACGCACACGTCCGACCTCGAAGAGCCGGCCTTCCTGGCCTACGACGGGTTGCTGCAGGACACCGCCAAGGCCCAGGACGGCCTGCGCCGCGGGCTCTCGCAGATCCTCCAGCCGGCCTATGCCGGCATGTTCGGCCAGGACGCGTCGTCGCAGCTCGCGGCGCGGACCGAAGCCCGGTGAGCCGGTTCCGGTGCGCCCGCGAAGGGGAGCACCTGGCGTTCAGCTGAGTTCGACGCGCCAGCTGCTGGTCTTCTGCCAGGCCAGCACTTCCTCCCGCAGCAGGTGGGCCGACTGCGGATAGGCCTCCGCCCAGTCCGGTGCGCAGGCGATCGTGAAGGCGCGGGCACCCAGTGCCACCAGATTCAGCGCCCGGACGTCGGGATCGCGGCGCGCGTGGCACAGGATGACGGCGAGGCGCAGCGAGAGCAGCTGCATCACGAAGGTCTCGTCCTCGAGCGCGGCATCGAGCTTGCGCAGCTTGCCGCGCTGCCCCAGCACCAGTTGCGCGAGCGCATGCAGCTCGTTCACGGCAAAGCCGGGCGCATCGGTGTTGTCGAGGATGTAGGCGCCGTGCTTGTGATAGTCGCTGTGCGACACCAGCGTGCCGATCTCGTGCAACTGGGCGGCCCACCCGAGCTTGCGCAGCGCGCGGCCGGCACGGGTGCCGGTGCTGCCCCCGCGCGCCGCGGGCATGAGCTGCACGAACAGCGCCGCCGCGGTGTCGCCCACGCGCCGGGCCTGCGCCGCATCGACCGAGAACCGGCTCGCGAGCCGCGCGACGGTGGCGGTGCGCAGGTCGGCCACGCTTTCGTCGCGCTCCAGCAGCTCATAGAGCACGCCGTGGCGCAGGGCGCCCTGGGCGACCTTCATTTCCTCGATGCCGAGCAGGTCGAACACCGCGCGAAGCACGCTCACGCCGCCGCCGATCACGGCCTTGCGGTCTTCGCGCATGCCGTCGATGCGCAGCTTGTCGGCGCTGCCGGCCTTGAGCAGCCGGTCGACCAGCCAGTCGAGTCCGTCGCGCGTGATCAGCCCCAGCTCGCCGCCGGCCGCGGCCAGCACGTCGCCCACCGCGCCGATGGTGCCCGAGGCGCCGTAGGCGACGTCCCAGCGCTCGCGGCCGTAGCCTGAAAGTGCATCGTCGAGCACCGCCTTGGCCGCGACCTCGGCGGCGCGAAATGCGGCGGGCGTGAACAGGCCTTCGGCGAAGTGCTTCATCGACCAGGCGACGCTGCCCACGCGGTACGACTCCATCAGCTCGGCCTGCAGCGCACGGCCGATGATCATTTCGGTGGACCGTCCGCCGATGTCCACCACGAGCCGCCGTTCCCGGTCCGAGGCATCGGTGTGCGGCAGCATGTGCGCCACGCCCTGGTAGATCAGGCGGGCTTCCTCCCGGCCCGGGATCACGTCGATGCCGAAGCCCAGGATGGTGCGCGCGCGCAGCAGGAATTCCTCGCGGTTGCGTGCCTCGCGCAGCGTCTGGGTGGCCACGGCACGCACCTGCGAGCGCTTGAAGCCCGCCAGCCGCTCGCCGAAGCGGGCGAGGGCGTCCCAGCCGCGCTGCATGGCTTCGGGCGTGAGGTTGCGGGCGCTGTCGAGCCCGTTGCCCTGGCGCACCGTCTCCTTGAGGTATTCGGTGCGATGGATCTGGCCGTGGTCGACCTGGCCGATTTCGAGCCTGAAGCTGTTCGATCCGAGATCGACAGCGGCGAGGCGGGTGCCGTTTTGCATGTAGTTGTGTGGAGAGGGGGCAGTGCCTGGGATCGTAGCGCCCAAACGGTGGGCTTCGTCGTCGGCGGGGGGCTTCGGAAGGCTAGGCGTGCCACATGACGGTTCCGTGACAGCGTCACACAAGCCCGATCGAAAACAGCCGCATTTCCCTCGACAGGAGGGTGTCACACCGATGTCACACAAGCTTTCTAGAGTCCGTCCAAGCCCGAAGGGGGACTACTTCTTACTTCTAAAGGAAGCGATATGAAAGCAACGTTCAAATTTGCAGCTGCCGGCCTCGTGGCCGCGGCTTTCGCCCATGTGCCCGCCTTCGCGCAGGACGTGACGGGTGCCGGCGCCAGCTTCCCGGCGCCGCTCTATGCCAAGTGGGCTTCCGACTTCAACAAGGCCACCGGCGTCAAGATCAACTACCAGTCGGTCGGTTCGGGTGCCGGCCTCAAGCAGATCGAGGCCAAGACCGTCGATTTCGGCGCTTCCGACGCCCCCCTGAAGGACGAGGACCTCCAGGCCAAGGGCCTGATGCAGTTCCCCACCGTCATCGGCGGCGTGATTCCCGTCGTGAACATCCAGGGCATCAAGCCGGGCGAGCTGAAGCTCAACGGCCAGGTGCTGGGCGACATCTACCTCGGCAAGATCACCAAGTGGAACGACCCCGCCATCAAGGCGCTGAACGGTTCGCTGGCGCTGCCTGACGCCGCCATCGCGCCGGTCCGCCGCGCCGACGGTTCGGGCACCAGCTTCCTGTTCACCAACTACCTGAGCAAGGTCAACGCCGAGTGGAAGACCAAGGTCGGCGAAGGCACGGCAGTCAACTGGCCCACCGGCGCGGGTGGCAAGGGCAACGAAGGCGTCGCCGCGTTCGTGGGCCGCCTGCCCAACTCGATCGGCTACGTCGAGTACGCCTACGTCAAGCAGAACAAGATGACCTACGCCCAGCTGCAGAACGCGGCCGGCAACTTCGTCTCGCCCGAAGACACCGCGTTCAAGGCCGCCGCCGCCGGCGCCGACTGGAGCAAGAGCTTCTACCAGGTGCTGACCAACCAGGCCGGCAAGGACGCCTGGCCGATCACCGGCGCCACCTTCATCCTGATGCACAAGGCACAGGAGAAGCCCGCCAACGCGACGACCGTGCTGAAGTTCTTCGACTGGGCCTACAAGAGCGGCGACAAGACGGCCGACGAGCTCGACTACGTGCCGATGCCCGACACCGTGAAGGCCACGATCGTCAAGGCATGGGGTGAGATCAAGGACGCTTCGGGCAAGCCGATCGCCTACAAGTAAGCCCATCCATCCAGTCCCGGACGGCGCACCCATGAGCAGCACTTCGCTCGAGGATGCGCCGCCTTCGTCTTTGTCGGAGCGACCCGTGTCATCCACTTTTCCTGCCTCCGCTTCCACGCTCGACCTCGCTGCCGAGCGCGGCCGCGCCGCCGCCCCCCAGCCCGTGAAGGCGCCGCGTTCGGGCCCGATGGCCGACCGCCTGTTCGGCTGGGCCGCCAAGGGCGCCGCGCTGCTGACGCTCGCGATGCTGATCGGCATCCTGCTGTCGCTGATCGCCGGCGCCTGGCCCGCCATCTCGAAATACGGCCTGGGCTTCCTCACGAGCAGCGTGTGGGACCCGGTGCAGAACGAGTACGGCGGCCTGGTCATGATCTACGGCACGCTGGCCACCTCGATCATCGCGCTGGTGATCGCGGTGCCGGTGAGCTTCGGCATCGCGCTGTTCCTCACCGAACTGTCGCCCAACTGGCTCAAGCGCCCGCTGGGCACGGCCATCGAACTGCTCGCGGCGGTGCCGTCCATCGTCTACGGCATGTGGGGCCTGCTGGTGTTCGGCCCGATCCTTTCCACCTGGGTGCAGCAGCCGCTGCAGAAGCTGCTCAGCGGCGTGCCCTACCTCGGCGCGCTGGTGTCCGGGCCGCCGGTGGGCATCGGCATTCTGTCGGCCGGCATCATCCTCGCGATCATGATCATCCCGTTCATCGCCTCGGTGATGCGCGACGTGTTCGAGGTGACGCCGCCCCTGCTCAAGGAGTCGGCCTACGGCCTCGGCTCCACGACCTGGGAAGTGGTCTCCAAGGTGGTGCTGCCCTACACCAAGGCCGGCGTGATCGGCGGCATCATGCTCGGCCTCGGCCGGGCGCTCGGTGAAACCATGGCGGTCACCTTCGTGATCGGCAACATGAACCAACTCAATTCGCTGTCGGTGTTCGAGGCAGCCAACAGCATCACCTCGGCACTGGCCAACGAGTTCGCCGAAGCCGGCGCGGGCCTGCACCAGGCGGCGCTGATGTATCTCGGCCTGGTGCTGTTCTTCATCACCTTCGTCGTGCTGTCGCTGTCCAAGATGCTGCTGGCCCAGATGAAGAAGAGCGAAGGAACCAAATCGTGAGCACCGCGCAGAACCTCGTGAATGCCAAGGCGATTTCCGAAGCGCGCCAGGCCAAGTTCGCCGCGCGCAACCGGCTCAACAAGGTCGCGCTGACGCTCTCGCTCGCGGCGATGGCGTTCGGCGTCTTCTGGCTGATCTGGATCCTCTGGGAAACGCTGCGCCTGGGTCTCGGCGGCCTGGCGATCGCCACCTTCACCGAAATGACGCCGCCGCCGAACGAGGCGGGCGGCATCGCGAATGCGATCTTCGGCTCCTCCGTGATGGTGCTCCTCGCCACCTTCGTGGGCACGCCGATCGGCATCATGGCCGGCATCTACCTCGCGGAGTACAACCCGAAGGGCTGGCTGGCTTCGGTCACGCGTTTCGTCAACGACATCCTGCTGTCGGCACCGTCGATCGTGATCGGCCTGTTCGTGTATGCGGTGGTGGTGGCGTACTTCAAGACCTTCTCGGGTCTGGCCGGTGCGCTGGCGCTGGCGCTGATCGTGATCCCGGTGGTGATCCGCACCACCGAGAACATGCTGCAGCTGGTGCCGCCCGGGCTGCGTGAAGCGGCCTATGCGCTCGGCACGCCGAAGTGGAAGGTGATCCTGAGCATCACGCTGCGCGCCGCACGCGCCGGTGTGGTCACGGGCGTGCTGCTCGCCGTGGCGCGCATCGCGGGCGAAACGGCGCCGCTGCTCTTCACCGCGCTGAACAACCAGTTCTGGACCTCCGACCTGAGCCAGCCGATGGCCAGCCTGCCGGTCACGATCTTCAAGTTCGCAATGAGCCCCTACGAGAACTGGCAACAACTGGCGTGGGCCGGCGTGTTCCTGATCACCGTCGCGGTGCTCGCACTCAACATCCTGGCGCGCGTGCTGACGCGCAACAAACTCTGATTCAAGAAGAAGCACCATGCCAAACACCGTCGCACAACCGTCGCCCTCGAAGATCTCGGTCAAGGACCTGAACTTCTACTACGGCAAGTTCCATGCGCTCAAGGGCATCAACCTCGAGATTCCCGAGAACAAGGTCACGGCCTTCATCGGTCCGTCGGGTTGCGGCAAGTCGACCCTGCTGCGCACCTTCAACCGCATGTTCGAGCTCTATCCCGAGCAGCGCGCCGAGGGCGTGATCGCGCTCGACGGCGAGAACCTGCTCACCTCCAAGCAGGACGTGGCGCTGATCCGCGCCAAGGTCGGCATGGTGTTCCAGAAGCCCACGCCGTTCCCGATGTCGATCTACGACAACATCGCGTTCGGCGTGAAGCTGTTCGAGAATCTCAGCGCGAGCGAGATGGACGACCGCGTGGAGTGGGCGCTCAAGAAGGCCGCGCTCTGGACCGAAGTGCGCGACAAGCTGCAGCAGAGCGGCTCGGGCCTCTCCGGCGGCCAGCAGCAGCGCCTGTGCATCGCGCGCGGCATCGCGATCAAGCCCGAGGTGCTGCTGCTCGACGAACCCTGCTCGGCGCTCGACCCGATCTCGACCGCGAAGATCGAGGAGCTGATCGCCGAACTCAAGAACGAATACACCGTGGTCATCGTGACGCACAACATGCAGCAGGCGGCGCGCTGCAGCGACTACACCGCCTACATGTACCTGGGCGACCTGATCGAGTTCGGCGCCACCGAACAGATGTTCTTCAAGCCGCAGCGCAAGGAGACCGAGGACTACATCACCGGCCGTTTCGGTTGAAGTCAAAGGAGACAACATGACCGAGAAACACCTTTCCAGCCAGTTCGACAGCGAACTCAACGGCGTCTCGTCGCGCGTGATGGAGCTCGGCGGCATGGTCGAGTCGCAGATCCATCAGGCCGTCTACGCGCTGCTGCAGTTCGACCCCGAGGCCGCCGACCGCGTGATGGAAACCGAGACGCGCGTCAACGCGATGGAGATCGAGATCGACCGCGAGCTGTCGTCGATCATCGCGCGCCGCCAGCCGACCGCACGCGACCTGCGCCTGCTGATCGCGATCTCCAAGACCACCGCCAACCTCGAGCGCGTGGGCGACGAGGCCAACAAGATCGCGCGCATGGTCAAGTCGATCATCGAGAGCGGTTCGGCGCGCGCGCTGCCGTCGAACGAGCTGCGCATCGCCGCCGACCTCGCCTCGGGCCTGCTGCGCACCGCGCTCGACGCCTTCGCGCGCCTCGACACGGCCGCGGCGCTGTCGATCCTCAAGGACGACGACCTGATCGACAAGGAATTCGACGGCTTCGTGCGCAAGCTGGTCACCTACATGATGGAAGACCCCCGCACCATCTCCGCCAGCCTCGACCTGCTGTTCCTCGCGAAGGCGATCGAGCGCATCGGCGACCACGCAAAGAACATTGCCGAATTCATCATCTACATCGTCAAGGGCGCCGATGTGCGGCACACTTCGATGCAGGAAATCGAATCGGCGCTGCAGTGAGCGCAGCCTGGAAAGCATGAAGAAACCCCGAGTCCTGATCGTCGAAGACGAGTCTTCGATCGCCGAGCTGATCGCCGTCAACCTGCGCCACAACGGCTTCGAGCCGATCTGGTCGGAAGACGGCGCCGCCGCACAGCGCGAGATCGAAGCCTTCCTGCCGGACCTGATCCTGCTCGACTGGATGCTGCCGGGCCAGAGCGGCCTGCAGCTCGCACGCCAGTGGCGCAAGGACGCGCGCACCAAGGCCATCCCGATCCTGATGCTGACGGCGCGCGGCGACGAGCCCGACAAGGTGGCCGGCCTCGACGCCGGCGCCGACGACTACATCACCAAGCCTTTCTCGACCCAGGAAATGCTCGCGCGCATCCGCGCCGTGCTGCGCCGCCGCGCGCCCGAAGTCGTGACCGAGCGCGTCGAGATCGGCGAACTGGTGCTCGACACCGCGACGCACCGCGTGACCTGGCAAGGCAACCCGCTCAAGGTCGGCCCGACCGAATTCAAGCTGCTGGCCTACCTGATGCAGCATGCCGAGCGCGTGCACAGCCGCGCGCAACTGCTCGACAAGGTGTGGGGCGACCATGTCTACATCGAGGAGCGCACGGTCGACGTGCACGTGAAGCGGCTGCGCGAGTCGCTGGGCGCCGCTTCGCCGATGGTCGAGACGGTGCGCGGCGCCGGCTATCGCCTGACCGCCCAGGTCACGGTTTGAGGCGCGTGGTCTCCATCGGCCGCGGGCGCGGATAATCGCCCGCCATGCCTTTTCGTGTTGCTACGTTTCTCATAGCATCGCTCCTGGTCGGGGCGGGTGCGACGGCGCTCCTGGGATGGCGGTACTGGTGGCTCGGCGCCTGGCTCGGCGCGGTGCTGTGGCTGGTGCTCGATGCCTGGCGTGCCGAACGTCTGCTGCGCGTGCTTCGCAACGATGCTGCCGGCCTCCCGAGCCGCGGCCCCGGCGTCTGGGGCGAGCTGTCGGAACGCATCCGCAAGCTGCTGCGGGAGCGCGAGCAGCAGACGCGGCAGGCCGAGGAGCGGCTCCAGGAGTTCCTCGCCGCCATCCAGGCATCGCCCAACGGCGTGATCCTGCTCGACGAGCAGGGCCGCATCGAATGGTGCAACCAGACCGCCGCGAACCAGCTCGGCATCCATGCCGAACGCGATCTTCTCCAGCATCTCGCCAACCTCGTGCGCGACCCGGCCTTCGTGGCCTACCTCGCCTCGTGGAACTACAGCCGCGACGTCGTGATCGACGCGCCCGGCCCCGCGCAGGTGCATCAGCGCAGTCATCCGATGCGGCTCTCGGTGCAGGTGCATCCCTACGCCGGCAACCGCCGCATGCTGCTCACGCGCGACATCACGGCACTCGAGCAGGCCGAGGCGATGCGGCGCGATTTCGTGGCCAACGTCTCGCACGAGATCCGCACGCCGCTCACCGTGCTGGCGGGCTTCGTCGAGACGCTGCAGAACCTGCCGCTCGACGCGAACGAACGCGCGCGCTATCTCTCCCTCATGAGCCAGCAGTCGCACCGCATGGAAACGCTGGTGAACGACCTGCTCACGCTGTCGCGCCTCGAAGGCAGTGCAGCGCCGTCGGGCAACCAGTGGGTGCGCGTGCGTGCACTGCTGGCCCAGTGCGAAGACGAGGGGCGCGGCCTCTCCGGGCGGCTCGCACCGCTCGGGCACCGGCTGTCCTTCGAGGTCGGCGCCGAGTCCGAGCTCTCGGGCGCGACGACCGAGCTCCAGAGCGCCATGTCGAACCTGCTGAGCAACGCCATCCGCTACACCCCGGGCGGCGGCGAGGTCGCGGTGAGCTGGCGGCTGCTGCCCGACGGCCGCGGCGAGTACGCGGTGCGCGACACCGGCCCCGGCATTGCCGCCGAGCACATTCCGCGCCTCACCGAGCGCTTCTATCGCATCGATCGCAGCCGCTCGCGCGAGACCGGCGGCACCGGGCTGGGGCTCGCGATCGTCAAGCACATCGCCCAGCGGCACGGCGCCGAACTGCGCATCGAGAGCACGGTGGGCAAGGGCTCGCGCTTCGCACTCGTTTTCCCCGCGAGCCGCGTGCGCGAAGCGCGCGTGCTCGCGAAGTCCTCGGCCTAGCCTGCGGCAGCAGGCGCCGGCAGCGAGCGCCGCATCGTCCAGCGCAGCAGCAGGCCGAACAGCACGGCCGTGACCGCCAGCGCCCCCGCGCTCATGAGCCAGAACGCGAGCGGCGACTGCATGGCGGGCCAGGGGCCCAGGCCGCGGTAGGCCAGCAGGTAGCTTCCGCCGAGTCCGAAGCCCCAGAGCAGGGCGCAATAGACGAGCAGCGGTACGAGCGTGACGCGGTAGCTTCGGAGCACGAACACGCACAGCGTCTGCAGTGCGTCGGCGAAGTGGTAGGCCGCCACCACCAGCAGCAATGCGGCGGCGAGCGCGACCACGGCCGGGTTGTCCGAATAGACATGGGCCAGCCTGAAGCGCAACGCCACCATCGCGCCCGCGAAGAACAGCCCGCACAGCGCGGTGAGTTCGAAGCCGAGCCGACAGGCGCGCCGCGCCCTCAGCGCTTGGCCGGCGCCGAGCCAGAAGCTCACGCGCGCGCTGGTGGCGATGGCGAGCGACAGCGGCACCATGTAGGCGACCGCCAGCAGGTTCGATGCGATCTGGTGCGCGGCCGCCGCGGCGGTGCCGAGGCGCGCGATGAACAGGGCCATCAGCGTGAACGAGGTCACTTCCACCAGCACCGCGAGCCCGCCGGGTACGCCGAGGCGCGCGAACTGGCCGATCTGGCGCCAGTCGGGCGCCTCGATGCGTTCCCAGAGCCGGTAGTCGCGGTAGAAGCTGCTGCTGCGCAGCAGCCATGCCGCGCACGCCAGCATGGCCCAGTTCACGCACAGCGTGGCCCAGGCACAGCCCACCAGGCCCATCGCGGGCAGACCCGCGCCGCCGAAGGTGAACCAGATCGACAGCGGCAGCTTCACGCCCAGCGAGCCGAGCTGCAGCCAAGTGACGACCTGCGGCTTGCCGAGGCTCTGGTTCAGCGTGCTGAAAAGGCGAAACAGCAGCGCGGGCGCCAATGCGAACGCGAGCACCGCGAGATAGGCCTCCACGCCTGCGCGCATGGCCGGCGGCACCTGGGTCCAGCGCAGCACCGCGCCCGGAAAGAGCAGCACCGCCATGCCCACGGCGACTGCGATCGCGGCCAGGTAGAGCGACTGCCGCACCGAGCGGCCGACCTCGCTGCGGCGGTCCGCGCCGTGGAGTTCGGCCCACACCGGCAGCAGCGCCTGCAGCACCCCCATCAGAGAGACGAACACGCTGATGAAGATGGCCGAGCCCACTGACAGCGCCGCCAGCGCGCCTTCGGCATAGCGGCCGGCCACGATGGTGTCGGTCACGCCGAAGGCCATCACGGCCAACTGGCCGACCAGCACCGTGCCCGCGTGCCGCGCGATCAGACCTCGTTCGCC
The DNA here is from genome assembly GCF_029893635.1 of Variovorax sp. TBS-050B. Lineage (NCBI taxonomy): Bacteria > Pseudomonadati > Pseudomonadota > Betaproteobacteria > Burkholderiales > Comamonadaceae > Variovorax > Variovorax sp. TBS-050B. The sequence goes on along the minus strand of NZ_JARXYR010000002.1, from coordinate 4,391,191 downwards.
GACCATCACTGCGCGGGCGCGACCTTCTGGTAGAGCAGCAGGTCGTCGGTCGCGCTGCTCGGACGCCGCAAGGTGCCGCTGAAGCGCCATTGTTCGAGCGGAATGATCGTGTGCAGGCGGCCGATGGTGTCGGGGCTCACCAGCAGCCAGGGGCAGTCGGTCCCGAGCAGCAGCGGCCGCAGGTTGAAGTGGCCGTGGTGCCGCAGCGCCGCGATGTGCGCACGGCTCAGCGCCAGCTCGGCCACGCACACCGGCTGGCCCACGCGCTCGCTCACCGCGCGCACCTGCGGCACGTAGCTGCGCGCGTAGTCGATCGGCGGCAGCCAGAGCGTCATCAGCAGCATCCAGCACAGGGCGGTGCCGCCGGCCGGCAGCACCAGCGTCTTCCAGAGCGCCGCGCGGTGGCGGCCGGTGCGCCAGCGCACCAGCCAGCACCAGGCGATGGTGGCGGCAAGCGCGAGGATGAACGGGACGAACGAGAACTCCGGCACGAAGCCGGGCACCAGCCGCGAGACGCTCGCCGCGGGCTTGGGCGGCACGCCGGTCTGCATCGCGATCCAGTAGATCCAGCCGAGCACCGCCAGGCCGCTGAAGAAGAGCACGTTGAACCAGTCGATCAGCGCGGCCGCGCTGCGCCGGAAGGTGGGCAGCGCGAAGGCCGCCAGCGTGGCGAGCGCGGGCAGCGCGAGCAGCAGGGAGCGGTCGGAGTAGTCGGTGGTCCAGGTGGCGGCGAGCGGCACCAGCGCGAACCAGAAGGGCAGGGCGACGTGCCGCGCGGTGAGCTGGCGGCGCCAGCGCCACAGCGTCCAGATCGCGAGCGGCCAGACCGGCCAGGTGAACCACACCAGCAGCTTGGCCTGGCTGCGCACGTCCCCCAGTACCGAGGTGCTGCTGGGATGGTCGCCCGGGAACTGGATCTTCCACTGCAGCAATCCGAGGCCGAAGGCCAGCGCCGCGGCGGCGAGTGCCACCACCACCATGGTCGCCAGCGCGCCGCGGGTGTAGCCGGGGCCTTCGTCGGCGCTCGTGGGTTCCGCCCTGCGCGCGGCGCGGCGCTCGTAGGCCATGAAAAGGGCGCTGCCCGCCGCCAGCGTGAGCCCGACCGTCGGGCCGCCGCTCAGCGTCATGCCGAGGGTGCCGACGACGAGTGCGATCACCGGGCCGACGCGGCGGTACGGCAGCGCGGCCACGCCGTAGAACAGGTGCGAGGCGAAATACAGCTGCGCCAGCGCCGGCGTGGTCTCGTGCCCGAGCTGCGCCAGCCCCAGGCAGGCGATCAGCGCCAGCAGCCCGCCGTCGGCGATCGCGCGGGCGTAGTCGGTCGGCCGCGCCTCGCCGCCGAAGGCGAAGGCCACCGGCTGCGCCCGTGCGGTGCGGGCGAGGTAGTAGACGGCGTACCAGGTGGCGGTGAAGGTGCCCCAGAGCAACAGCGCGAAGACGACGCGCACCGCGAGGTCGGGATGGACCCAGGCGGGTGCGATCTTGATCGCCCAGGCGCCGATCCAGTACGGAATGAGCGCGGGCGTCTCGGGCCGCAAGCCGAGCAGCATCGGGTCGAACCAGCGCGCGATGCCTTCGGTGCTGGCGGCCAGTTCCGCCATGTAGCCGAAGGCGGAGATGTCTGCGCTCTTCCAGGGGCCGCGTCCCACCAGGCCCGGCAGAAGGTAGGCCGCACACAACAGCAGCAGCGCCACGCGTGGCAGCCGGCGCACGGCGCTCTGGGCAACGATCGCAGGAGTGGGCTGGTTCACAAATTAAAGAAAGACGGCAGTCCTGGGAAAGAAAAAGGGCAGCGCGGTAAACCGGGCTGCCCTCGACGCGAAAGCGCGTGCTTTACTTGGAAGCAGCGCCGGCGGTCTTGCCGAAGCGGTTGCGGAACTTCTCGACGCGACCGCCCATGTTGTCGACCGACTTCTGCGTGCCGGTGTAGAAGGGGTGCGATTCGCTCGTGGTGTCGAGCTTGAACAGCGGCAGTTCACGGCCGTCGTCGGTCGTGCCCATTTCCTTGGTGTTCGCGCACGAACGGGTCACGAACTTGAAGCCGTTCGACATGTCGACGAACAGGACTTCGCGGTAATTCGGGTGGATGCCTTCTTTTGCCATGGTGTTTCCTTTGGGGTCGATGCGAGAGCCACAAGACGCCAACATGGACGCCTGTCCCGTCGGGAGACGACGGGATCGCGGGGCAAGACGCCCGGCTGCACTTTTCGCGGAGCCAGCGATTATCGCATACTGGCCCCTTTGCGCGGAAGATGCTCCCGATGACCCCCAGAACCCTGCGCGCCGGCCTCGTGGGCTACGGCTTTGCCGGCCAGACCTTCCATGCGCCCGTGCTCTCGGCCGTGCCCGGGCTGGAACTGGCGGCGGTGGCGAGTTCGCAGCCGCACAAGGTCCGTGCGGACTGGCCGCACGCCGCGGTGGTGCCCGATGCGGCGGCGCTCGTCGCCCGCGCCGACATCGACCTGGTCGTGGTGGCAACGCCCAACGCGCAGCACCATCCGGTCGCGAAGGCGGCGCTCGAAGCCGGCAAGCACGTCGTCGTCGACAAGCCGTTCACGCTCGACGTGGCCGAGGCGCGCGAACTGGCATCGTTGTCACAGCGCAACAGCCGGGTGCTCGCCGTCTACCAGAACCGCCGCTTCGACGCCGATTTCCTCACCCTCAAGGACCTGCTCGCGAGCGGCGAACTCGGCCGGCCCGTGTACCTGGAATCGCATTTCGACCGCTTCCGCCCCGAAGTCAAGGCGCGCTGGCGCGAGCAGGCCGTGCCGGGCGCCGGGCTCTGGGTCGACCTGGGGGCGCATCTGGTCGACCAGGCGGTGCAGCTTTTCGGCCGTCCCGACACGCTCCAGCTCGACACCGCCGTGCTGCGCGACGGCGCGGTGGTCGAAGACTACTTCCATGCCGTGCTGCGCTACGAGCAGGGCGCCCATGCGCCGCTGCGCGTGGTGCTGCACGCGACCACGCTCGCGGCGCATGCGGCGCCGCGCTACATCGTCCACGGCACCCGCGGCAGCTACGTCAAGCACGGCGTGGACGTGCAGGAAGACGCGCTGCGCGCCGGGCAGCGGCCGCCGGCCGAGGCGTGGGGCGTCGATCCGCTCGACGGAGAACTCACGCTCGTGGCCGGCGACGGTGCCGTGAGCACGCGCCGCGTGCCCACGCGGGCGGGCAACTACACCGACTACTACGCGGCGGTGCGCGACGCGATCCTCGGCAGCGGGCCGAACCCGGTGCCGCCCGAGCAGGCCGTCGCGCTGATGGAATTGCTCGACCTCGGGCGGCGCAGCGCCGAGGAAGGCCGCGCGCTGCCGGTGGCCTGAGCCGAAAAAAGAAAACCCGCCAGAGGCGGGTTTCCTTGCAGGCTGCGCCCTGCGGCACCGGCCGCAGAGCCGGGGGGCTTCACCCCCCGCGACGCATCATGTCGAAGAACTCGACATTGGTCTTCGTCGCCTTCATGTTCTTGAGCATCAGCTCCATCGACTCGATCTCGTCCATGTTGTACATGAGCTGGCGCAGGATGCGGGTCTTCTGCAGGATCTCGGGCGCGAGCAGCAGCTCTTCGCGGCGGGTGCCGCTGCGGTTGAGCTGGATCGAGGGGAACACGCGCTTTTCGTACAGGCGGCGGTCGAGGTGGATTTCGGAGTTGCCGGTGCCCTTGAACTCTTCGAAGATCACTTCGTCCATGCGGCTGCCGGTGTCGATCAGCGCGGTGCCGATGATGGTCAGCGAGCCGCCTTCTTCGACGTTGCGCGCCGCGCCCAGGAAGCGCTTGGGGCGCTGCAGCGCATTGGAGTCGACACCGCCGGTCAGCACCTTGCCCGACGAGGGCACGACGTTGTTGTAGGCGCGGGCGAGGCGGGTGATCGAGTCGAGCAGGATCACCACGTCCTTCTTGAGCTCGACCAGGCGCTTGGCGCGCTCGATCACCATCTCGGCCACGTGCACGTGGCGCGCGGCGGGCTCGTCGAAGGTCGAGGCGATGACCTCGCCCTTCACGGTGCGCTGCATCTCGGTCACTTCCTCGGGCCGCTCGTCCACCAGCAGCACCATCATGTGCACCTCGGGGTAGTTGGCGCTGATCGCGTGGGCGATGTGCTGCATCATCACCGTCTTGCCGCTCTTGGGCGGCGCGACGAGCAGGGCGCGCTGGCCCTTGCCGATGGGGGCGATGATGTCGATGATCCGGCCCGTGATGTTCTCGTCGCTCTTGATGCCGTCGCGCTCGAGCTTCATCTGCTCCTTGGGGAACAGCGGCGTCAGGTTCTCGAACATCACCTTGTGCTTGTTCTGCTCGGGCGGACCGTCGTTGACCTTGTCGAGCTTGGTCAGCGCGAAGTAGCGCTCGCCGTCCTTGGGCGTGCGCACCTCGCCTTCGATCATGTCGCCGGTGTGCAGATTGAAGCGACGCACCTGGCTCGGCGAGATGTAGATGTCGTCGGTGCTGGCCGTGAAGCTGGTGTCGGGGCTGCGCAGGAAGCCGAAGCCGTCGGGCAGGATTTCGAGCACGCCGTCGGCGAAGACCTGCTCGCCGGCCTTGGCGCGCTTCTTGATGATCGCGAACATCAGCTCCTGCTTGCGCATGCGGCCGACGTTTTCGATCTCAAGCGCCTCGGCTTGCTTGAGGACTTCAGACACGTGGAGTGCCTTGAGTTCGTTTAAGTGCATGGAATGACCCCTCGCGGGGCAATCGATCGAACAAACGGGGGGAGGTTTGATGTGAGGCGAGAGCTGCCTCACAAACCGGGGAACTCGACCGGATCTGAAAGAGCCGGTGATCTGCGGGAGATTATGACAGGAAAAATGTCCCGGCCAACGCCTTGCACGTTGGCCGGTCGAAATGCGTCAGGCGAGCTGCTGGTCGATGAAGGCGGTGAGCTGTGCCTTGCTCATGGCGCCGACCTTGGTGGCGGCGAGCTGGCCGTCCTTGAACAGCATCAGCGTGGGGATGCCGCGGATGCCGAACTTGGCGGGAATGTCGCGGTTCTCGTCGACGTTCATCTTGGCGATCTGCAGCTTGCCTTCGTAGGCGGTCGATACTTCGTCGAGGATCGGCGCGATCATCTTGCAGGGACCGCACCATTCGGCCCAGTAGTCGACCAGCACCGGCTGGCTGGACTTGAGCACGTCGGCTTCGAACGAGGAATCGGAGATGTGTTTGATCAGGTCGCTGGCCATGGATGTGTCCTTGTGCGCGGAGAGTTTCGGTGCAGCTAAAGTGCTGGTCATTGTGACAGAAACCAAGGTGCGGGGTCCCCGGCGGAATGCTATGGCGCCGATAGCGAAAGCCCTCGGCGCACCGCCGCACACCACCCTCCAGATCCCGCGATGAACATCAACGAAGCCCATCCCGTCCAGGCGCTGTGGTGCGACCCCGCCGACGGCGTGATCGCGCGCATCGCACGCGCCGTCGCGGAGCGCGGGCTGCAGGCCGCGCGCACCGTGGTGCTGGTGCCTTATGCGCAACTGATGGGCGTGGCGCATGCCATGTGGGCGCGCTGCGGCCACGCGGGTTTCGCGCCGCGCTTCGAGACCACGCGCAACTGGGCGCGCAGCATCGAAGGCTTCCTGCCCACCGGCTACGACATCGCCTTCGACATGGCGCGCGACCTCGTCACCGCCCAGGCGCTGCTGTCGCAGGCCGGCTTTGCCGCCGAGCGCTTCGCGCTGGCCGGGCGCGTGGTCGAACTCGCCTACCAGCTCGCACCGCTCGCGGCCGCGGCCCCGCCCGAAGCGCGCGGCACCGAATGGGCGCAGCGTGCAGCCGCCGTGGCCGAGGCGGGCAGTGCCTCCGAGTGGTTCCGCACCGAGAGCGCGCTGATCCGCGTGGCCGTGGCATGGGCGGCCAATTCGGGCTATGCCACCGACGTGCTGCTGCGCGAGGGCGTTCGCACGCAGGTCGATGCACTCATCGCGCTCGAAGGCTTCCAGGTCGATCCGCTGACGCAGACGCTGTGCGGTCTCTGGGGCGACCGTGCGATCCATCTCTCATTGGTGCCGGCGGCACCGTCCGCGATGAGCGTTGGCGCGCACGAGGCCGCCGACGCCGAGGACGAGGCGCAGCGCGCCGCCGCCTGCGTGCTGCGGCAGTTGGCGGAAGGCCGTGCGCCGGTCGCGCTGATCGCCACCGACCGTGCGCTCACCCGCCGCATCGGCGCGCGGCTGCAGGCCCACGGCGTCACGGCGCACGACGAGACCGGCTGGAAGCTGTCCACCACGCGCGCTGCCGCCACCGTGATGAGCGCGCTGCGCGCCTGCGCGCACGACGCCGGCAGCGACCAGGTGCTCGAATGGCTCAAGAGCGGCGGCAACGGCGATGCGCTCGCCGTGCAGGCGCTCGAGGCGCGGCTGCGGCGCGAAGGCGTGCGCGAGTGGTCCGCCTGGTGCGCCCAGGCCGCGCGCAGCGAGAAGCCGCAGGACGTCGCGCTGCTGCCGTTCACCGAGGCCGTCGAGGGCCGCCGCATGGCCATGGCCCGTTCGCGCCCGCTCGCCGACTGGCTGCGCGCGCTGCGCGAACTGCTCGAGGCCGGCGAGCAATGGGAGCCGCTCGCAGCCGACATGGCGGGCGCCAAGGTGATCGGCGCGCTGTGGCTCGACGGCGATGCGCACGGCGACGAGGGCGACTTCCCCGGCGGACGCCACACGCTCGCCGAGTTCAGCGCCTGGGTCCGCGACGTGCTCGAGGACGCGAGCTTCGTGCCGCCGGCGGGCAGCGAGCCGCCGCTCGTCGTGGTGCTGCCGCTGCATCAGTTGCTCGGCCGCGCCTTCGGTGCCGTCGTCATTCCCGGCTGCGACGACCGCCGCCTGCCGGCGTCGCCGGAGCCGCCCGGCAACTGGAGCGCCGCACAGCGCGCCGACCTGGGCCTGCCTTCGCGCGAGGCGCTCGAGACGGCGCAGCGATCCGCCTGGGCGGCAGCCCTGTGCAACCCGCATTGCGAAGTGCTGTGGCGGCAGTCCGACGCGAGCGGCGAACCGGTGCGGCCGAGCCCGCTGGTGCAGGCCCTGCAGCTCGACCATGTGCTGCAGCCCGCCGACGATCCGCGCCCGCCGCGCGAGGTGGCGGTGCGCCCGACGCTGTATCCCACGCCCTCGGGTGCGCTGCTGCCGCTGAAGAACATCTCGACCAGCGTCTACGAAGACCTGCGACGCTGTCCCTACCGCTTCTTCGCGCTGCGCCAGCTCGGCCTGCGCAGCGCCGACGAGCTCGACGCCGAGGTCGACAAGCGCGACTTCGGCAACTGGCTGCATGCGGTGCTGGGCCACTTCCACGAGGCGCTCAAGGCCGCGCCCACCAGCGACACGCTGGATCGCATCGCGCTCATCACGCAAGCCTCCGAACGCGCGACGCGCGAGTTCGGGCTGTCCGAGGCCGAGTTCCTGCCCTTCGCCGCGGCATGGCCGGCGGTGCGCGACGGCTATCTACAGTGGCTCGCGGGGCACGAGGCGAGCGGCGCCGTGTTCGAGGAAGCCGAGCCCTGGAAGGAACTGCCGCTGGGCCGGCTGCAACTCGTCGGCCGCCTCGACCGCATCGACCGGATGCCCGACGGCCAGGCCTTCGTGATCGACTACAAGACCGAGTCGGCCGCGGTCACCAAGGAGCGCGTGAAGGACCCGGCCGAGGACACGCAGCTCGCTTTCTATGCCGCGCTGCTGGCCGACGACACGCTGCGCGCGGCCTACGTCAACGTCGGCGAGAAATCCTCGGGCACGCAGACCGTCGAGCAGCCGCTGGTCGGGCCGGCGCGCGATGCCCTCGTGGCCGGCATCCTCGACGATTTCGACCGCATCGCCGCGGGCGCGGCGCTGCCACCGCTGGGCGAAGGCGCGGTGTGCGAGTACTGCGCCGCGCGCGGGCTCTGCCGCAAGGACTTCTGGGGCGACCAGACGCCCTGGCTCGGCGTGCCGCCCGGCGCGGCCGCGCCGCCCGAGGGCGAGACGCCGCCGCTGCGCGACACGCCGGCCGCCGCCGGCGGCAGCGAACGCGCCGAGGAGGACCTGGCATGAACGGCGCCGCCTACGAGCACAACGGCCGCCACGTCACGCGCGAGGCCTTCTACACCGTCGCCTGCGATCCGCGGCGCTCGGTCGCCGTCGAGGCCTGTGCCGGCGCGGGCAAGACCTGGATGCTGGTCTCGCGCATCCTGCGCGCGCTGCTGGAAGAGGGCGATTCGGCCTGCGAGCCGCACGAGATCCTCGCGATCACCTTCACCAAGAAGGCGGCCGGCGAGATGCGCGAGCGGCTCGACCAGTGGCTCGAACGCTTCTCCGCCTGCAACCCCGAGGTATTGACCGGCGAGCTCGTGGCGCGCGGCATGTCGCGCGTAGCCGCGGCGGCCGCGGTGCCGCGCCTGCAGGGCCTCTACCGGCGCCTGCTCGAAGGCGGGCGGCCGGTGCAGTTCCGCACCTTCCACGCCTGGTTCGCGGGGCTGCTGCGCAATGCGCCGCTCGCGGTGCTGCGCGAACTCGGCCTGCCCGCGAACTACGAGCTGCTCGAGGACGATGCCGAGGCGCGCGCGCGCACCTGGCGCCCCTTCTTCGAAGCCGTGACTGCCGACCGCGAGGCGCTGGCCGACTACTACGCGGTGGTCGCCACCTACGGTCGTTCGCAGACCGCCAAGGCGCTCGGCGAAGCGCTCACGCGCCGGGTCGAGTTCTCGCTCGCCGATCCCGCATCGGCAGTGGAGCACTTCGGCGTTCGCCATCCCTCGATGGCGGGCCTCGACGAGCCCACCGACGCCCTGCGCGGCGACATCGCGCGGCGCCGCTGGCTCGACCGCGCCGCCGCACTCGGCCGCGAAGCCAACAAGACGCCGCAGAGGGCCGCCGAGGCGATCATCGACGTGTTCGGCACCGGCGAGCCGGCGCGCGAGTCGCTCGCCGCCGCGCTCGCGCACCTGCGCAAGAACTTCTTCGTCGCGACCGAGGACCGGCTCAACAAGAACCTGCAGAAGTACCCCGCCGCGCAGGAGGCCGAAGCCGAGCTGCAGACGCTCTGCGCCGCCCAGTCGCAGCATGCGGCCTGGCTCTACCAGCAGCGCATGACGCGGCTCACGCGGCTGCTGATCGCCGCATTCGCCCAGGTCAAGCGCGCCCACGGCTGGGTCGACATGAACGACGTCGAACAGGCCGCGCAACTGCTGCTCGGCCAGTCGGCGCTCTCGGGCTGGGTGCAGGAGCGGCTCGACGCGCGCATCGCGCACCTGCTGATCGACGAGTTCCAGGACACCAACCCGCTGCAGTGGCAGGCGCTGTACGGCTGGCTCAGCGCCTACACCGGCGCGGGCGGGCAGGCGCCGCGCGTCTTCATCGTGGGCGATCCGAAGCAGAGCATCTACCGCTTCCGCCGCGCCGAGCCGCAGGTCTTCATCGCGGCGAAGAAGTTCGTGCGCGAGGGGCTGGGCGGCGAGCTGCTCAACTGCGACCACACGCACCGCAATGCGCGCGCGGTGGTCGGGCTGGTCAACCAGGCCATGCTGGCCGCGCAGCAGGCGGGCGAGTTCGACGGCTACCGCGCCCACACCACCGAGCGCAACGACGAAGGCGAACTGCTCCAGCTGCCGGCCATCGACCGCGATGCACTCGACGACGGCACGGCTGCCGACGCCGGCGAGCCCGACGACGGCGCGCTGCTGCACTGGCGCGACAGCCTCGTCACCCCGCGCGTGCTGCCCGAGGAGCAGCTGCTGCAGAAGGAATGCGACCAGGCCGCGCGCTGGATCGCGCAGTGCATCGCCGACGGCACCGCGCCGCGCCAGATCATGGTGCTCGCACGCCGCCGCAGCCGGCTCGCCGCGATGCAGGACGCGCTGCGCCAGCGCCACATTCCCGTGCAGCAGCCCGAGAAGAACGAACTGCACGACGCGCCCGAAGTGCAGGACGTGGTGGCGCTGGTCGATGCGCTCGTCTCGCCCGCGCACGACCTTTCGCTGGCGCGCGCGCTCAAGTCGCCGCTTTTCGGCGTCGGCGACGACGCATTGGTGCAACTGGCCCTGAGGCAGCGCGAGCAGCCGTCGCTGAGCTGGTTCGGCCTGCTCCAGAAGGGCGAGAACCTGCCGCCGGAACTCGTCGAGGCCGGCGTCAGGCTCAAGCGCTGGCAGCGCTGGCTCGTGGCGCTGCCGCCGCACGATGCGCTCGATGCGATCTTCCACGATGGCGACGTGCTGGCCCGCTTCGGCGCCGCCATGCCGCCGGCGATGCGGCAGGGCGCGCTCGCCAATCTGCGCGGGCTGCTCGCGGCCTCGCTGGAGATCGACGGCGCGCGCTTCACCACGCCCTATGCGCTGGTGCGCGCGCTGCGCGCAGGCGGCGTGCGGGCGCCCGCGGTCGCCGTGCCCGACGCGGTGCAACTGCTCACCGTGCACGGCGCCAAGGGGCTCGAGGCCGACACCGTGCTCATGCTCGACTGCGACGCCGCGCCGCCGCGCGCGCAGACCATGGGCGTGCTCGTCGAATGGAAGGGCGGCGACAGCGCGCCCACGCGCTTCGTGTTCCTCGCCAGCGAGAGAACGCCGCCGGGCTGCGCCACCACCTTGCTCGAGGAGGAGCAGCGGGCGCGCCACCGCGAGGAGCTCAACGGCCTCTATGTGGCCACCACGCGGGCGCGCGAGCGGCTGGTGCTGTCCTCGGTGCGTCCGGCGCGGCCCAACGAGGGAAGCTGGTGGGCGCGGCTCGCGCCGTCCTGCACCCCGGTCGAGGTCGACGAGCCGCTCGTCGCGCTGCCGGTCGAGACGCGCGAAGCCAGCTTCGTCGTCAAGCAGATGCCGCCGCTGCCCGCTGCCGTCGCCGCCGCTGCGACCGTGCCGAGAAAGGCCGAGGCCGCCACGGTCGACGCGCGCGCTGCTGCCTTCGGGCAGGCGATGCACCGCCTGCTCGAATGGGCCGTGCCCGGCGAGGCGCTGCCGCCGGCCCATGTGCGGGCGGTGGCGCGCGAGTTCCTGCTCGACGCGCAGCAGGCGCGCGGCGCGGCGACGCTGGCCGAGCGCATCCGCGCGGGCGCGGGCGCCTGGGTGTGGGACGATCGCAGGGTCGACTGGCACCGCAATGAAGTCACGCTCGTCCACGAAGGCGAAACCCTGCGCATCGACCGGCTGGTGCGCGAGCGCGACAGCGGCGCCTGGTGGATCCTCGACTACAAGTCGGCCGCGCGTCCCGAGCGGGATGCCGCGCTGATCGCACAGATGCAGCGCTACCGCGCGGCCGTGCAACATGCCTACCCTGGTGCCACGGTGCGCGCCGCGTTCCTCACCGGGCAGGGCGAACTGGTGAATCTCGAATGACTGTTCCTCCCACCGTCGCCGTGATCGGCGGCGGCCCCGCCGGCCTCATGGCGGCCGAAGTCCTGAGCGCCGCGGGCGCGCAGGTGCACCTGTACGACGCGATGCCCTCGGTGGGCCGCAAGTTCCTGCTGGCCGGCCGCGGCGGACTGAACCTGACGCACTCGGAACCCTTCGAGCTGTTCGTGAGCCGCTTCGGCGAGCGCCGTGCGCAGCTCGAACCGATGCTGTCGCGCTTCGGGCCGCAGCAGGTGCGCGAATGGGCCGCCGGGCTGGGTGTCGACACCTTCGTCGGCACCTCGGGGCGCGTGTTCCCCGCCGACATGAAAGCCGCGCCGCTGCTGCGCGCCTGGCTGCACCGGCTGCGCGCCGCCGGCGTGCAGTTCCACATGCGCCACCGCTGGATCGGCGACGGTCCGTTCGAGCCCGGCGCGCTGCGCTTCTCGACCCCGGGCGGCGAGACGCAGGCGAGGGCGGACGCGGTGGTGCTCGCGCTCGGCGGCGCGAGCTGGTCGCGGCTGGGTTCCGACGGCGCGTGGCTGCCCTGGCTGCAGGCGCGCGGCGTGGGTGTCGCGCCATTGCAGCCGGCCAATTGCGGTTTCGATGGTGCGGGCTGGAGCGCGCATTTCGCAAGCCGGTTCGCCGGCCAGCCCTTCAAGTCGGTCGCGATCGCGTTCACCGACAGCCAGGGGCGCCGTTTCGCACGCAAGGGGGAGTTCGTCGCGACCGCCACCGGCATCGAGGGCAGCCTCGTGTATGCCGCATCGGCCTTGCTGCGCGACGAGATCGCCGCGCAGGGCAGCGCGACCCTGCTGCTCGACCTCCTGCCCGACCGCAGCGCCGAGCAGGTGCAGGCCGCCGTCGCTCATCCGCGCGGCGCGCGTTCGCTCAGCAGCCACCTCAAGAGCCGGCTCGGCCTCGAAGGCATCAAGATGGGCGTGCTGCACGAAGTGCTGGACCGCGACGCGATGCACGATGCCGTGCGGCTCGCGACGACGATCAAGGCCGTCCCGCTGCGCCTGGTCGCGCCACGGCCGATCGACGAGGCCATCAGCACGGCGGGCGGCGTGCGCTTCGATGCGCTCGACCCACGGCTCATGGCCGCGGCAATGCCCGGCGTGTTCATTGCGGGCGAGATGCTCGACTGGGAAGCGCCGACCGGCGGCTACCTGCTGACCGCCTCGATGGCCAGCGGCGCGGAGGCCGCGCGGGGCGTGCTGGCTGGCGGGTTTTGAGTGCGCGCTGCGTTTTTGGGCTGGGCTGAAACGAGCGGCGGAAGAAGTTGACGAGCCTTACCCCTGGCACTGACTACGCAGTTAGGGCTGCTTGGTTCCCCACCTGACCCGGTTGGCCACTTCACCATGCAGGGAGGCCCGTCAGGGTGGATTGTAACCCCCCAGGCTTCGCGCACTTCGTGTCGCTTCGCCCACCCCCCTGCTGGGGGCGACACCTGAGGACCGGCGGAGCCGGATCCTTGGTGTCCCGCGATTAAGAGGCCCGACCGGAACGGATGGGGTGCGCCGCGCCTTTTAGAATGCCCGCAATGTCCTACCTCGTGCTCGCTCGCAAGTTCCGTCCCAAAACCTTTGGCGAGATGGTCGGCCAGGGGCATGTGGTGCAGGCGCTCGAGAACGCGCTGACCACGCAGCGCCTGCATCACGCCTATCTTTTCACCGGCACGCGCGGCGTGGGCAAGACCACGGTGTCCCGCATCCTCGCCAAGTCGCTCAACTGCCAGGGGCCGGACGGGCAGGGCGGCATCACGGCCACGCCGTGCGGCGTGTGCCAGGCCTGCAAGGACATCGACGCGGGCCGCTTCGTCGACTACACCGAGCTCGACGCCGCGTCGAACCGCGGCGTGGACGAGGTGCAGTCGCTGCTCGAGCAGGCGGTGTACAAGCCGGTGCAGGGGCGCTTCAAGGTCTTCATGATCGACGAAGTGCACATGCTCACGAACACCGCCTTCAACGCGATGCTGAAGACGCTCGAGGAGCCGCCCGAGTACCTCAAGTTCGTGCTCGCGACGACCGATCCGCAGAAGGTGCCGGTCACGGTGCTGTCGCGCTGCCTGCAGTTCAACCTGCGGCCGATGGCGCCCGAGACGGTGCTCGAACACCTCACGGGCGTGCTGCAGACCGAGCAGGTGCCGGCGGAGCCGCAGGCGCTGCGGCTGCTGGCGCGCGCGGCGCGCGGCTCGATGCGGGATGCGCTCTCGCTGACCGATCAGGCGATCGCGTTCGGCAACGGCGAACTGCTCGAGGCCGGCGTGCGCCAGATGCTCGGCAGTGTCGATCGCGGCCATGTGTTCCGGCTGATCGAGGCGCTCGCGCAAGGCGATGGCAAAACGGTGGTCGACACCTCCGAGGCGCTGCGCCGCGATGGCCTTTCGGCCGCCTCCACGCTGGAAGAAATGACCGCGGTGCTGCAGGCCATGGCCGTGCTGCAGGCGGTGCCCGCGCGCGCGGAAGGGACCGACGCGGCCACCGATCCCGATGCGGCCGACACCGCGCGCCTTGCGGCGCTGATGCCTGCCGACGAGACCCAGCTGCTCTACAGCCTCTGCCTGCACGGCCGCGGCGAACTCGGCCTGGCACCCGACGAATACGCCGCACTGACCATGGTGCTGCTGCGGCTGCTGGCCTTCAAGCCTTCTTCCAGCGCGGCCGCTGCGGCCTCCCCGGAAAAAAAAACTCTGAATGAAGCCCCGCGGGCGGTCGCGGCCCCCGTGGCCGCACCGCCGAGCCGGGCTGCGGAGCCCGCCACGCCCCCGCCGCCGGCCGCTGCGCCCGTGCGGCCGCCGTCCGCCGCGCCCGCGGTCCAGCGTCTCCCGGTGGTCAGCGAGCCGCTGCGGCGCGCCGCCGAGCCGCCTGCCGATGCCCAGCCGTGGGACGGCGAGGCCAAGGTGGTCGCGGTGCCGATGCGCGTACAGCCGCCGCCGGGCCAGCGCGACGTACCGCGGCCCGACGAGCAGCGCGGCCCCGCGCCACCGATTCCTCCGAGCGAGGACGGCGACTTCTGGCATGCCACGGTCACGCAGATGGTCGCCGCCGAAAGCATCGCGGCACTCGCGCGCGAACTCGCGCTGCAGTCGCAGCTGGTCGCGCGCGACGTCGACCAGTGGATCCTGCGCGTGGAGCGCGAGCTGCTCAACCAGCCCTCGGCACGCGAGAAGCTCACCGACGCGCTGGCTGCGCTCGGCCACCCGGTGAAGCTGGCCATCGAGATCGGCGGCGTGGTCGACAGCCCCGCGCGTCGCAACAAGCAGGCGGCCGACGAGCGCCAGCGCCTCGCCGAAGAAGCCATCCGCAACGATCCCGAGGTGCAGATGCTGATGCGCGAATTCGATGCGAAGATCGTGCCCGGAACGCTCAAGCCGGCCTGACGGATCACATGCCGCCCGTGCGGCTTTCCGGTTCGACCGCCATCTCTCTTATCCTTTCCCCATTTCCAACCATCCAGGACCAACGATGTTCAACAAAGGACAACTGGCCGGCCTCATGAAGCAGGCGCAGGCAATGCAGGACAACCTCAAGAAGGCCCAGGAAGAGCTGGCCACCATCGAGGTCGAGGGCGAATCGGGCGCCGGCCTCGTGAAGGTCGTGATGACCTGCAAGCACGACGTCAAGCGCATCACCATCGACCCGAGCCTGCTGGCCGACGACAAGGACATGCTCGAAGACCTCGTGGCCGCTGCCTTCAACGCCGCGGTGCGCAAGGCCGAGGAGACCAGCGAGCAGAAGATGGGCAAGCTCACGGCCGGCATGCCCGGCCTGCCGCCCGGCATGAAGCTTCCGTTCTGAATGACGCGCTCCCAGGCTTGCCCGCTTGGCGTGGTTCCGCGGCGTTCCCGTAAGCGCGCGGACTGAGCCATGGCAGACGCCAGTTCGCTCGACGCATTGGTCGATGCGCTGCGCCGCCTGCCCGGTGTCGGCGTCAAGTCGGCCTCGCGCATGGCGTTTCATTTGCTGCAGCACGACCGCGAGGGCGCGCAGCTGCTTTCGCGCGCCTTGCAGCAGGCGGCCGCGAGCGTGCGGCACTGCGAGCGCTGCAACACCTTCACCGAAGCGCCCGTGTGCCAGGTGTGCCTCGACGCGCGCCGCGATGCGACGAAGCTCTGCGTGGTCGAGACACCCGCGGACCAGGCGGCGCTGGAGCGCACCAATGCGTTCCGCGGCTACTACTTCGTGCTGATGGGCAAGCTGAGTCCGCTCGACGGCATCGGGCCGCGGGACATCGGCCTGCAGAAGCTCTTCGATCGGGCGCTCGACGGCACGGTGAGCGAAGTGATCCTCGCCACCAACTTCACGGCGGAGGGCGAGGCCACCGCGCATGTGATCGGCGAAGCGCTCAAGCAGCGCGGCCTCACGGTCACGCGCCTCGCGCGCGGCGTGCCCGCGGGCAGCGAACTCGAATACGTGGACCTCGGCACGATCGCGCATGCGCTCGTGGATCGTCGCTAGCTGCAGCGTGCCGCGGTCGCACCCCATAGAACCGACATGACCTTCTCGTCGCTCACCATCGCCTACTGGTGCGTGTTCATCGCCTGCGGCCTGCCGTATCTCGCGGCCTGGATCGCCAAGGCCGGCAGTTTCGGTCCGCGCGACAACGTGCAGCCGCGCGACTGGGCCGCCAGGCAGAGCGGCTGGCGCGCACGCGCCAACGGCGCGCAGGCCAACAGCTTCGAAGGCCTGCCGTTCTTCATCGGCGCGGTGATCATCGCGCACCAGCTCGGCGCCGCGCAGGCGCGGCTCGACATGCTTGCGGCGGCCTACGTCGTGCTGCGGCTGGTCTACATCGCGCTCTACATCCAAGGTCTGAGCGCCGCGCGCAGCGCCGTGTGGGCGCTCGGATTCATCGTCAACTGCGCGATTCTTTTCATCGCGCCATAGCGGGATCGCAAGGCCCGCGCGCCCGTGCGCAGAGGCCTTCGTGCTTACGTGGAAACCCGCACGGGATGACCCCGATGCCGACCCCGGGGGCGGCCCCCTAAGCTCGATTCACTCCAAGAATCCAAGAGCCCGCAGGACCGCTTCCATGCTTCATCGCAGAACCCTCATCACCGCTTCCGCAGTCGCTGCCGCCACGATTGCGCTGCCCCGGGTCTTTGCGCAGGCCAAGCTCGAAAAGACCAAGGTCTCGATCGCCGTCGGTGGCAAGGCGGCGTTCTACTACCTGCCGCTCACCATCTCCGAGCAGCTCGGCTACTTCAAGTCCGAAGGACTCGAGGTCGAGATCTCCGATTTCGCGGGCGGCGCGCGTGCGCTGCAGGCGGTGGTCGGCGGCTCGGCCGACGTCTGCTCCGGCGCCTACGAGCACACCATCAACCTGCAGGCCAAGAACCAGTTCTTCCAGGCCTTCGTGCTGCAGGGCCGCGCACCGCAGATCGCGGTGGGCGTGTCGACCAAGAACATGGCCGGCTACAGCGGCGTCGCCGACCTCAAGGGCAAGAAGATCGGCGTCTCCGCGCCGGGCTCGTCGACCAACATGGTGGCCAACCTCGTGCTGTCGCGCGGCGGGCTCAAGGCGAGCGACGTGAGCTACATCGGCGTTGGCGTGGCCGCGGGCGCGCTCACGGCGCTGCGCTCGGGGCAGATCGACGCGATCAGCAACACCGATCCCGTCATGACCATGCTCGAGCAGAAGGGCGACGTGAAGATCATCAGCGACACGCGCACGCTCAAGGGCACGCAGCAGGTGTTCGGCGGCCCGATGCCGGCGGCCTGCCTCTATGCGCCGGTCGACTTCGTGCAGAAGAATCCCAACACCTGCCAGGCGCTCGCGAACGCGATCGTGCGTGGCCTCAAGTGGCTGCAGACCGCGGGACCGGGCGACATCATCAAGACCGTGCCCGAGACCTACCTGCTCGGCGACCGCGCGCTGTACCTCGCGTCCTTCGACAAGGTGCGCGAATCGATCGCCACCGACGGCCTCGTGCCGAGCGAGGGGCCGAAGACCGCGCTGTCCGCCATTGCGAGCTTCGACACCGCGGTGAAGGCCGACAGGATCGACCTCGCCAAGACCTACACCAACGATTTTGCCAAGCGCGCGAAGGACAGGTTCAAAGCCTGATTTCGAACGTCTTCGCGACCCGGCTCCGGCCGGGTTTTTTCTACATGTCCGACCACGCACTCGAGCTTCTCTCCATCCACTGCACCTTCCATTCGAAGGACGATCCCGGCCAGCGCTACACCGCGGTGGCCGACACCACGCTGCGCATCCGCGCCGGCGAGTTCGTCTCGGTGGTCGGGCCCACGGGATGCGGCAAGTCCACGCTGCTCAACGTGGGCGCCGGGCTGCTCGAACCTTCGTCGGGCACGGTGAAGGTGTTCGGCGAGCCGCTCGCGGGCATCAACGCACGCGCCGGCTACATGTTCCAGACCGAGGCGCTGATGCCGTGGCGCAGCGCGATCGACAACGTGATGGTGGGGCTGCAGTACCGCGGCATGCCGGACGCCGAGGCCCGCGCGGAGGCCGAGGCATGGCTCGCGCGCGTGGGCCTCTCGGGTTTCGGCGACCGCTATCCGCACCAGCTCTCGGGCGGCATGCGCAAGCGCGTCGCGCTCGCGCAGACGCTGGTGCTCGATCCGGACATCATCCTCATGGACGAGCCCTTCAGCGCCCTCGACGTCCAGACGCGGCAGCTGATGGAGAACGAGGTGCTCGAACTCTGGAGCGCGCGCAAGAAGGCGGTGCTCTTCATTACGCACGACCTCGACGAGGCCATCGCCATGAGCGACCGTGTGGTGGTGCTCTCCGCCGGGCCGGCCACGCATCCCATCGGCGAGTTCGAGATCGACTTGGCGCGGCCGCGCGACGTGGCCGAGGTGCGCACGCAGCCGCGCTTCGTCGAACTGCACACGCAGATCTGGGAGGTGCTGCGCGACGAAGTGCTCAAGGGCTACGCCCAGCAACTGAAGAAGGCCGCATGATGGCGCGCTCCCGGCTGGCCCTCAATGAACGCAACGCGCGCTTCTGGCAACTGATGCTGCTGGTGGTGCTTCTGGTGGCGTGGCATCTGGCGTCGCGCAATCAGCAGATCGCGTTCTTCCTCGGCGAGCCGATCCAGGTGGCGGGCCGCATCTGGAGCTGGTTCCTGCCTTTCGAGGTGCCGCCGAACCTGCTGTTTCCCGACGGGCTGAGGGGCAATGCCGACATCTACCGCCACCTGGGCACCACGCTGCTCGAGACGGTGCTGGCCTTCGGCATCGGCACGGTGCTCGGGCTCGCCTGCGGGCTGTGGCTCGCGCTGGCGCCCACCGCGAGCCTGATCCTCGATCCCTACATCAAGGCGGCCAACTCGATGCCGCGCGTGATCCTCGCGCCGATCTTCGCCCTGTGGTTCGGCCTCGGCATCTGGAGCAAGGTGGCGCTGGCCGTGACGCTGGTGTTCTTCATCGTGTTCTTCAACGTCTACCAGGGCGTGCGCGAAGTGAGCCCGGTGGTGCTGGCCAATGCGCGGATGCTCGGCGCCAACCAGCGGCAGCTGCTGCGCACCGTCTACCTGCCGAGTGCGACGAGCTGGGTCTTCTCGAGCCTGCACACGTCGGTGGGCCTGGCCTTCGTGGGTGCGGTGGTCGGCGAGTACCTGGGCTCGGCGCGCGGCGTGGGCTACCTGATCCTGCAGGCCGAGGGCACCTTCGACGTCAACACCGTGTTCGCCGGCATCGTGGTGCTCACGGCCTTTGCGCTGCTGCTCGACGGACTGGTCGGCTGGATCGAGAAGCGCCTCATGAAGTGGCAGCCGCGCAGCGGCGAGACCGAGAAGCTCTAGGACCCGGGGCGTGCCGCGCATCTGCCGCTGCGCGTGCAATTCGACGGGCCACCTGTCATCTAATGCACGCGGCAGCGCCGGCGCCCCTGGAGACGCCGCCGGCTTTCGAGGCCCCCGAGCGGCGAGGCCGCTTCAGCGCTTCTTCTTCGCGGGCGTGCCGCCGCGCTTCTCGCGCACGACCTGCTGCTTGCTCGACGCCGGCGACTTCGTCACCTGGCTGCCGCGCGCGGCCACGGTCTTCACCGAGGCGCTCCGGACATGCTTGCTGCTCGCGCTCGGGCGGCTTGCGCCCGAACCCACGTGCGCCGTCGACGAGGCGCGCACCGGCAGGTACACCACCACGCTGAAGCCGCGCTTGAAGGTGTGGTTGGGCTTGACGTCGTTCCACTCGGCCACGCTCGCGGGCTTGAGCTGGTAGCGGCGCGCGATGCTCGCGACGCTGTCGTTGCGGCCGGCGCGAACCGTGGTGCGGCGGGTGATGATCTCGGGCTGGAAGCTCAGCTGCCCGGTCTGGGCCACGACCGCGGTCACGTCTTCCTTGACGCGTGCGCCGCGGGGCACGATGAGCGTGGAGCCCGCCCGGATCAGCATGCGCGGCGGGATGTTGTTGAGCGCGCGCAGGTCGGCCTCGCTCATGCCGGCACGCTGCGCCGCGTCGGCCACCGTCATGGTGCTAGGCACGACCCAGGCGGTCCAGCTCGCGTACTGGCCCTGTGCATAGGCGTCGAAGTTGCGCTGGAACACGGCGGCGTTGTCCCACGGCAGCAGCACCTGCGGCGTGACGGCGGCGATCAGCACCGGCTTGTGCGCCGCGGGGTTGAGCGCGCGGAAGTCCTCGATGCGCACGTCGGCGAGCTTGGCCGCGAGTTCCACGTCGAGGTCGCGCGTGAGCGTGACGGTCTGGAAGTATGGATGGTTGGGGATCAGCGGCAGTTCGGTGCTGAACGCCTGCGGATTGGCGACGATGTTCTTCACCGCCTGCAGCTTGGGCACGTAGTAGCGCGTCTCGTTCGGCATCGAGAGGTCGCTGTAGGTGGTCGGCAGGCCGAGGCGCTGGTTCTTGGCGATGGCGCGGCTCACGCTGCCTTCGCCCCAGTTGTAGGCCGCGAGCGCGAGCTGCCAGTCGCCGAACATGCCGTAGAGCTTCTGCAGATAATCGAGCGCGGCGCGCGTGGAGGCGACCACGTCGCGGCGGTCGTCGCGGAAGATGTTCTGCTTCAGGTCGTAGTCGTTGCCGGTGGCGGGCATGAACTGCCACATGCCCGCGGCGCGCGCGCTCGAGATCGCCTGTGGATTGAACGCGCTCTCGATGTAGGGCAGCAGCGCGAGCTCGGTCGGCATGTTACGCCGCTCGAGTTCCTCGACGATGTGGAAGATGTACTTGTTCGAGCGCTCGGCCATGCGCTGGATGTAGTCGGGCCGGCTCGCATACCACTGCTCGCGGTCGCGCACCAGGTCGCTCTCGAGGTTCGGCATCTTGAAGCCGCGGCGGATGCGGTCCCACATGTCGGCCGGCGGCGCGAGCGTGACGACGCTCTGCGAATGGGCCTCGCTGCTGGTGATGGGGGTGAGCGGCCCGCCGGGATAGACCGGCGCGGCACTGCTGGCGGACTTGGCGCCGGTGCCGCCGGCGGTGGCTGAGCTGGTTGTGGAGGAGGAAGAGGGGCTGGTGGTGGTGCCCGCGCAACCCGCGAGCAACAGTGAACCTGCGAGGCAGGCGGCAGCGATAAATTTCATCGGAAATCGTTTTTCCATTGGCGCAGCGCTGCGAACACGTCGGCTTCGGCCGCATCGGCGGAGAGCCCGGCGTGATCGCGCACCGCCTGGAGCACAGTGGCTTCGCGGCTGCGAAGGAAGGGGTTGATCCGGCGTTCGGTGGACAGCTGCGAGGGCAGCGTGGGCTGCCCTCGGGCGCGGAGGCTTTCGCAGCGCGCGTTGTACTGAGTCAGCTCGGCGTTGGCGGGTTCCACCGCCTGCGCGAAACGCAGGTTAGCAAGTGTGTATTCGTGGGCGCAGCAGACGCGGGTGTCGCCCGGCAGCGCCGAGAGTTTGTCGAGCGACGCCAGCATCTGCGCGGGCGTGCCTTCGAACAGGCGGCCGCATCCGCCGGAGAACAGCGTGTCGCCGCAGAAAAGCAGCGGCGCCTGGCCGTCGCGTGCGGGAAGAAAGTAGGCGATGTGCCCGGCCGTGTGGCCCGGCACGTCGATGACGGTGAAGCGCAGCCCGAGCGCCTCGGCGCTGTCGCCGTCCACGAGCGGCTTGAAGGGCTCCGGAATGCGTTCGCGCGCGGGTCCGAAGACCGGGGCGCCGGTGGCTGCGTGCAGCGCCGCCACGCCGCCCGTGTGATCGGGGTGATGGTGCGTGACTAGAATCGCGGCGAGCTGCAGCTTGTCGCGCGTCAATGCGTCGAATACCGGTTGAGCGTCGCCCGGGTCCACCACGATCGCGTTGGAGCCGTCCTGCAGCATCCAGATGTAGTTGTCAGCGAAGGCGGGCAGCGGAACAAGGGTCATGAGCGGTCAAATTATAGGTTTGCAGGATTGGTTCGCGACCCCCCCTGGCCGGTACCTGCTGGCATGGGAGCAGGCCCAGTTCGACGAGTCGGTGGCGGACATCTTCGGCTACCACGCGCTGCAGCTGGGCGCTGCCGAGGTCGACGGGCTGCGCGCCAACCGGATGCCGCACCGCTGGCTCGCGCTGGCCGACCCCGCGGCCGCGCCGGGCAGGGCGGCGCTCTTCACCGACTTCACGGCACTGCCGTTCGCGGCCAACAGCCTCGATCTGGTGGTGCTGCCGCATGCGCTCGAACTGAGCCAGGATCCGCACGCGACCCTGCGCGAAGTCGAACGCGTGCTGGTGCCCGAGGGCCGCGTGGTGATCTGCGGCCTCAATCCGGCCAGCCTCTGGGGCATGCGGCAGCGCCGCGCGCACCTCTACGGCAGGATGGGTTTCGGCGAGTCCTTCCTGCCCGAGGGCGGCGAGTCCATCGGCTACTGGCGCATGCGCGACTGGCTGCGGCTCTTGAGCTTCGAGGTGGAGTCGGGCCGCTTCGGCATCTACCGGCCCTCGGTGCGCAGCGAGGCATGGCTCGAGCGCTTCCGCTGGATGGACACGGCGGGCGAGCGCTGGTGGCCCATCTTCGGCGCCGCGTATTTTCTCGTGGCGGTCAAGCGGGTGCGCGGCATGCGCCTGCTGAGCGCCGACTGGCGCCGCGCCGCCGCGCGCGCGACCGCGCCGGTGCCCATCGCGGGCAAGATGCACCGCATCGATCGCGTCGATTGACGCGGAACAGAAAGAAAAGGAAAGAAGAGTCTTGAACGAAGTCGTGATCTACACCGACGGTGCATGCAAAGGCAATCCCGGCCCCGGCGGCTGGGGCGCCTGGCTCAAGTCGGGCGCCACCGAAAAGGAACTGTTCGGCGGCGAACTCAACACCACCAACAACCGCATGGAACTCACCGCGGTGATCGAGGGCCTGGCCGCGCTCAAGCGGCCGTGCAAGGTGATCCTCTACCTCGACAGCCAGTACGTGCGCATGGGCATCACCGAGTGGATCCGCGGCTGGAAGGCCAAGGGCTGGCTCACCTCCACCAAGCAGCCGGTGAAGAACGTCGAACTCTGGCAGAAGCTCGACAAGCTCGTGACCGAAGGCGGCCACCTGATCGAATGGCGCTGGGTCAAGGGCCACTCGGGCGACCCCGGCAACGAGCGCGCCGACATGCTCGCCAACCGGGGCGTGGACCAGGCCCTCGGCCGCAGGGGCTGACGGCTAGACCACGCCTTCGAACATCATCACGTCGACTTCGTCGCCGGCCGCGACGTCGCCCTGGGCGTGGTGCAGCACCACGAGGCCGTTGGCCTCGACCATCGAACTCAGCACGCCCGAACCCTGGTTGCCGGCGATGCGAACCTCCGGCAGCGCCCCGGCCACGGCCTTGACGAAGCCGCGCTGGTATTCGGTGCGCCCGGGCTTCTTGCGGATGGCGCCCACGGTGCGCGCGCGCAGAAGCGGCGGCGGTGCCGAGGCGAGCTCGTGGCAGCCCATCATGCGCAGCAGGGCGGGGCGCACGAAGGCGAGGAAAGTGACCATCACCGCCACCGGATTGCCCGGCAGCCCGAAGAGCGCCGCGGCGCCGCGCCGTGCGGCGGCCTGTTGCTGGCGCGGCACCAGGCCGACCGCCATCGGCCGCCCGGGTCGCATGGCCACGCGCCAGAACGCCATGTCGCCGAGCTGCTGCATCACGGCGCGCGTGTGGTCCGCCGCGCCGACGCTGACGCCGCCGCTGGTGATGATGGCGTCCGCCTGATCGGCCGCGCGCTGCAGCGTGTCCGCGAGCGTGGCGGGGTCGTCGCGCACGAGGCCGAGGTCGATGACCTCGCAGCCCAGTCGCGTGAGCAGGCCGAACACGGTGTAGCGGTTGCTGTCGTAGACCGCGCCCTCGCGCGGCGATTCGCCGAGGCTCAGGATCTCGTCGCCGGTGGAGAAGTACGCCACGCGCAGCCGCCGCAGCGCCGTGACCGAACCGATGCCGAGGCTCGCGACCATGCCGAGCGCGGCCGGCGACAGGCGCTCGCCGCTGCGCAGCGCGGGCTGGCCCTGCATCAGGTCCTCGCCCGCGAAACGGCGGTTGTCGCCGCGCCGGAGCACGCGGGCGGGAAAGCTCACGCGCTCGCCGTCGATCTTGCAGAACTCCTGCGGCACGACAGTGTCGAGCCCCTCGGGCATCACCGCGCCGGTCATGATGCGGACCGCTTCGCCCGCGCCCACGGTGCCGCGCCATGCCGCGCCCGCGAGCGCCGTGCCGATCACGCGCAGTTCGACCGAGGCATCGATGGGCGCGTCGTCCTTCAGCACCGCGCCGTCGAAGGCGAAGCCGTCCATCGCGGAGTTGTCGTGCGGCGGCACGCTGACCGGCGAGACGATGTCCTCGGCCAGCACGCGACCCAGTGCTTCGCGCAGCGCGACTTCCTCGCGCTCCCTGACCACGGCGGGCCCGACCAGCTGCGCGAGGAAGGACTGGACGCCTTCCACGCTCAGGGCCTGGGGGTCATAGCCCGCGAGGGCGGCGGCAATGTCGGCGATGCGGCTCATCGGTTCTCGAGGGCGTGCAGTTCGGCCAGGGTGTTGGCGTTGAAGAAAGCGTCGGGCGCATCGCCCGGGCGGTCGAAGGGCACGAGCACCGTGCGGTGCTGTGCGGTCCAGGCGTCGATCTTGCGGCCGCCGGCCTGGGTGAACCGCACGAGGCTTTCGAGCAGCGAGGTGCGCAGCAGGCAGAACACCGGCTGCGGCCGCAGCACCGGCGCGGCGCGGGGCTCCGGGGCGGCCTCGGGCGCGCTGACCATCGCGATCTCGGCGTTCTCGCGCGCCAGGGCCTCGGCCAGGCGGCTCGCGAGGTCGAGCGGAAAGAGCGGCGTGTCGCAGGGCACGGTGAGCAGGTAGGGCGTCTCGCAGCGCTCCAGGCCGGTGAGAAAGCCGGCGAGCGGGCCGGCGTAGTCGGCCAGGCTGTCGGGCCAGACCGGCACGCCGAAGGACTCGTAGGCCGCGAGGTTGCGGTTGGCGTTGATCATCACCTCGCCGGCCTGCATGCCCAGCCGCAGCACCGCATGCATCGCGAGCGGCGTGCCGTTGAAGTTCTGCAGGCCCTTGTCGACGCCGCCCATGCGCGAGCCGCGGCCGCCGGCCAGCAGCAGTCCGGTGATCTCGCTGGCTGGAATGGTGTTGTCTGTGGAGGTGGTCATCCGCCGATGTAGCTCATTTCGACGCGGCGGGGTGCCTTGTCGCCGGCCTCCTGCTCGCCGGTGTCGGGGCCGCGCAGCGCGCGGAGTTCGGAATAGCGGTCGGCGCGGCCCTGCCAGATGTGGCCGATGGCGGAACTGATGTCCGCATCGGTGGCCGTGCCGCGCAGCAGGGGGCGCAGGTCGTGGCCGGCGCTCGCGAAGAGGCAGAGGTAGAGCTTGCCCTCGGTGGACAGCCGGGCGCGGCTGCAGTCGTGGCAGAAGGCCTGGGTCACGCTGCTGATCACGCCGATCTCGCCGCCGCCGTCGGCGTAGGCCCAGCGCTGGGCGGTCTCGCCGGGCGCGCTGGGTTCGAGCGGCACGAGCGGAAATTCGGCGCCGATGCGCGCGACGACCTCGGCCGAAGGCAGCACCTCGTCCATGCGCCAGCCGTTGGTCGCGCCCACGTCCATGTATTCGATGAAGCGCAGCACCACCTTGCCGCCGTGCTGCTCGCGGAAGTAGCGCGCCATCGGCAGGATCTCCTGCTCGTTGGTGCCGCGCTTGACCACCATGTTGACCTTCAGCGGCCCGAGTCCGGCGTCGCGCGCGGCCTCGATGCCGGCCAGCACGTCCGCGACCGGGAAGTCGACGTCGTTCATGTGCCGGAACACCTGGTCGTCGAGGCTGTCGAGGCTCACGGTCACGCGGCGCAGGCCCGCGGCGGCCAGCGCCTTCGCCTTGCGCCGCAGCAGCGAACCGTTGGTGGTGAGCGTGAGTTCGAGCGGCTCGCCCTCGGGCGTTCGCAGTTGGGCCAGCTGGCCGATCAGCACCTCGATGTTCTTGCGCAGCAGCGGCTCACCGCCGGTGAGGCGGATCTTGCGCACGCCATGGTCCGCGAAGAGGCGCGCGAGCCGGGTCACTTCCTCGAAGCTCAGCAGCGCGCTGTGCGGTAGGTACTGGTAGTCCTTGTCGAACACGTCCTTCGGCATGCAGTAGCTGCAGCGGAAGTTGCACCGGTCGGTCACGCTGATGCGCAGGTCGGTCAGCGGCCGGCCCAGCCGGTCGAGCAGCTTGCCCGTCGCAGGCACGGCGATCTCCGGCACCGCGACGGCGGGCCGTGCGCGGCCGATCTCGGCGATCGGAATGACGGTGGTGCTTCGGCTGTTCATGGGCGCGGCGGCCAATTTACCCGATCGGCGGGGGGCCGACCCGAGAAGGGCTACTGCTGCTGCTGGAGGATCGCCGCATAGACCATGTTGCGCGCGAGGCTGCGGTAGTGGACGCGGTGCTTCGGCGACTGCAGCATCAGCACCACGAAGAGCTCGTTCTTGGGATCGACCCACATGTAGGTGCCGCCGGCGCCGCCCCAGTTGTACTCGCCGGCCGCGGCCGGGTAGGGGGCCTGGCCGTCGCTGCGGCGCACCGCGAAGCCCAGCCCGAAGCCGTAGCCCGGCCCGGGCAGGTAGAGCGGCCCGGGCGTGATGCCGGCGTCCGCGTTGGCATGGTCGGCGGTCATCAGCGCCAGCGTGCGCGGGCCCAGGTAGCGCCTGCCGTCGAGCGTGCCGCCGTTCAGCAGCATCTGCAGGAAGCGCGCATAGTCGCTCGCCGTCGACACCAGCCCGCCGCCGCCCGATTCGAGCCGCCGGACCACGCGCGGGTCGTTGAACTCCGCGCCCACGCCGAAGCTGCGGTCGGCGGCCAGCGGCTCGGCAATGCGCCGCTGGCGCGCGGGCTCGGGCACGTAGTAGCTGGTGTCGGTCATGCCGAGCGGATCGAACAGGCGCGCCTTCTCGAACTGGTAGAGCGACTGGCCCGACACCGCCTCGACCACGCGCCCGAGGATGTCGGTCGAGTAGCTGTAGTCCCAGGTCGTTCCGGGCTGGTAGGCCAGCGGCAGCTTGGCGAGCCGCCGGGAGAACTCGGCATTGTCGGGATCGCCGGCATTCAGGTCGGCGGCGTTGTAGGCCTGCTTGACGAGGCCGGGCCCGAAGAAGCCGTAGGTCAGGCCCGAGGTGTGGCGCATCAGGTCGTGCACGGTGATCGGCCGCCGTGCGGGCACGGTTTCGAGCACCGGCTTGCCGTCGGTACCGGGCTTCTCGACCCCCACCGTCATGCGGGCGTACTCGGGCAGGTACATCGAGACGGGGTCGTCCAGCTTCATGCGGCCGTCTTCCACCAGCATCATCGCCGCCACGGTGGTGATCGGCTTGCTCATCGAGTAGATGCGGAAGATGCCGTCGCGCGTCATCGGCGTGCCGGCGGCGGGGTCGAGCCTGCCGACCGGCTCGAACCACGCGACCTTGCCCTGTCGCGCCACCAGCAGCACCGCGCCGGGGATCTTGCCCGCGGCGGTGTCGGCCCTGAGCACGTCGGTGAGCATCTGCAGCCGTTCGCTCGAGAGACCGACCTGCTCGGGCCGGGCGGTCGGCAGCGTTTGGGCGGTGGCCGCCAGCAGCGGGGCCGCGAGGCTCAGGCCGACCAGGGCCGTGCGCAGGCAGCGCGCGAAGGGGAACTTCATCGTCGTTGTCTCCTGGGTGGTTGTTCTTGCCGCGGGGCAGTGTACCGAGGCCGCAGGTCCGGACGATGGTGCGCGGCACGGCGCCGGGCGAGCGCCCGCGCCGTGCCGGCCGATGCCGTCAGCCGTGCTTGACGGCGACCGTCTTCAGCGTGGTGAAGCCGTAGAGCGCCTCGAAGCCCTTCTCGCGCCCGTAGCCCGAGGACTTGACGCCGCCGAAGGGCAGTTCCACGCCGCCGCCCGCGCCGTAGTTGTTGATGAAGACCTGCCCGCTGCGCACCCGCTTGGCCATGCGGAACTGCCGTGCGCCGTTCTCGGTCCAGATGCCGGCGACGAGGCCGAACTGCGTGGCGTTGGCCAGCGCGACCGCCTCGTCCTCATCGGCGAACTGCATCGCGGCGAGCACCGGGCCGAAGACCTCTTCCTGCGCCAGGCGGTGGTTCACCGGCACGTCGCGCAGCAGGGTGGGGGCCTGGTAGAAGCCGGTCTCGGGCGCCTGGTCGACCACCACGCCCTGCGCGACCATCGGGATGCCGGCGACCTGGGCATCGCTCAGGAAGTCCCAGACGCGCTGCTGCTGCGTCTGGCGGATCAGCGGACCCACGTCGAGGTCCATCGCCGCGGGGCCGACACGCAGCGCCTCGAAGGCGCGGCCGAGGCGTTCGAGCAGCGGTTCGTAGATGCCGCGCTCGATCAGCACGCGCGAGCCGGCCGAGCAGGTCTGGCCGGCGTTCTGCACGATGGCGTTGATGAGCACCGGGATGGCTGCGTCGAGGTCGGCGTCGGCAAAGATGATCTGCGGGCTCTTGCCGCCGAGCTCGAGCGTGACCGGGCAGTGCCGCTCGGCCGCGACCTGCTGGATCAGCGTGCCGATCTTCGGGCTGCCGGTGAAGCTGATGTGGTCGATGCCTTCGTGGCGCGCGAGCGCATCGCCCACCTCGTGGCCGTAGCCCGTCACGATGTTCAGCGCGCCCGGCGGGAATCCGACCTCGGCCGCGAGCTGCGCCACGCGGATCAGCGACAGGCAGGCGTCCTCGGCCGGCTTGACCACGCAGACGTTGCCGGCCGCGAGCGCGCCGCCCACGCTGCGCCCGAAGATCTGCATCGGGTAGTTCCACGGGATCACGTGGCCGGTGACGCCGTGCGGCTCGCGCCAGGTGAAGACGCTGTAGCCGTCCTGGTAGGGAATGGTTTCGCCGTGGAGCTTGTCGCAGGCGCCGGCGTAGAACTCGAAATAGCGCACCAGCGCGACGGCGTCGGCGCGTGCCTGCTTCACCGGCTTGCCGCAGTCGCGCTGCTCGATGTAGGCGAGCTCGTCGACGTGCTCGGCGATCTTCTGCGAGAGCTTGAAGAGCAGGCGGCCCCGGTCGGCGGCGCTCACCTTGTGCCAGACACCCTCGAAGCAGTCGCGCGCGGCCCGCACGGCGGCATCGATGTCGGCCGCGTTGCTGCGCTGGATTTCGTCGAAGGGCTGGCCGTCGGAGGGATCGAGCACCGGCAGGGTGCGGCCGGAGGAGGAGGGGACGTTCGCGTTGGCGATGAAGTTGAGTTGCATGAGGCGGGATTTTGCGCGAAGCGGCGCGCGTCCGCCCGGCTCGTCTGCTACCGCGACGCCGCGGGCCGCGCGAGCGCCTTCACCGCATTGAGCATGCGCTCCACGTGCTTGTCGGGATTCAGGTTCTGGTAGTAGTAGGCCACCGTGCCGTTCGGCGCGATCACGTACGAAAGGCGGTTGGCGAAATCGGGCCGGGTCTGCATCAGCGCGTCGAAGCCGTTGATGACCGTCTTCGATTCGTCCGAGGCCACCGGAAAGCGGCTCTGGCAGGACTTGACCGAGAACTTCGCGAGCGTGTCGATGTCGTCGGCCGAGACGCCGATCACGCTGGCGCCGAGCGCCGCGAACTGGTCGATGGCCTCGGCGAAGGCATGGGCCTCGATCGAGCAGTCGCTCGAATCCGCGGCGGGAAAGAAATACACCACCACCGGTCCCTTGGCCAGGGCGTCGGCGAGCGAGTAGCGGAAGGTCTTGCCGCCGAGCGCGGCGTTGGCGGTGAACCGGGGCGCGGGGTCGCCGATGTCCAGCGCGGCCCGCGCGGGGCCCGCCAGGCCGGCGGCCATGGCGGATACGAGCGCAAGTCGTGCGAGGATCGGGCGGGCCATGATGTAACTCCTTGCGGGTGAGTGCCGAATTCTAGGACGGGGCATCGATGGGCGTGGACTCGAAGAAGAACGGCACGGCGAACGGAGCGCGGAACTGATGACGAACGGCTGGAATGGACTTTGGCGCATTGCGCTCGCAGCGGGGCTGCTGGCAATGCTCGCCGCCTGCGGCTCGCTGCCGCCCGCGCGCGAAAGGCCCGCCGAGCACGCGGCCCCGGTCGACGCGTCGACCACGCTCGCGAAGATCGCGGCCGCCTCCACCCCGCCGGGCGAGCATTCGGGCTTCCGGCTCATGCCGCTCGGCGTGTATTCGCTCGATGCCCGCGTCCAGCTCGCGCGGCGCGCGCAGCGCTCGCTCGTGGTGCAGTACTACCAGTTCGAGAACGACGCCACGGGCCGCCTGCTGATGCGCGCACTGCGCGAGGCCGCCGGACGCGGCGTGAAGGTGCGCCTGCTGGTCGACGACCTCTACACGGCCAGGAGCCAGCAGCCGCTGCTGGCGCTGTCGACCGTTCCCAACGTGGAGGTGCGGCTCTTCAACCCCTTCTGCTGCGGGCGCGA
This sequence comes from Variovorax sp. TBS-050B, assembly GCF_029893635.1. NCBI lineage: Bacteria > Pseudomonadati > Pseudomonadota > Betaproteobacteria > Burkholderiales > Comamonadaceae > Variovorax > Variovorax sp. TBS-050B. Next base: position 4,361,193 of record NZ_JARXYR010000002.1, on the reverse strand, counting down.
GGGCGGCCTGCTGTCGCGCTTCGCGGCCTCGCCCTTCGACGTGGTGCGGCTCAACCACCGCATGCACAACAAGCTCTTCGTCGCCGATGGCGTGATGGCGGTGGTGGGCGGGCGCAACATCGCGGACGAGTACTTCGTGCTCAGCGAGGCGCAGAACTTCATCGACATGGATGCGCTGGTCGTGGGCAAGGTGGTGCCGCGGCTCGAATCGATCTTCGACGCCTACTGGAACAGCGAGCAGGTCTGGCCGGTGGCCGAGATCGTGCGCGGCGAGGGCGGCCGCATGCCGACGGCCGACGATTTCGACGCCTGGATCGGCATGACGGCGCCGCCGCCGAAGATCGAGCTGCCTTCGGTCGACCTGCTCGGCTACGGCCCGATCTCCGAGGAGCTCGACGCGGGTCGCATGGGCCTGCTGTGGGGCGAAGCGCGGGCCATCGCGGATCCGCCGACCAAGCCCGCGACGATGTCGGCGGAGGAGGCCATCGCGACCAGCGTCACGATGCAGGTCTGGTCGCTCATGATGGACGCCAGGGTGCAGGTCGACCTGACCTCGCCGTACCTCGTCCCCGGCGAGAGAGGCATGGCCGCCTTCGAGGATCTCGCGAAGCGCAAGGTCAAGCTCACGTTGCTCACGAATTCGCTGGCCGCCAACGACGAGCCGCTGGTGCACACCGGCTACGTGCGCTACCGGGAGCGGCTGCTCAAGGGCGGCGCCGACCTGTACGAACTGAGCCCGGAGCGCACGGTCGCCGGCAAGCGCTTCGGCACCTTCGGCAAGTCGCTCGGGCGGCTGCATTCCAAGACCGCCGCCATCGACAAGCGGTGGATCTTCATCGGCTCGATGAATCTCGATCCACGCTCCGCGAGCCAGAACACCGAACTGGGGGTGGTCGCCGACAGCCCGCAGCTGGCGCGCGAAATGCTGCGCGTCATCAACATCAGCAAGCTGCAGAACTCCTACCGCCTGCGTCTGGCCAAGGACACCGGCAGGCTGCAATGGCTCACGAACGACGGCGAGAAGGAGGTGATCCTCACCTCGGAGCCGGAATCGGGCTTCTTCCAGCGGTTCTACAACATGCTGATCGCGCCCCTCGTTCCCGAGATGCTGCTGTAGGCCGGGGCCCCCGTTCGCTCGCGTCCCGACGGCAGTGTGGCGCACGGGAGACATCGCCACAACGCCGGGGCAGGCACTTGCATAGGCGTATGCTGCCCCCAGATGCAAACCATGAACACGACCCAAAATCCGTCTCCCAAGACCGATCTGGCAGTGACCCACGTGCTGGCTCAACTGCTGGAGCGGCTTGAGCACAGCGCCGTTCCCGTGGGTGCCGAGCAGTACCGCTCGGTCGTCGAGCACCTGGTGCAGGAATTCAACGACATAGAGCCGGGCGCCGATCTGGGCCGCCTGCTCGACGCCTATCCGGCGGCCGCCGAGGTCTACGAGAACCTCAACTACCAGCATGCCGGCCTGTGCCGCTCGGGCCTCGACGCGGCGCTTGCCGCCGAAGTCAGCGCCAGGAAGGCCATCGAGCGGGCCATGCGGCTCCCCATTGAACCCAGGAAGGACGAAACGAATGGCCAAAGCTGAGGTCAAGACCGCCGTGGTGGCCGACGGCCTGCGCTACAAGTCGAAGGCGCCGGGCTCGCCGTTCCGCGCCTCGGCGTCCTTCAGCGGTGCCACCATGTCCTGCTTCATGTGCGGCAAGCACCGCGTGCGCTCGCAGCTGCGCACGCGCCAGGTCCTGGGCAAGTCGCAGACCGTCTGTGCGCCTTCGTGCAAGGCGCTCGACGAATCGCTCGGCTGACGACCGGCCGGCCCGCTAGCAGGGGCGGGCGACAGTTTCGCGACATGCCCAGGCCATGTCGCTGCGGTTCTTCTTCCAAATCGGCGGCGTTGGATATACAGTTAGACACAATTGATGCATCCCCTTGCATCCATCGAAAGTTCTAATTTCCCATCCGCAATGATTCTGGAATCCAGCCCGTGGCGCCCCGCGCCGCCTGATGAGCAAAGGACCTGCCATGAGTAAATCGCGCCACGTGGTCATGCAGGTCGTCCGGCGCTCGTCCGGCAGTGCGACGCACCACGTCGAGTTCCTCATGGACGACATCTTTGCCGAGCGCCTGCGGCAGTTGCGCTCGCTGGTTCCGCCTCTCGGCAGCCTGAACAAGCAGCGCGACCTCGTCATCGACAAGGTTCGCGTGCGGCTGCCGAATGCCGTCTGGCGCACCGGCCCCGAGGTGGACAACGAGGTCGAGGGCTCCTGCATCGTCATCTCGTCGGAAGGCTCCTTCAATTGCGGCGGCAAGGACCGCCAGACGCGCGAAAAGCTCGTCACCTACAACTTCTCGATCTCGCGCCTCGTCGAGCTGCACGTGGAGCGCCCCGACGGCGAGACCCTCTACATCCGCGACGGGACTTTCGCCAACGACGAGCCTGCCGAGTCGCCGGCCGGCCTCTGGGTGGCCTCGCTGCATGAGCTCGAGCAGGTGATGCGCGTGCCCGACGCGCCTTCGGACTTCGACACGCTGCACGACCTGACCATGCGCCCGGAGCAGCGCGGCGGCGCCGCCCCCGCGCGCGGCGCGATCTTCTACTGAGCAGCGGCGGTCGCGCCAACCGGCGTGTAGTGCGCCCGGTTGTCCTGGAGCCAGCGTTGCGCCAGGGTGCTGTCCTGCTGGGCGGGATGGAAATCGGCGCGGAAGTAGCTGCGCCAGGCGCGCCAGTTGCCGCGCAGCAACCCGTCGCGGCCGAGCAGGATGCGCGCCGCGCTCTTCCAGGTCGCCCATTTCCAGAGCTGCCCTTCATGGCGCAGGTTGTCCACCGTCTGGCGCATCAGGTCGCCGAGGAACATCAGGGTCACGCGGCGGAACCAGCGCGTGCGCCAGGCGTCGGAACCCTCCGCGGCCTTGTAGATGTCGAAGGCGACGGACTTGTGTTCGAGTTCTTCGGCGCTGTGCCACAGCCACATGGTCCGCAGCCGGGGTTCGGCGCCTTCGAGCACCTCCGGATGGGCCAGCAGCCATTCGGCGAACATGGCCGTGAAATGCTCGGTGGCAGCGGTCACCGCGAGCGCATGGCGCGGATCGGCGCCTTCCATCAGCGTCATGCGCCGGCTCGCGCGTTCGGTCCAGCGGTCGACCAGCCCCTGGCGTTCCAGGTGGCTGTTGAAGAGCGAGTGGATGCGCCGGTGCGTCGCTTCCTGGCCGACGAAGCCGCGCACCTCGGTGCGGTACTGTTCCTGAAGCGCGGGCGGCAGCGTGGCGGCCGCGTCGCGCACCGCGTCGATGAAGAACTGCTCGCCGAACGGAAAGCTCATCGAGAGCGCATTGAAGAAGGCAGTGGAGAATGCATCGCCGCCGCACCAGTTGCGGCCGAACGGCGTTTGCAGATCGATCAGAAGGCGGCGCACCACGAGTTCGGTCATGAAACCATCCTTGGAAATTGTTGGTACACATTCGTACCAAGGCCCGCATGGTGCGCCCATTGGCTGGTACCGTCAAGTACCAATGCGTAGGAAAATGTGGAACCGATGAGCATTGCGACCGAAAGCCCTGTCCAGCCGGATGCCTCCGGCGAGGTCGTCCACGAGCACTACGGGCGGCTGCTCGACGGCATGGCGCGGGCCGTGGCCGCCAAGGGGTACGCGGACACGACCATTGCGGACATCGTGCGCGAGGCGGCCGTGTCGCGGCGCACCTTCTACGAGCATTTCGCGACCAAGGCCGAGTGCCTGGTGGCGCTCTACGAGGCTGCGAGCAAGCAGGCGCTGCGGGCGGTCAGCGAGGCCTTCGATCCGGCGCAGCCCTGGCATGCGCAGGTCGAGCGGGCGATCACCGCGTACTTCGACTACCTCGCGCAGGATCCAGTGCTGCTGCGCACGCTGTTTGTCGAGATCCTGGGCCTCGGCATGCCCGGCCTCGCGGCGCGGCGCCGGGTGAATGCGGAGATCGCGAGCTTCATCCAGGCCGCGATCAACGGCAGTGCGGGCGGGCAGGGTGGGCCGGCGGCGCACCTCACGGGCGAGATGGCCATGACGGTCGTGGGCGGCATCAACGAACTGGTGCTCCAGGCGATCGAGGAGGACCGCGCCGGCGCCTTGAACCAGCTGGTGCCGCCCGCCACGCGCCTGGTGCGTGCGGTGGCGGCCGAGAGCGCCCGGTGAAGCAAGCGGTGCGCGGCGCTCAGGCCTGCTGGCGCTGTTGCGCCGGGTCGTAGAAGAACTCTTCCTCGGCGATCCGGTCGCCTTGCCAGCGTTGCCAGGCGAGCTCTTCCATGCGCATGGTCCTGCCGTTCCTGAAACGGAAATCGAAGACCCAGCGGATCACCACATGGTCGCCGTTCACGAGGACGGGGCGCACGCAGGTCGAGTCCACCGATTCCGTGCGATCGAGCACGGCCTGCTCATGGGCGACCAGCGTGCCGCGGCCGCGCCGGGGCTCGGCCTGGTTCTCGCGCATGGTGGCGTCCTCCGTGTAGAAGTCCTCGATGGCCTTCGCATGCGCGCCGCTCTCCACGGCGGCGATGAAGGCCTCGAGCCTTTCGGCCGACGGCATCAGCCCTTGACCTTCACTTCGACGCGGCGAGCTTCGCTCTCCGGACCGGCCGCCTGCGTCTGCTCGGGCTTGGCCAACTCGATCTTGTCGGCCGGGGCGCCGGCGGCCTTGAGGGCATCGCCCACGGCCATGGCGCGCTGCTTGGCCAGCTCGGCGTTCATGGCCGGGTCGCCGCTGGCGTCGTGGTAGCCGCTCACGAGCACGGTGCTGCCGCTCTGCACGGCCTTGACCACGTCGGCCAGCGCCTCCTTCGCATTGGGCGCGAGCTCGGCCTTGCCGCTCTCGAAGTAGAACTTCACCACGCCGTTCTCGACCTTGACGGCCGCGGCTTCGACGGCAGCCACGGCGCCGGTCGCCACGGCGGCGGCCGGGGTCGAGGTCGTGGTCGGCGTCGGGGTCGCCGGCGGCACCGGGGCCGTGGCCTCGGCCCGGACCGGCGCCGCCGGCACCGCGGCGGGCGCGGTCGCGGCCACGGGCGTTTCCACCTTGGCCGGCACCGCGGCCGCAGCGTCGCCAGCGTGGAACTTGACCACCAGCGGCACGATCAGCAGCGCGACGATGTTGATGATCTTGATCAGCGGGTTCACCGCCGGTCCGGCCGTGTCCTTGTAGGGGTCGCCGACCGTGTCGCCGGTGACCGCCGCCTTGTGCGCCTCGGAGCCCTTGCCGCCGTGGTGGCCGTCCTCGATGTATTTCTTGGCGTTATCCCAGGCGCCGCCGCCCGTGCACATCGAGATCGCGACGAACAGGCCGGTGACGATGGTGCCCATCAGCAGACCGCCCAGCGCCTTCGGTCCGAGCAGCAGCCCGACCAGGATCGGCACCACCACGGGCAGCAGCGACGGGATCATCATCTCCTTGATGGCCGCGCCCGTGAGCATGCCCACGGCCTTGCCGTACTCGGGCTTGCCGGTGCCTTCCATGATGCCCGGGATGTCGCGGAACTGGCGGCGGACCTCTTCGACCACCGCGCCGGCCGCGCGGCCGACGGCTTCCATGGCCATGGCGCCGAACAGGTAGGGAATCAGCCCGCCGATGAACAGGCCGACGATCACCATCGGATCGCTGAGGTTGAAGCTGATGTTGAGGCCGAAGCTCTCGAGCTTGTGCGTGTAGTCGGCAAAGAGCACCAGCGCGGCCAGGCCCGCCGAGCCGATGGCGTAGCCCTTGGTCACGGCCTTGGTGGTGTTGCCGACCGCGTCGAGCGGGTCGGTGATGTCGCGCACGCTCGCGGGCAGTTCGCTCATCTCGGCGATGCCGCCGGCGTTGTCGGTGATGGGACCATAGGCATCGAGCGCCACCACGATGCCCGCCATGCTCAGCATGGCCGTCGCGGCCACGGCGATGCCGTACAGGCCCGCGAGCGCATACGAAGCCATGATGGCCACGCAGACGCAGATCACCGGCCATGCGGTCGAGCGCATCGAGACGCCGAGGCCCGCGATGATGTTGGTGCCGTGGCCGGTGGTGGAGGCCTGCGCGATGTGCCGCACCGGCTTGTACTGCGTGCCGGTGTAGTACTCGGTGATCCACACCAGCGCGGCCGTGAGCGCCAGGCCCACGAAGCAGGCGCCGAACAGCTTGAGCTGGCTGCCGGTCGCTGCCACGGCGTTGTCCGGGATGAGCCACGCCGTCACGAACCAGAAGGCGATCAGCGAGAGGATGCCGGCGACCGCCAGGCCCTTGTAGAGCGCCGGCATCACGTTGGTCATGCCCGGCGAGGCCTTGACGAAGAAGCAGCCGATGATCGAGGCGATGATCGACACGCCGCCCAGCGCCAGCGGATAGAGCACCGCGTTCACCGGCGCAGCCGCGACCATCAGCGCGCCCAGCACCATGGTGGCGATGAGCGTGACCGCATAGGTCTCGAACAGGTCGGCCGCCATGCCCGCGCAGTCGCCGACGTTGTCGCCCACGTTGTCGGCGATCACCGCAGGATTGCGCGGATCGTCCTCCGGAATGCCGGCCTCGACCTTGCCCACCAGGTCCGCGCCCACGTCGGCGCCCTTGGTGAAGATGCCGCCGCCGAGCCGCGCGAAGATCGAGATCAGCGAAGAGCCGAACGCAAAGCCGATCAGCGGATTGAGCAGGGCCGACAGGCTGCGGTCGGGCGTGAGGTTGCCGTTGCCCGCCAGGAACCAGTAGAAGACCGAGACGCCCAGCAGGCCCAGGCCCACCACGAGCATGCCGGTGATGGCACCGCCGCGGAATGCGACGTCGAGCGCCGGGCCGATGCCCTGGGTGGCTGCCTGCGCGGTGCGCACGTTGGCGCGCACGGACACGTTCATGCCGATGAAGCCGCAGGCCCCCGAGAGCACCGCGCCGATCACGAAGCCGACGGCGGTCGTCGCGTCGAGGAAGACGCCGATCAGGATGGCCAGGATCACGCCGACCACCGCGATGGTGGTGTACTGCTTGGCGAGGTAGGCGGCCGCGCCGGCCTGGATGGCGGCCGCGATCTCCTGCATCCGCGGATTGCCCGCGTCCTTCGCGAGAATCCAACTTCGGGCCCAGAAACCGTAGCCCACGGCCACGAGGCCACAGACAATCGCGAGGATCAGGGGGGTGTTGCCGATCATGCTTAGCTTCTCCATTCGTTCGTTGTGACTTGTGGAGACGGAAAGCGCAGGCCCTGCGTGCAACGCGTACGGGACCGTGTTTTCCGCCGCGTTGCTTCCTCGAAGCTCGCTGCACCTGGGTGCGGAGCCGATTGGCCAACGGGCTCAATTTACAGGCAAACGCCGGCGCGCGTGCGACGGCGCCGTGACGCGGAAAGTAAACTTGGGGTTTGTCCTTATCCTCCTCATACTTTTCAACTACTCGAAAACGACATGGCCTTCGACAAAGTTTCCCCCGGCAAGAGCGTTCCCGATGATTTCAACGTCGTGATCGAGATCCCCATGAACGCCGACCCGATCAAGTACGAGGTCGACAAGGAATCGGGCGCGATCTTCGTGGACCGCTTCATGACCACGGCCATGTACTACCCGGCCAACTACGGCTACGTGCCGCAGACGCTGTCGGGCGACGGCGACCCGGTCGACGTGCTGGTGATCGCGCCGTATCCGCTGCTGCCCGGCGTGGTCGTGCCTTGCCGGCCGCTCGGCATCCTGCTGATGGAAGACGAGGCCGGCGTGGACGGCAAGGTGCTGGCCGTGCCCACCGACAAGGTGCTGCCGATCTACAGCCACTGGAAGTCGGTGGACGACGTGAACCCGATGCGCCTGAAGGCCATCAGCCACTTCTTCGAGCACTACAAGGACCTCGAAGCGGGCAAGTGGGTCAAGGTGCTGGGCTGGGAGGGCATCGACGCCGCCCGCAAGGAGATCGTGGACGGCATCGCCAACTACAAGAAGTGATCGCCGAAGGGCCGCTGCATGCGGCCGAGCGTGGCGTTCAGCCCGCCTTGAAGGGGCTGCGTTCGCCCAGGTGGTCCATGTAGTTCCCGATCCCTTCGCCCTCGCGGTCCAGGAAGCGCTCGACCGCGTCGGCGAACGCCGGATGCGCGAGCCAGTGCGCGCTCGTCGTTCGTACCGGCATGAGGGCGCGCGCCATCTTGTGCTCGCCCTGCGCGCCTCCTTCGAAGCGCGCGGCACCGTGCGCGATGCACCAGGCCAGCGGCTGGTAGTAGCAGGCTTCGAAGTGCAGGCAGTCGACGCGCTCCAGGGCACCCCAGTAGCGTCCGTAGGCCACGAGCGGGCCGTCGTCGTTGGTCGAGAGGGCGATCAGGCTCGATGCGATCGGCCGGCCTTCGCGCTCCGCGACGAACAGCAGCCACGCTTCGGGCATGGTGTCGGCCATGCGCTGGAAGAACTCCCGCGTCAGGTACGGCGGGTTGCCGTGCTCGCGGTAGGTGCGGGCGTAGCAGCGGTAGAAGAAATCCCAGTCGTCGGATGAAATGTCGCGCCCGCGCGACCAGCGGAAGCTGACGCCGGCCTCGGCCACCTTGCGGCGCTCCTGGCGGATCTTCTTGCGCTTGTCGTGCGAGAGGCTGGCGAGGAAGGCCTCGAAGTCCGCATACCCCGTTCCGTCGCCCGACGCGGGAGCGGCGTTGGTCCAGTGGAACTGCACCGTGCTGCGCAGCATCAGGCCCGCTTCGGTGCAGGCGGCGATGTCCGCCTCGGCACCGAAGAGCAGGTGCAGCGACGACAGATCCTCCTGCCGGCACCATGCGACCAGCCCCTGCACCAGCAGCGCGCGGCTGCGGGCATCGCGTGCCAGCAGCCGGCTGCCCGGCACCGGCGTGAACGGCACCGCCACCACCGCCTTTGGATAGTAGGCGAGGCCATGCTGCTCGTAGGCGTTGGCCCAGGCCCAGTCGAACACGTATTCGCCGTAGGAGTGCGTCTTCAGGTAGGCCGGGCAGGCGGCCTGGAGTTCGTTGCCGCGCCAGAGCGTCACGAAGCGCGGCGTCCAGCCGCTGCGGGGCGAGGCGCTGCCGCTGTCGTGCAGCGCGGCCAGGTATTCGTGGCGCATAAAGGGCGACGGCTCGGCCTCGGCCGCGAGCAGCGCGTTCCACGTGGTCGGGCTCAGCTCCGACAGCGACGCCACCACCCGAATGACATAATCGTTCAAGCCTTTTTCTTCCTTCCGTATGACGCTCAAGCTCGCCATCGCGCAACTCAATTTTGTGGTGGGCGATCTCGCCGGCAACGCGAAAAAAATCGTCGATGCCGCACGCCGCGCCCATGCCGAGGGGGCGCGCCTTCTGCTGACCCCCGAACTCTCGATCGCGGGCTACGCGGCCGAAGACCTGTTCCTGCGCCCCGCATTCACGGAGACTTGCGATGATGCCGTGAAAGGCATTGCGAGCGCGCTGGCCGACCTCAAAGACATGGTCGTGGTGGTGGGGCATCCCACGGGCGGCAGCCTGCGCAGCCGCTCGGTCGCGGTGCAGATGCGCTACAACGCCGCCAGCGTCATCAAGGAAGGCCGCATCCTCGAGACCTACGCCAAGCGCGAGCTGCCGAACTACCAGGTCTTCGACGAGCGCCGCTATTTCACGCCGGGGCAGGGCACCTGCGTGTTCGAGGCGGGCGGCGTCTCGGTCGGACTGCTGATCTGCGAGGACGCCTGGTTCGACGAGCCGGCCGAACTCGCGCGCGCGGCCGGCGCCGAGGTGCTGGCGGTCATCAACGCCTCGCCGTACCACGTCGGCAAGGAAGGCGAGCGCGTGGCGCGCATGGCCGACCGTGCGCGCGCCGTCGACCTGCCGCTGGTCTATGCACACCTGGTCGGCGGGCAGGACGAGGTGGTGTTCGACGGCGCCTCGTTCGCGCTGCAGGCGGATGGCGCGCTGGCGCTGCAGGCCGAGAGCTTCCGGGAGCGCCTAGTGTTCGCCACGCTGGAGCGCCCGAGCGAGAGCGGCGGCAGCGGCGTGCGCGTCGTCGCCGGGCCGGACGCCGTCGCGCCGGCGCGTGATGCCGAAGCCCAGCTCTGGGACGCGCTGGTGCTCGGCGTGCGCGACTACATCGGCAAGAACGGCTTCCCCGGCGTGCTGCTCGGCCTTTCGGGCGGCATCGACTCGGCGCTGGTGCTCGCGATCGCGGTCGATGCGCTCGGCAAGGACAAGGTCCGCGCGGTCATGATGCCGTCGCCCTACACCGCGGACATCAGCTGGATCGACGCGCGCGACATGGCCGGCCGGCTCGGCGTGCGCTACGACGAGATCTCGATCAAGCACACCTTCGAATCCTTCAAGGGCGCGCTCGCCGAGGAGTTCAGGGGCCGGCCCGAGGACACGACCGAGGAGAACATCCAGGCCCGCATCCGTGGCACGCTGCTCATGGCGCTGTCGAACAAGTTCGGCTCGCTGGTGCTCACCACGGGCAACAAGAGCGAGATGGCCACCGGCTACTGCACCCTCTACGGCGACATGGCGGGCGGCTTCGCGGTGATCAAGGACCTGCTCAAGACGACGGTGTTCGCGCTGGCGCGCTGGCGCAACGCGCACGACCCCTACGGCACCGGCGCCTCGCCGATCCCGGAGCGCATCATCACGCGCCCGCCGAGCGCCGAACTGCGGCCCGACCAGACCGACCAGGACAGCCTGCCGCCCTACGACATCCTCGACGGCATCCTGGCGCGCTACATGCAAGACGACGAGGGCATCGACGAGATCATCGCTGCGGGCTACGAGCGCGCGGTGGTCGAGCGGGTCGCTCGCCTGATCAGGATCAACGAGTACAAGCGGCGCCAGGCGCCGGTAGGCATCCGGGTCACCCACCGCAGCTTCGGCAAGGATTGGCGTTACCCTATCACCAGCAAGTTCAACGAAACCGCCGGAGCGCAAAAACCATGAAGCAGATCACCGCCATCGTCAAACCCTTCAAGCTCGAGGACGTGCGCGAAGCCTTGGCAGAAGTGGGTGTCACCGGCCTCACGGTGACCGAGGTGAAGGGCTTCGGCCGACAGAAGGGCCACACGGAGCTCTATCGCGGTGCGGAGTACGTGGTCGATTTCCTGCCGAAGATGAAGGTCGAGGTCGTCGTCAACGAGGGCGACGTCGAGCGCTGCATCGAAGCCATCGTCAATTCGGCGCGCACCGGCAAGATCGGCGACGGCAAGATCTTCGTCACCGACGTGGAGCGCATCGTGCGCATCCGCACGGGCGAGGAGAACGAAAACGCGGTCTGAGGGCCCGCGCCCCGGTCAGAGGTTCTCGGCCAGCCGGTCCTCGCGCGGGTGCAGCGGCACCTCGGCGCGCAGGGCGGCGAGCAGTTCGGCGGGGTCGGTGCCGGTGCGCACCAGCGCCATCTGCCATTCGCCCATGAAGCCTTCGCGCACGCTGTGCGCGAGAAAGCCCAGCAGGCCGTCGTAGTAGCCTGCGGTGTTCAGGATGCCGGTCGGCTTGTCGTGGTAGCCGAGCTGGCGCCAGGTCCAGATCTCGAACAGTTCCTCGAAGGTGCCGATGCCGCCCGGCAGCGCGATGAATGCATCGGCGCGCTCGCCCATCATCGCCTTGCGCTCGTGCATGGTGTCGACCACGTGGAGCTCGTCGCAAAGGGTGTTGGCCAGCTCGCGGTCGACCAGGGCCTTGGGAATGATGCCGACGACGCGGCCGCCGGCCTCGCGCGTGGCCTCGGCCACGGTGCCCATCAGGCCGGTTCGCCCGCCGCCGTAGACCAGCTGACCGCGATGCCGGCCGATCCACTGGCCGACCGCTTCCGCGGCCTTCGAGAACTCGGCCCGCTCGCCAGGACGCGAGCCGCAATACACACAGATCGAGAATTCAGGGGTCATCTCGCCATCATGCCTTGAGCGGCAGGCGGTTTCATGACGCGAAGTGCTGCCAGAGCGCGGCGATCCAGATGCCTCCGCACAGCGTGAGCGAGAGCAGCACGGCGGCGCTGCCCATGTCCTTGGCGCGCTTGGAGAGGTCGTGCCATTCCGGGCCGATGCGGTCGATGGCGGCCTCGACCGCGGTGTTGAGCAGTTCCACGATCATCACGAGGATCGCGCTGCCGGCGAGCAGCGCCACTTCGACCCAGCTGCGGCCCAGCCAGAAGGCCGCCGGGATCATCACGATGGACATGACCGCTTCCTGGCGGAAGGCGGGCTCGCCCCAGCCGGCGCGCAGGCCGTGCAGCGAGATCAGCGTCGCATGCCAGACGCGCTCGAAGCCCTTGCGGGCCTTCTGCGGGTTGACGGCGGGGTCGGGAAGCTTGGATTCCGGCAAGGCACTCATCGGCGGCTCAGGGGCTTGGAGGTGATGAGCCGCGTACCGGCCCAGGCGTCGTGCCAGAACTGGCGCTCGGGGTGAAAGCGCGCCAGCAGGGCCCAGACGGCGACCCATCCGAAGATCAGGACCGTCGATTCTCCACCGGACAGCTTGAAAGGGGCGATGGCCGCCAGCGGCGGCAGGAACCAGATCCAGCTCAGCAGGTAGCGCGCGAGCGCGCGGCGCTGGGTGATGGGGCGTCCCTGCAGGTCGACGATGCGGATGTTCCAGGTCTTCATGGCCAGTGTCTGGCCGCGGGCCCAGAACCAGACGAAGTACACGCCGAACACCACGAACAGGAAGGCCTGCAGCAGGTGCCGCCGGGAATCCATGGCGTCGCGCATCTGGCCGAGGGTGCTGAAGAGCCAGCCCGCCACGAAGACCACCGCGAACAGCAGCATGCCTTCGTAGAGCCAGCACGCCATGCGCCGCCACAGGCCGGGCACTTTCAAAAGAGGAGCGCTGGGTGAAGGAACTGCGGGAGAGGAGGAGGGACTCGATTCCGGAACTTCGGAAGAGATGGGAACCATCGAAGCCTTGGGGGTCAGGGGGGCAAAGGCTGCTCGGTGGCCTGGCCCGCGGGGAGGGAGGACGAAGGCACGAGCACCTGCGCTTCGGCCGGAATAGGCTGCATTGCCAGGCCGCTGCTGCCGGCTGCGGCGGGCGTGGGTACCGCCGCGGAGGTGCGCTCCGGCGGCGAGCCCGCCAGGACGGCCGCGGCCGGCGCGGTGAGCGCCGGCGTGGCGGGGGACGGCGGCGGGGCCAGCATGATGCGCGGCGTGTGCTGTCCGGCGGGGGTGACGGCCGGCACCGCGACGAGTTTCTGGGCCGGCACCGGGCGCACGGGAATGGCCGCGCCACGGGGCTTGGCGGGCGCACGCTCGGCCAGCCGGCGCTTTTCTTCGTCGCTCAGCGCCTGGTACTGCTCCCACTTGGCCTTGCGCTCGTCGGCAGGAAGGCGCTTGACCTCCGCGAAATTGAGGCGCGCCTGGGCGCGCTGCTGGTTGCTCAGGGCGGCCCATTCGATCATGCGGCTGTGCAGCGTGGTCTGGTCATCGGCCGACATGTTGGCGTAGTTGCGTGACAGTGCCAGCCACTTTCGCTTGTGACCCGCATTCAAGGTGTGCCAGTGCGAGGCGAGCGGCTGCAGCGCCTGCTGCTGTTCCGCGGTGAGTTCGTTCCAGTAGGGGCGCGTCGCCGGGACGGCTTTGGCGGTTGCGGTCCGCGCCGTTTCGCCCGTCTGCCTGGCGGGCTCGCCGGTGGTGTGCGCGCTGGCCAGCGTCAGGCCGAAAACCGCAGCGGCGAGCGCGCCCGCCCAAGCGACTGCGCCCGGCTTTGGCGGGCGCAGCGGGCGGGACGCGGAATGGCCGGTGACGAAGGAGCGTCGCATGCGTGGTTCGGCGGGTTCGGTCAGTCGGACGCGCCGTCCGATTTGAGGAACTGGGCGAATCCGGGGTCCGTGTAGGCGGCAGGCGGCAGGTCGTCGGTCAGCAGGGCGGAGTCGACTTCCGCGAGTTCGCTCGCCCGGTCCTCGTCCTGCATCACGCTGATGGTGATCAGGCCGGCCACGAGGGCGATCAGCGGCACCACCGAACCGATGCGGGTCCACCAGCCGCCGCCCAGCGTCGCCGTGTGCCCCGACTGCATCACCGCCGGCGCGGCGCGCAATTGCGGAGCCTGCTTGCGCGCGGCGACGGCCTGCGCGCGAGCCACGCGCAGCCGCTCGCCGATGTCGTGCGGCAGCGTCTGGCTTCCATCCGACAGGCGCGCAGCGACGCGCTGGCCGAATCGGTCTTCGGCCGCAACAGAAGAGTTTGGAACCTTAGTGTTCATAGCGAAATTCCCTTGGCTTTGAGCGCTTTGCTCAAGGCGTGCACGGCGCGCGAACAGTGGGTTTTGACGCTGCCCTCGGAGCAGCCCATTGCGGCGGCCGTTTCGGCGACGTCCATTTCTTCCCAGTAACGCATCAGGAAAGCCTCTCGTTGACGGCCCGGCAATGCTGCGATCTCTTCTTCGATCTCGCGGAAGATTTGCGCGCGGCGGGTCGTGTCCTCGGCGCTTTCCGTCTCTCTGGAGTCGGTCGGCGAGACGAAGTTCTCCAGCAGATCGAAATCGCCGTCGTCTCCGGCGGCCTCGAAGTCGCCGAGGTTCGAGAACAGGGCGCGGCGGGTCTTCTGCCGGCGGAACCAGTCGAGCGTGCAGTTCGAGAGGATGCGCTGGAACAGCATCGGCAGCTCTTCCGGCGGCTTGTCGCCGTAGTGCTGCGCCAGCTTCATCATGCTGTCCTGCACGATGTCGAGTGCCGCTTCCTCGTCTCGCACGTGGTAGACCGAGCGCTTGAAAGCGCGTCGTTCGACGCTCTTCAGAAAGTCGGAAAGTTCGAGTTCAGTGGCCAAGCGAGAGAGGACGCCGCAGGCGCCGCATGGGGAATGGGGTGTCTGGAAGCGCTTGTGTTTTTCTGCGCGGATTATGCCCTTGCGTCTTTTCCTGGCGCTTTCGGCGCGGAAGCGGTCGCATCGATGTCATAATCCGCCTTGCAAGTCAAAAGGCAAACGGGTCACGGTCCGGCGGAACATCAGTCCGCTCATGGCTTTGGCCTCAAGTCCTGGCGCGGCCCCACAAGGGCTGGCAAGGGGCACCCAAGGTATTTCGTTCCCGAAATAGACAAAGGTTGATCATGGAAATCTCCAAGGCGGAAATTCTTTCCGCAGCCGCTGCGTCCACCGGCGCCGGCAACGCCACGCAAGAACTCATGGGCGCCGAAGTGCTGGTCAAGGCACTGCAGGCCGAAGGCGTCCAGTACGTCTGGGGCTATCCCGGCGGCGCGGTTCTGTACATCTACGACGCGTTCTACAAGCAGGACACCATCCAGCACGTGCTGGTGCGCCATGAGCAGGCCGCCGTCCACGCAGCCGACGGCTATGCGCGCGCCACCGGCGAGGTGGGCGTGGCGCTGGTCACTTCCGGCCCGGGCCTGACGAACGCGGTCACCGGCATCGCGACGGCCTACATGGACTCGATCCCGATGGTGATCATCTCGGGCCAGGTGCCGACCGCGGCCATCGGCCTCGACGCGTTCCAGGAATGCGACACCGTCGGCATCACGCGTCCCATCGTGAAGCACAACTTCCTCGTCAAGGATCCGAAGGACTTGGCACTGACGATGAAGAAGGCCTTCCACATCGCGCGCAGCGGCCGTCCCGGCCCGGTGGTGGTCGACGTTCCCAAGGACGTCTCCTTCAAGAAGATCGCCTACGCCGGCTATCCCGACAAGATCGAGATGCGCTCGTACAACCCGGTGCGCAAGGGTCACGGCGGGCAGATCCGCAAGGCGCTGCAACTGCTGCTGAACGCCAAGCGACCCTACATCTACACGGGCGGCGGCGTGCTGCTGGGCAACGCCTGCAACGAGCTGCGCACGCTGGTCGACATGCTCGGCTACCCCGTCACCAACACGCTGATGGGCCTGGGCGCCTACCCCGCGAGCGACCGCAAGTTCCTCGGCATGCTCGGCATGCACGGCACCATCGAGGCCAACAACGCGATGCAGAACTGCGACGTGCTGCTGGCCGTGGGCGCGCGCTTCGACGACCGCGTGATCGGCAACCCGAAGCACTTCGCGCAGAACGAACGCAAGATCATCCACGTCGACATCGACCCGTCGAGCATCTCCAAGCGCGTGAAGGTCGACATTCCGATCGTCGGCGACGTGAAGGACGTGCTCACCGAGCTGATCTCGATGATCCGCGAGAGCACCACCAAGCCCGACGCCGGCGCGCTGGCCGCGTGGTGGAAGACCATCGAGGCCTGGCGCGGCCGCGACTGCCTCAAGTACGACCGCGACAACAAGGACGTGATCAAGCCGCAGTACGTCGTCGAGACGCTGTGGAACATGACCAAGGACGCGGACACCTACATCACGTCCGACGTCGGCCAGCACCAGATGTGGGCCGCGCAGTACTACCGCTTCGACGAGCCGCGGCGCTGGATCAATTCGGGCGGCCTGGGCACCATGGGCGTGGGCATTCCCTACGCGATGGGCATCAAGCTCGCGAAGCCGCAGTCGGAGGTGTTCACCATCACGGGCGAAGGTTCGGTGCAGATGTGCATCCAGGAACTCTCCACCTGCCTGCAATACAACACGCCGATCAAGATCTGCTCGCTCAACAACCGCTACCTGGGCATGGTGCGCCAGTGGCAGGAGATCGAATACTCCGGCCGCTACAGCCACAGCTACATGGATGCGCTGCCCAACTTCGTGAAGCTCGCCGAGGCCTACGGCCACGTCGGCATGCTGATCGAGCGGCCGCAAGACGTGGAGCCGGCGTTGCGTGAAGCGCGCAAGCTCAAGGACCGGACCGTGTTCATGGACTTCCGCACCGACCCCACCGAGAACGTGTTCCCGATGGTCAAGGCGGGCATGGGCATCACCGAGATGCTGTTGGGTTCCGAAGACCTCTGAACGGTCTGCGGCGCATTCGCTAACTTCGAACTGACGAATCTATTGTCCGTCGAGCCCGCGCATTACCGTGCGCGGGGGAGGGCGGCGAAAAGAGGAGTCGCGCAAACATGAAACACATCATTGCAGTGCTGCTGGAAAACGAGCCCGGTGCTCTTTCCCGCGTGGTGGGCCTGTTCTCGGCCCGTGGCTACAACATCGAGTCGCTGACCGTCGCGCCCACCGAGGATGCGAGCCTCTCGCGCATGACCATCGTCACCGCGGGCTCGGACGACGTGATCGAGCAGATCACCAAGCACCTCAACCGCCTGATCGAGGTCGTCAAGGTGGTCGACCTGACCGAAGGCGCCTACACCGAGCGCGAGCTCATGATGGTGAAGGTGCGCGCGGTCGGCAAGGAACGCGAGGAGATGATGCGCATGGCCGAGATCTTCCGCGGCCGCATCATCGACGTGACCGACAAGAGCTACACCATCGAGCTCACCGGCGACCACGGCAAGAACGACGCCTTCCTCGAGGCGATCGATCGCGGCGCGATCCTCGAGACCGTGCGCACCGGCGCCAGCGGCATCGGCCGCGGCGAGCGCATCCTGCGGGTCTGAGCGACCATGAAGAAAACGGAGCTCGGTCGCCGCCCGTTCGGGCCGAGCTTGTCGAAGCCTCCGCGCGAGCGGGGACTGCATTGAGCCCTTCGACAGGCTCAGGACGAACGGCACAACAACCCACTGCAATCCGCACATCCATCTGGAGAACATCATGAAGGTTTATTACGACAAGGACGCCGACCTCAGCCTCATCAAGGGCAAGACGGTCGCCATCATCGGCTACGGCTCGCAGGGCCATGCGCATGCACAGAACCTCAACGACAGCGGCGTGAAGGTCGTGGTCGGCCTGCGCAAGGGCGGCGCTTCGTGGCCCAAGGTCGAGAAGGCCGGTCTCCAGGTCGCCGAAGTGGCCGACGCGGTGAAGGCCGCCGACGTGGTCATGATCCTGCTGCCCGACGAGCAGATCGCGAGCGTCTACAAGAACGACGTGGCCCCGAACATCAAGGAAGGCGCTTCGCTCGTCTTCGCGCACGGCTTCAACGTGCACTACGGCTTCGTGCAACCGCGCGCCGACCTCGACGTGTGGATGGTCGCGCCCAAGGCCCCGGGCCACACCGTGCGCAGCACCTACACGCAGGGTGGCGGCGTGCCGCACCTCGTGGCCGTGCACCAGGACAAGTCGGGCAAGGCGCGCGACCTCGCGCTGAGCTACGCCACCGCCAACGGCGGCGGCAAGGCCGGCATCATCGAGACCAACTTCCGCGAAGAGACCGAGACCGACCTGTTCGGCGAGCAGGCCGTGCTGTGCGGCGGCACCGTCGAGCTGATCAAGGCCGGCTTCGAGACGCTGGTGGAAGCCGGCTACGCGCCCGAGATGGCCTACTTCGAATGCCTGCACGAGCTCAAGCTCATCGTCGACCTGATCTACGAAGGCGGCATCGCCAACATGAACTACTCGATCTCGAACAACGCCGAATACGGCGAGTACGTCACCGGCCCGCGCGTCGTGACCGAAGAGACCAAGAAGGTCATGAAGCAGGTGCTGAAGGACATCCAGACCGGCGAGTACGCCAAGAGCTTCGTGCTCGAGAACGCAGCCGGCGCGCCCACGCTGATCAGCCGCCGCCGCCTGAATGCCGAGCACCAGATCGAAGTCGTCGGCGAGAAGCTGCGCGCGATGATGCCCTGGATCAAGAAGAACAAGCTGGTCGATCAGACCAGGAACTAGGACCACCCCCAGGCTACCCTGCTTCGCAGGTCCGCCTCCCCCCTCGAGGGGGCGCAGCCTGCGGCCCGGCGGAGCCGGTTCCGCGGCTGCTCCCGAAGGGGCTTCGCTTCGCTTGCCTCGCGGGTCGCACAGGCCGTCGATGATCGACGGCCTTTTTTCTTTTGGGCGCGGGGGCGGCTCTGTAACGCTGAACTACACTTTGCCCATGCATGACGACACGCAGTTGATGTCCATCGAGCCGAAGAAGCGGCGCAAGGGCATCTACATCCTGCCCAACCTTTTCACGCTGGCCGCGCTGTTCGGCGGCTTCTATGCGATCGTGATGGCGATGAACGCGCGCTTCGATCTCGCCGCGCTCGGCGTGTTCGCAGCGATGATCCTCGACAGCCTCGACGGCCGCGTGGCGCGCATGACCAACACGCAGAGCGCGTTCGGCGAGCAGATGGATTCGCTCTCGGACATGGTGTCCTTCGGTGCCGCGCCGGCGCTGATCGCCTACGAATGGTCGCTCAAGGGCCTCGGGCGCTGGGGCTGGATCGCAGCCTTCGTCTACTGCGCCTGCGCGGCGCTGCGGCTCGCGCGCTTCAACGTCAACACCGGCGTGGTCGACAAGCGCTGGTTCCAGGGCCTTCCATCGCCGGCCGCGGCTGCACTGGTGGCGGGTTTTATCTGGCTCATGACCGAATGGGGCAAACGCGGCGGCGAGGTGCTGTACCTCTCGTGGACGCAGGTCACCTGGCTCACCTTCGGCTTCACGCTCTATGCCGGCCTGTCGATGGTGACCAATGCACCGTTCTACAGCTTCAAGGACGTGCAGGTGAAGAAGAGCGTGCCGTTCGCAGTGATCGTCCTCATCGCGCTCGGCATCGCGGTCATCAACATCCATCCGCCGACCGTGCTGTTCGGCCTGTTCGTGGCCTACGGCCTGAGCGGCTATGCGGTCTACGCGTGGCGCAAGGCCAAGGGCCAGCCGGTCAGCGTGATCAGCACTTCCACCGAAGAGCCCGACGAACGCGGCTTGCATAACTGATGCTGGCTTGTGCTACATTCGAAACCCTCATGACCAAGATTTCGCTTCTGGCCCTACTAGCTCTCCCTCACGGGCGGAGACGGTAGCGCACGCGCAGATCCCTCACCACGGCCCGTTCGCACCAGCAACGGGCCGTTTGTCTTTTGGGGTTGCTGGTTGATCGCCAACCATCACAGAGAAATCGACATGCTCAAGCAACCTCAAGCCAAATACCGCGCATTCGCCCCGATCGGCCTCAAGGACCGCACCTGGCCCGACGCGGTGCTGACCAAGGCCCCGATCTGGCTGTCGACCGACCTGCGCGACGGCAACCAGGCACTGGTCGAGCCGATGGACATCGCGCGCAAGATGCGCATGTTCGAGACGCTGGTGGCGATCGGCTTCAAGGAAATCGAAGTCGGCTTTCCCTCGGCCTCGCAGATCGAATTCGACTTCGTGCGCAAGCTGATCGAGGAAGACCGCATTCCCGACGACGTGACGATCCAGGTGCTCACGCAGGCGCGCGACCACCTCATCGAGCGCACCTTCGAAGCGCTGCAGGGCGCGCCGCGCGCCATCGTCCACCTCTACAACGCGGTCGCGCCGGTGATGCGCCGCGTGGTGCTCGGCCTGGACGAGGACGGCATCGTCGAGCTTGCCGCGAGCCACGCACGCATGTTCAACACGTTCGCGGCCAGGCAGCCCGGGACGCAGTGGACCTTCCAGTATTCGCCCGAGATGTTCTCGGGCACCGACGTGGTGTTCTCCAAGCGCGTGGTCGACGCCGTGACCGAGGTCTGGGCGCCCACGCGCGAGCACAAGTGCATCGTCAACCTGCCGACCACCGTCGAGCATTCCACGCCGAACATCTTCGCCGACATGATCGAGTGGATGCACCGCAACCTCGCGCGGCGCGATTCGATCATCCTCTGCGTGCATCCGCACAACGACCGCGGCACCGGCACGGCCGCGGGCGAACTGGCATTGATGGCCGGCGCCGAGCGCATCGAGGGCTGCCTGTTCGGCAACGGCGAGCGCACCGGCAACCTCGACCTCGTCAACGTCGCGCTCAACCTCTACACGCAGGGCGTCTCGCCGAACCTCGATTTCTCGAACATCGACGAGATCCGCGCCACGGTCGAGCACTGCAACCAGATTCCCGTGCATCCGCGGCATCCGTACGTGGGCGACCTGGTCTACACCTCGTTCTCGGGTTCGCACCAGGATGCGATCAAGAAGGCTTTCGCGGCGCGCAGCGAAGGCGAGATCTGGGACATGCCCTACCTGCCGATCGACCCCAAGGACGTGGGCCGCAGCTATGAGGCGGTGATCCGCGTGAACAGCCAGTCGGGCAAGGGCGGCATCGCCTACCTGCTCGAGAGCGAATACGGCATCGAGATGCCGCGCCGCCTGCAGATCGAGTTCAGCCAGGTCGTGCAACGCGTGATGGACGTCGCCGGCAAGGAACTCACGGCCGCCGATCTCTGGGAACTGTTCGTGCGCGAATACGGCATCGAGGCCGCGCATGCGCTGCAGCACCGCGTGATCGAGGAAGAAGGCGAGGGCGCCGAGGCGGCCGTGGTGCTGCGCGGCGACCTGCCGTGGGACGGCGAAGTGCGTGCCATCGAAGGCCGCGGAAACGGGCCCATCGACGCCTTCACGCAGGCGCTGAGCCGGGCGACCGGCCATTCGGTGCGGGTCATGGACTACCACCAGCATGCGGTCGGCGCCGGCGCCGATGCGAAGTCGGTGGCCTACCTCGAACTGCGCATCGACGAGACCCAGACGCTGTTCGGCGTCGGCATCGATGCGAACGTGGTCTCGGCATCGCTCAAGGCCATCGTCTCGGGCCTGCAGCGCGCGCGCGGCCGGGGCGCGCACAGCGCACAATCGGCGGTTGAGCTCGCCTGACGCAGTCCGCCGCCGTCCGCGCAAGGTGCCAATGAACGAAGGAGATCCACGATGACCGACCAACTCATTATTTTCGACACCACCCTGCGCGACGGCGAGCAATCGCCCGGCGCATCGATGACGCGCGACGAGAAGATGCGCATCGCCAAGCAGCTCGAGCGGCTCAAGGTCGACGTGATCGAAGCCGGCTTCCCGGCCAGCTCGAACGGCGACTTCGAGGCCGTGAAGGCGATTGCCAACGCGATCAAGGACTCGACCGTGTGCGGCCTCTCGCGCGCCAACGACCGCGACATCGCACGCGCGGCCGAGGCGCTCAAGGGCGCGGGGCGCGGCCGCATCCACACCTTCATCGCGACCTCGCCGCTGCACATGGAGAAGAAGCTGCGCATGTCGCCCGACGAAGTGCACGAGCAGGCGAGGCTGGCGGTGCGTTTCGCGCGCAACCAGGTGGCCGACGTCGAGTTCAGCCCCGAGGACGGCTACCGCAGCGATCCCGACTTCCTCTGCCGCGTGCTCGAGACCGTGATCGCCGAGGGCGCGACCACGATCAACGTGCCCGACACCGTGGGCTACGCGATCCCCGAGCTCTATGGCAACTTCATCAAGATGCTGCGCGAGCGCATCCCCAACAGCGACAAGGCGATCTGGTCGGTGCACTGCCACAACGACCTCGGCATGGCGGTGGCCAATTCGCTCGCGGGCGTGAAGATCGGCGGCGCGCGCCAGGTCGAGTGCACGATCAACGGCCTGGGCGAGCGCGCGGGCAACTGCTCGCTCGAGGAGATCGTCATGGCCGTGAAGACGCGCAAGGACTACTTCGGGCTCGAGCTCAACATCGACACCCAGCACATCGTGGCCGCGAGCCGCATGGTGAGCCAGACCACCGGCTTCGTGGTGCAGCCCAACAAGGCGGTGGTGGGCGCCAACGCCTTCGCGCATGCCTCGGGCATCCACCAGGACGGCGTGCTCAAGGCCCGCGACACCTACGAGATCATGCGTGCCGAGGACGTGGGCTGGACCGCGAACAAGATCGTGCTGGGCAAGCTCAGCGGCCGCAACGCCTTCAAGCAGCGCCTGCAGGACCTCGGCGTCACGATGGAGAGCGAAGCCGAGATCAACGCGGCGTTCCTGCGCTTCAAGGAGCTGGCCGATCGCAAGTCGGAGATTTTCGACGAGGACATCCTCGCGCTCGTCAGCGCCGAGGAGCTGTCGAACGTTGACGAGCAGTTTGCTTTCGTCTCGCTCTCCCAGCACTCCGAAACCGGCGAACGCCCGCATGCGAAGGTCGTCTTCACGGCGCAGGGCAGGGAAGTCACCGGCGAATCCGATGGCAACGGTCCTGTCGATGCGTCGCTGAAGGCCATCGAATCGCACGTCCAAAGCGGCGCCGAGATGGTGCTTTACTCGGTCAATGCGATCAGTGGCTCGACAGAAAGCCAAGGAGAAGTTACAGTTCGGTTACAAAATGCGGGGCGGGTGGTGAATGGAGTAGGAGCGGATCCCGACATCGTGGTCGCGTCCGCCAAGGCTTATTTGAGTGCGCTCAACAAGTTACAGAGCCAAGCTGAGAGAGTGTCTGCGCAGGGGTAGGTTGGGAGCAGTCCTTGATATTCGAATGAAGAAAAGGATGCAAGTAACTGATATTGCGCGTCTTTTTTGATTTCGATACACTGCGGTCCTCATTTGCGCCGCTGGAGATTTATCAATGCCCGAAGCCCGTCTCCGCCGAGTTTCCAGCCAGCGGTTCTTGCCCGCAGTCAAATTCATCGCCGTCGCGCTCTGCGCCACGGCGTTTTTGCTGCCCGGCGCACAGGCCGCCAAGAAGGAAAAAACAGCTGCCGCCAAGACCTCCGTCGCCAAGAAGGCCAGGGGTTCGGCGCCGGTGGAAGTCAAGCGATCTGCCAAGGCCCGCGCCGGCCAGGCCGATCGAAGTGAAAAAGTCGTTCGCGGTGGCCGCAACGTGGTCGCCAGCATCCGCCAGAAGAACGGCAAGACCGTCGTGGCCGTGCAGCGCCGCTCGCTGGTCCGCGTCGAAACGCCGGCCCGCCAGTCCTTCGGTCAGCTCGCCGGTCTGCACAGCGTCGAAGACGCGCTCGACCTGAAGTCGAGCGTTGCGCTCGTGATCGACCAGGACACGCACGAGGTGCTGTTCAGCAAGAACGATCACGCCGTGCTGCCGATCGCGTCGCTCACCAAGCTGATGACCGGCCTGCTGATCAGCGAGGCCCGCCTGCCGAGCGACGAGCTGATCACCATCACCCAGGACGACGTCGACACCGAGAAGGGCAGCCGCTCGCGCCTGACGGTCGGCACCACGCTCTCGCGCGGCGAGCTGCTGCACCTGGCGCTGATGTCGAGCGAGAACCGCGCGGCGCACGCCCTGGGCCGCACCTATCCGGGCGGCCTCGCGACCTTCGTGAGCATCATGAACGCCAAGGCGAAGATGCTCGGCATGAAGGACACGCGCTACGTGGAACCCACGGGCCTGTCGAGCCGCAACCAGTCGAGCGCACAAGACCTCGCGCTGCTCGTCAACGCCGCCTATGCCGACCCCACCGTGCGCTCGCTGTCGACCTCGCCCGAGTACCAGGTCGAAGTCGGCAACCGCGTGCTGCAGTTCAACACCACCAACCGCCTCGTGAAGAGCCCCGACTGGGACATCGGCCTGCAGAAGACCGGCTACATCTCCGAAGCGGGGCAGTGCCTCGTCATGCAGGCGAAGGTGGCCGGCCGCAAGCTGATCATGGTGTTCCTGGATTCGGCCGGCAAGTTCAGCCGCATCGCCGATGCGGAACGCGTCCGCCGCTGGGTCGAGGCCACGCATGCCTCGACGGGCTCGCCGGCTGCGTCGCGCAGCGCACCGCCGAGCTACCAGGTCGCCGGCTGAGCGGCCGACGGGCCGGCCGCCGCCGGCCCGGCCTCAGGCGACGGCCGAAGAGCCGTTGCCTCCCACCGCCGGAGTCCCGCCCGCGCTCTTGTGGCCGAGCGCTTCCGAGATCTCGTTCGCCGTGGCCTGCAGCTTGGGCAGCCAGCCTTCGTCCAGCCGATCCGCGGGCGCCGAGATCGACAGCCCCGCCACCAGCTTGCCCTGGTCGTCGTAGATGCCGGCGGCCATGCAGCGCACCCCCAGCTCGAGCTCCTCGTTGTCGCGCGCAATGCCGTATTGGCGTGCCTTGGACAGTTCGCGTTCGAGCGCGGGCAATTGCGTGATGCTGTTGCGCGTGTGGCCCGCCAGTCCGGTGCGCGTGGCATAGCTGCGCACGCGCTGCGGGTCGTCCGCGGCGAGGAACAGCTTCCCCGTCGACGTGAGGTGCAGCGCCGCGCGGCCGCCGATGGCGCGCACCACCTGCATGCCCGAGCGTTCGCTGTACGAGCGCTCGATGTAGACGATCTCGTCGCCCTGGCGCATGCTGAGGTTCACCGGCTGCTGCGTGATCTTGTGCAGTTCGCGCATCGGGCCCAGCGCGGCGTCGCGCACGTTGAGCCGCCCCTTGACCAGGTTGCCCAGCTCGAGCAGCCGCATGCCCAGCCGGTAGCTGCCGGCCTCGGGCCGGTCGACGAAGCGCCCGACCGCCAGGTCGTTGAGGATGCGGTGCGTGGTGGAAGGATGCAGGCCGGTCTTCTCGCTGATTTCCTTCAGCGAAATGGCCTCCTCGCGCGAGGCGAGCACGTCGATCAGCGCGAACATGCGCTCGATCACCTGGATGACTGGAACGGCAGGAACGTCGGTTTGGTTTTTTCTCATGGCGCGATGCGGTGTGGACCGGGCGCCATTTTATCTTGTGAAATCAGTCGGCGCTTGCCAGCGGCCATCGATCAGCAATTCGTGCGGGGCGAAGCGCGCCTTGTAGTTCATCTTGGCGCTGCCCTCGATCCAGTAGCCCAGATAGACGTGCGGCAGGCCGAGCTTGCGCGCCTGCTCGATCTGCCACAGCACGCTGTAGGTGCCGTAGCCGGCCGAGGCGCCGGGTTCGTAGAAGGTGTAGACGGCCGAGATGCCGTCGTTCAGCACGTCGAGGATCGACACCATGCGCAGCGCGCCGACGGTGCCCTCGGGCGAGACCTCGCGGAACTCCACGAGCCGCGAATTGACGCGGCTCTGCAGCAGGAACTGGGTGTACTGGTCGATGCTGTCGTGGTCCATGCCGCCGCCCGCATGGCGGCCGTTCTGGTAGCGCAGGTAGAGCTGGTAGTGCTCGGGCACGAAGCAGAGCTTGAGCACCCGCGCCTGCAGGTTGCGGTGCTGCTTCACGGCGCGCCGCTGGCTGCGGCTGGGATGGAAGCCGTCGACCAGCACGCGCAGCGGAATGCAGGCGCGGCATCCGTCGCAATAGGGCCGGTAGGTGAACATGCCGCTGCGCCGGAAGCCGCTGAGCACCAAGTCGGAGTACGCGTCGTTGTGGATCAGGTGGCTGGGCGTGGCCACCTGCGAGCGGGCCTGGCGATCCGGCAGGTAGCTGCACGGATAGGGCGCCGTCGCGTAGAACTGCAGCGTGTGAAGCGGAAGGTCCTTGAGGTGCGTCACGGCGTTCGGGAAGGTCGTGCGGAAAGGAGTTCCGACCAGTATACGGGCTCGAAATGCCATCGTGGCCCCTGCTGCGCACGGGCGCCCGCCACATGCGCCACGAAGCTGCCGCGGTCCATTTCGCGCGCGCCCAGGCTCGCGAGGTGCGCAGTGTTCTGCTGGCAGTCGATCATCCGCACGCCGAAGCGGCGGCACAGGCAGACCAGCGCCGCGAGCGCGATCTTCGAGGCGTCGGGGCGGCGCGTGAACATCGATTCGCCGAACACCGCGCGCCCGAGCGCCACGCAGTAGAGCCCGCCCGCGAGTTCGCCGTCGATCCAGGTCTCGACGCTGTGCGCGTGCCCGGCGCGGTGCAGCGCCGTGTAGGCCTCCACCATGTCCGGCACGATCCAGGTGCCCGACTGGCCGATGCGCGGCGCCTGCGAGCAGGCACGGATCACGGCGGCGAAGTCGTGGTCGATGCGGATCTCGCAGCCCGGCGTCTGCGCGAAGCGCGCCAGCGTCTTGCGCAGCGACCTGTGGAGCCTGAAGTCGGCCACCTGCAGCACCATGCGCGGGTCCGGGCTCCACCAGAGGATCGGCTGGTCGTCGCTGAACCAGGGAAACACGCAGCGGCCGTAGGCCTGCACCAGCGTGTCGACGTCGAGCGCGCCGCCGGCGGCGAGCAGGCCGGGCACGGGATCGGCTTCTCCCCACGCGGACGCGGGATCGGGCAGGGCGTCGCCGGGTTCGAGCCAGGGCAGTTGTTGCATGGCCGAGGTATACACGGCTTCGCATGCGTTTCGCCAATGCAGGGAAAATGCGGCCGCGGCGGCCGGTCGCAAACGATTGCGAACCTTCGTTCGAGCTTGCCGACCGAAGCGTGCAAGACTATCCGAAGCCCCTATAGTGCAGCCTCCATCGCACCCAGAAGCCCCCGCCAGGCCGTTCGCCTCGCCGCGGAGGCACCAAGAGGACCACGTTGACCACTGATTCCAATTCCATGCGTTTCGGCAGCGGCCATGCGGTTCGCCGCCTGGAGGACGAAAGCCTGCTGGCCGGCGCGGGCCGCTACACCGACGACGTCGCGCTGCCGGGGCAGACCCACCTCGTCTTCGTGCGCTCGCCGTACCCCCATGCCCGCATCCTCTCGATCGACACCGCCGCCGCGGCGGCCATGCCCGGCGTGCTGCGCGTGTTCACCGGTGCCGAACTGGTCGCGGCCGGCGTGCAGCCGATGCCCGGGGCCGCGGGCTTCAAGCGGGCCGACGGCGGCGACTGTGCCAGCCCGCCGCGCCGGGCCATGGCCCATGAGCGGGCGCGCTTCGTCGGCGAGGCGGTGGCGGCGGTGGTGGCCGAATCCGTGCGCGAGGCGCGCGATGCCGCCGAGGCCGTGGTGGTCGACTACGACGCGCTGCCGATGGTGGTCGACCTTGCCAGCGCCACGGCCGAAGGCGCGCCGCTGCTGTGCGAAGAGGCGACCGGCAACGTCGCCGCCGAGATGCGCCACGGCAACAGCCAGGCCGCGACCGCCGCCTTCGCCGAAGCGCGGCACGTGGTCTCTCTCGACGTGGTCAACCAGCGCGTGGTCGCGCTCACCATCGAGCCGCGCTCGGTGCTGGCGGCGCCCGACCCCGAGACCGGCCGGCTCACGATCCGCATGAGCACGCAGATGCCCTCGGGCGTGCGCGACTCGGTCTGCGCCGCCCTGGGGCTGGCGAAGGAGAAGGTGCGCGTGGTGGTCGGCGATGTCGGCGGCGGCTTCGGCATGAAGACCGGCGCCTATCCGGAGGACATCGCGGTCGCGTTCGCCGCACGCGAGGTGGGGCGGCCCGTGAAGTGGGTGGCCGACCGCAGCGAGGAGTTCCTGTCGAGCGCGCACGGCCGCGACATCGAGGCCAAGGCCGAACTCGCGCTCGACGCGGACGGCCGGATCCTCGCGCTGCGCATCCGCACGCTCGCGAACGTCGGCGCCTATGCCACCGGCACCGGCGTGGCGATCCAGCTCTTGATCGGCCCCTGGGTGCAGACCAGCGTCTACGACATCCAGACCATCGACTTCCATTTCAAGGCGGTGCTCACCAACACCGCGCCCACCGGCGCCTACCGCGGCGCAGGCCGGCCCGAGGCCATCTTCACCATCGAGCGGCTGATGGACGAGGCCGCGCGCCAGCTCGGCATCGACCGCGTCACGCTGCGCCGGCGCAACTTCATTCGCCCCGAGCAGATGCCGTACAAGAACCCGATGGCGCAGACCTACGACACCGGCAAGTTCGAATCGGTGATGGACCAGGCGCTCGCGCTGGCCGACTGGAACGGCTTCGAGGCACGCGCGGCCGAATCCGCCGGGCGCGGCAAGCACCGCGGCCTCGGCATCGCCACCTTCCTCGAATGGACCGGCGGCAACGTGTTCGAGGAGCGCGTCACGGTTTCGGTGCAGGCCGACGGCGTGATCGAGGTGTTCTCGGCCGTCAACGCGATGGGCCAGGGCATCGCGACCTCGCTCGCGCAACTGGCGGTCGATGCCTTCGGCGTGCCGATCGAGAAGGTGCGCGTGGTGCTCGGCGACACCGACCGCGGCGACGGCTTCGGCAGCGCCGGCTCGCGCTCGCTGTTCACGGGCGGCTCGGCGGTGCGCATCGGCGCCGAGCGCACCATCGACAAGGCGCGCGAACTCGCGGCGCAGGAGTTCGAAGCCTCGATCGACGACGTCACCTACAGCCGCGGCGTCTTCACCGTGGCCGGCACCGACCTCGAACTCGATCTCTTCACGCTCGCCGGCAGGCAGCCCCAGCGCGAGATCTTCGTCGATTCGACCAGCACCGTGGCCGGCCCGACCTGGCCCAACGGCTGCCACATCTGCGAGGTCGAGATCGACCCGCCCACGGGCGAGATCAGCGTGGTGGCCTACAGCTCCGTCAACGACGTCGGCCGCGTCATCAATCCGATGATCGTGCGCGGCCAGCTCGAAGGCGGCGCGGTGCAGGGCATCGGCCAGGCGCTGTGCGAGCAGGTGGTGTACGACAACGAAACCGGCCAGCCGCTGACCGGCAGCCTGATGGACTACGCCGCGCCGCGCGCGGACATCGTCGACACCATGTTCCACATGGAGATGGACGAATCGACGCCGTGCGCCAACAACCCGCTCGGCGTGAAGGGCGTGGGCGAGCTCGGCACCATCGGCGCCACGCCGGCCATCGTCAATGCGGTGGCCGATGCGTTCGCGCGCAACGGCCTCGCGTCGAATGCGCCGCGCCTGAACATGCCGCTGAGCCCCGCGCGCGTGTGGCAGGCGATGCACACCGTCGACTGACGGCGTCGCGCGGGGCTGGCCGGAGGATCGAAGCCATGCGCGTCACCACCGAGCTGCAGACCGGCGACATCCGCGTCTCGCGCTACTGCTGCGACGCGGGCCCCGGCGCCCGGCCCTTCACCGAGCTGCACCAGGGCCATTCGGTCTCCTACGTGCGCCGCGGCAGCTTCGGCTACCGCACGCGCGGCCGCGCCTACGAACTCGTCGCGGGTTCGGTGCTGGTGGGATGCCCGGGCGACGAATACGTCTGCACGCACGATCACCATGCCTGCGGCGACGAGTGCCTGGCCTTCCACCTGTCGCCGGGCTTCGTCGAGCTGATCGGCGGCGATCCGGCTGCCTGGCGCACCGGCGGCGTTCCACCGCTGGCGGAGCTGATGGTGATCGGCGAGCTCGCCCAGGCCGCGGCGGAGGGGCAGGGCGACGCCGGCCTCGACGAGCTGGGCATGTGGTTCGCGAGCCGTTTCGTCGACTTGGTCTCGGGCCGGCGAAAGGCTGCGGCGCCTTCCGAAGCCACGCCGCGCGACCGCCGCCGCGCGGTCGACGCCGCGATATGGATCGATGCGCATGCTGCGCGGCACGACATCGGCCTCGAGGCGATCGCCGCCGAAGCCGGCCTCAGCGCCTTCCATTTCCTGCGGCTGTTCTCGCAGGTGCTCGGCGTCACGCCGCACCAGTACCTCGTGCGCTCGCGCCTGCGGCATGCCGCGCGGCTGCTGGCGGACGACCTGCACCGCCCGGTCACCGAGGTGGCGCTCGACGTGGGCTTTGCCGACCTGAGCAACTTCGTGCGCACCTTCCGCCGCGCCGCGGGCGTGTCGCCGGGCGGCTTCCGCAAGGCGGCACGCGGCGACCGCAAGATTCTCCAAGACCGGCTGGCCGCGCTGCTCGACGATGGACGCCTGATCCACTCGTCGACCCGCTGAAGCGGGCCTTGCCATGGCCACGATCTACCAGGAATTCATCGTCGAAGCCGATGCGGCCCACGTGTGGGACGCGCTGCGCGACTTCAACGCTGTGCACACGCGGCTCGCGCCGGGCTTTCTCACCGCCTGCACCATCGATGCGGAGGGCGGACGCATCCTCACTTTCGCCAACGGCCTGGTCGCACGCGAGGCGCTGGTCGGACTCGACGACGCCCATCGACGCCTGGCCTACACCGTCACCGGCGGCAAGGCCGCGCACCACCATGCCTCGGCGCAGGTGTTCGAGGAGGGCGCGGGCCGTTCGCGCTTCGTCTGGATCACCGACGTGCTGCCCGACAAGATGGCCGCCTACATCGCGCCGATGATGGTGCAGGGCGGCGCGGCGATGAAGGCCGCGCTCGAGGCGTCTCAGAAGTCCTCGAGCGGCAGCCCCACGTAGTTCTCCGCCAGTGCGGTGGAGGCGGCGGTCGAATGGACCAGGTAGTCGAGCTCGGCTTCCTGGATCTTCTGGCCGAAGGCGCCGGTCTCGGGGAAGCGGTGCATCAGCGAGGTGAACCACCACGAGAAGCGCTCGGCCTTCCAGACGCGCCGCAGGCAGAGGTCGGAGTACCGGTCGAGCGCCGAAGCCGATCGCTCGCGGTAGAAGATCTCGAAGGCGCGCGAGAGGTAGCCCACGTCCGCGGTCGCGAGGTTCAGGCCCTTGGCGCCCGTCGGCGGCACGATGTGCGCCGCGTCCCCCGCGAGGAACAGCGCGCCGAAGCGCATCGGCTCGGCCACGAAGCTGCGCAGCGGCGCGATGCTCTTCTCGAGCGAGGGGCCGGTCACCAGCCGCTCGCGCGCCTCGGGATCGAGCCGTGCGCGCAGTTCGTTCCAGAAGGCCTCGTCGCTCCAGTTCTCGACGCGCTCCTCGGTCGGCACCTGCACGTAGTAGCGCGAGCGCGTGGCGCTGCGCATGCTGCACAGCGCGAAGCCGCGCTCGGTGTTGGCGTAGATCAGTTCGTGCGAGACCGGCGGCACGTCGGCCAGCACGCCGAGCCATCCGAAGGGGTAGATCTTCTCGTAGGTCCGGATCGCGTCGGCGGGCACGCTCGCGCGGCTCACGCCGTGGTAGCCGTCGCAGCCCGCGATGAAGTCGCAGGCGATCTCGTGCGTCTGCCCGTCCTTTTCGTAGCGCACCCGCGGCTGGTCGGAAGCGAAGTCGTGCAGGCTCACGTTGGCCGCGCCATAGACGGTGGTCAGGCCCTCGGCCGCGCGCGCTTCCATCAGGTCGCGCGTCACCTCGGTCTGGCCGTACACCGTGACCTGCTTGCCGCCCGTGAGCCCGTGCATGTCGATGCGGTGCCGCGCACCCTTGAACAGCAGCTCGATGCCCTCGTGCGGCAGCCCTTCGGCCCTGGCGCGCGCGTCGACGCCGGCGCGCGCCAGCAGGTCCATGGTGACCTGCTCGAGCACCCCGGCGCGGATGCGCCCGAGCACGTAGTCGCCGCTCTGGCGTTCGACGATGACGTTGTCGATGCCCGCCTTGAAGAGCAGTTGCCCCAGAAGCAGGCCAGCCGGGCCCGCGCCGATGATCGCGACCTGTGTGCGCATGTTCGTGTCTCCGTGAGGGCCAGAGCGTAGGACGCGCGCGGCGCGCCGTCCGGGCAGTCGGCAAGGCTCTGTGCGATCATGCGACCGGCTGCGCGATGATCGCGCAACACTTCGTCCCACACGCCGAATGACCATCGCCAAAGCCGACTTCATCGAGGGCATCGCCAAGGGCATGGCCGTGCTCGAGAGCTTCGACACCGAACGCCAGCGCCTCAACGCCACGCTCGCCGCCGAGCGCGCCGGCCTCACGCGCGCCGCCGCGCGCCGGCACCTGCTCACGCTCGCGCACCTGGGCTACCTGGAGACCGACGGCAGCTATTTCTGGATGGCACCGAAGGTTTTGCGCTTCTCGGGCAGCTACCTGGCCTCGTCGCGCCTGCCGCGCGCGCTGCAGCCCACGCTCAACCGGCTCGCCTCGCAGACCGGCGAATCGTTCTCGGCCGTGGTGCTCGACGGCGAAGAGGTGGTCATCATCGCGCGCAGCGGCAGCTATGGTTCGCCGACGCGCGTGCTGGCCTACGGCCTGCACCTCGGTGCGCGGCTGCCGGCGCATGCGACCTCCACCGGGCGCGTGCTGCTCGCGGCCCTGCCGCCGGCGCAGTTCGCGCAATGGCTCAAGGGGCGCCAGCTCGCGCGGCTCACGCCCCACACCACGACGCAGGCGCGCAGCCTGCGCCAGCTGGTCTCGCGCGTGCGCAAGGACGACTGCTGCTTCGCGAGCGAGGAGCACGAGCTCGGCGTGCAGGCGCTCGCGGTGCCGCTGCGCGACATGCAGGGCCACACCGTGGCCGCGCTCAACGTGGTGCTCTCGGGCACGCGCTACCAGGAGGAAGCGCTGCGGCGCGAGATGCTGCCGCTGCTCTTCGAGGCCGCGCGCGAGGTGCGGGCGCTGCTCTGAACTTCCGCACCGCCGCCCCGTCGAACCCCGACAACCACATACCCACAGCCATGCGACTCCTGCTTCTCGAAGACGACGTGATGATCGGCGAGGCCGTGCTCGACCTGCTGCGGGCCGAGCAGTACGCCGTCGACTGGGTCAAGGACGGCGAAGCGGCCGAGAGCGCACTGCGCACCCAGCACTACGACCTGGTGCTGCTCGACCTCGGCGTGCCGCGCCGCGACGGCCTGGAGGTGCTGCGCAACCTGCGCGCGCGCAAGCAGCGCATGCCGGTGCTGATCGCCACCGCGCGCGATTCGGTGCAGCAGCGCATCGAAGGGCTCGACGCCGGCGCCGACGACTACGTGCTCAAGCCCTACGACCTCGACGAGCTGCTGGCGCGCATCCGCGCGCTGCTGCGCCGCGCCGCGGGCCGCGCCGAGCCGGTGTACGAGCACATGGGCGTGAGCATCAACCCCGCCACGCGCGAGGTCACGGTCGGCGGCCAGCCGGTGGTGCTGTCGGCGCGCGAATGGGCGGTGCTCGAGCCGCTGATCGCGCGGCCGGGCATGGTGCTCTCGCGCGCCCAGCTCGAGGAGAAGCTCTACGGCTGGAAGGACGAGATCAGCAGCAACGCGGTCGAGGTGTACGTGCACGGCCTGCGCAAGAAGCTCGGCGCAGAGTTCATCCGCAACGTGCGCGGCGTCGGCTACATGATTCCCCGACTATGAAGCGGGCTTTGATCGGCTCGCTGCGCGCGCGGCTGCTGTGGTTCCTGCTCGCGGCCATCGTGCTCGCGGCCGGGGCGCAGGCGCTGGTGGCCTATCGCACGGTGCTGCGCGAGGCCGACGAGATCTTCGACTACCACATGCAGCAGATGGCGCTCTCGCTGCGTGCCGGGCTGCCGCCGAGCGCCGCGGTGGGCGGCATCGGCAGTGGGGAGCAGAACTTCGACTTCGTGGTGCAGGTCTGGACCGTCCACGGCGTGCGCATCTTCGAATCGGCGGAGCAGGCGGCGCTGCCGCAGGTCGCGGTGCTCGGCTTCGCCCACGTGCGTGCGCGCGGCAGCACCTACCGGGTGTTCTCGATGCAGACCGGCGGGCTCGTGATCCAGGTGGCGCAGGACATGGCCGCGCGCCGCAACATGGCGGGCGCGCTGGCACTGCGCACCATCGCGCCGGTGGCGCTGATGGCGCCGCTCCTGATGCTGGTGGTCTGGTGGGTGGTGAGCCGTTCGCTCGCGCCGGTGGCGCGCGTGCGCCAGCAGGTCGCCTCGCGGCAGGCCGACGATCTCTCGCCCGTGAGCGCCGAAGGCCTGCCCGACGAGGTGCGCCCGCTGGTGCAGGAGCTCAACCTGCTGTTCGACCGCGTGCGCCATGCCTTCGACGCGCAGAAGCATTTCGTGGCCGATGCGGCGCACGAGCTGCGCTCGCCGCTCGCCGCGCTGAAGCTGCAGGTGCAGGGCCTGCAGCGCGCACCCGATGCCGCGGCGCGCGAGCTGGCGGTGAGCCGGCTTTCCGCGGGCATCGACCGTGCGACGCGCCTGGTGGAGCAGATGCTCGCGCTGGCGCGGCACGAAGCGAGCATGGCCGCCGGCGCGCCGCCCGAGCCGGTCGACCTGGCCGAGGTCGCGCGGCTCGCGATCTCGGACGCCATCGCGGCCGCGCAGGCGCGCAGCATCGACATCGGCATCTCGCACGCCGAGGCGGCCGTGGTGCAGGGCCAGCCCGAGGCGCTGCGCATGCTGCTGCGCAACCTGGTCGAGAACGCGGTGAAGTACACGCCCGAAGAGGGCCGCGTCGACGTGGCGATCACGCGGCGCGGCGACGCGGTCGAACTCAGCGTCGACGACAGCGGTCCCGGCCTGCCGCCTGCCGAGCGCGAGCGCGTGCTCGACCGCTTCTACCGCGCCGGCGAGCCGCAGGCGCCGGGCAGCGGCCTGGGCTTGTCGATCGTCAAGTCCATTGCCGAACTGCACGGCGCGCGCGTGGCGCTGGACGCCTCGCCGAGCCTCGGCGGCCTGCGGGTGGTGGTGCACTTTCCGCCGTCGCGGCAGCCCGATCCGCCGGTTTAAGCGACGCTTAAGCGAGCGCGGCCACATTCCTTTCATCGTGTTTTGCGTGCAGACGCAATGAAAGGAGAGCCCGAATGAACAACCGCCTCACATCGCCCCGCGCCCTGGTCCTTGCCCTGGCGACGGCCGGGGTCGTCGGTGCCGTCGGCGCCGGCGCGTACACCAGCGCCCGCGCGCTCGGCGCGCCCCAGACCACCAATGCCGCCGCCACGGCGCCCGCGGCGATGGTGACGCTGCCCGATTTCTCGACCATCACCTCGCGCGACGGTCCTGCGGTGGTGAACATCAGCGTGACCGGCACCGCAAAGGCTTCGGACGCCGAGGCCGCGGCCGAGATGCAGGGCATCGATCCCGACGACCCGATGTTCCAGTTCTTCCGCCGCTTCCAGGGCCAGATGGGTCCGCAGCGCGACGTGCCGGTGCGCTCGCAGGGCTCGGGCTTCATCGTGAGCCCGGACGGCATCATCATGACCAACGCGCACGTGGTGAAGGGCGCGAACGAGGTCACCGTCAAGCTCACCGACCGGCGCGAGTACCGCGCCAAGGTGCTCGGCGCGGACGAGAAGACCGACATCGCGGTGCTGAAGATCGACGCCAGGAACCTGCCCACCCTGGCGCTCGGCAACACCAAGGAACTGAAGGTCGGCGAATGGGTGCTGGCGATCGGTTCGCCGTTCGGCTTCGAGAGCACGGTCACCGCCGGCGTGGTCAGCGCCAAGGGCCGCACGCTGCCCGACGACAGCTACGTGCCGTTCATCCAGACCGACGTGGCGGTGAACCCCGGCAATTCCGGCGGTCCGCTGCTCAACACGCGCGGCGAGGTGGTCGGCATCAACTCGCAGATCTACAGCCGCAGCGGCGGCTACCAGGGCCTGTCGTTCGCGATCCCGATCGACGTGGCGGTGCAGGTGAAGGACCAGATCGTCGCCACCGGCAAGGCCTCGCATGCGCGCCTGGGCGTGGCGGTGCAGGAGGTGAACCAGGCCTTCGCCGACTCCTTCAAGCTCGACCGGCCCGAGGGCGCGCTGGTCTCCAACATCGAGAAGGGCGGCCCCGGCGACAAGGCCGGCCTCAAGGCCGGCGACGTGATCCGCAAGGTCGACGAGCATCCCATCGTCTCCTCGGGCGACCTGCCCGCCGTGATCGGCCAGCAGACGCCGGGCCGCAAGGTCACGCTCGAGGTGTGGCGCCAGGGCGAGCGCAAGGCGCTCACCGCCACGCTCGGCGATGCGAGCGACAAGGCGGTGCGGGTGGCGAAGAACGACAGCGCCGCCGGCCAGGGCAAGCTGGGCCTGGCGCTGCGTCCGCTGCAGCCGCAGGAGAAGCGCGAAGCCGCGCTCGATGCGGGCCTGCTGGTCGAGGACGTCGCCGGGCCCTCCGCCGTGGCCGGCGTGCAGGCGGGCGACGTGCTGCTGGCCATCAACGGCACGCCGGCGAAGAGCGTGGACCAGGTGCGCGACGTGGTCGCCAG
Source organism: Variovorax sp. TBS-050B (assembly GCF_029893635.1). Classification (NCBI taxonomy): domain Bacteria; kingdom Pseudomonadati; phylum Pseudomonadota; class Betaproteobacteria; order Burkholderiales; family Comamonadaceae; genus Variovorax; species Variovorax sp. TBS-050B. Next base: position 4,325,006 of record NZ_JARXYR010000002.1, on the reverse strand, counting down.
GGCCGACAAGTCGGTGGCGCTGCTGATCCAGCGCGGCGAGGACAAGATCTTCGTGCCGGTGCGCCTGGGTTGACCGGGCGGGGCGGGCGCCTTGCGAGGCGCTAACGCCGCGCGGCCTTCGCAAGCCGCGCGGCAACCTCCGCAAGGTGCGTGGTCAGCTCGCGCGGCGATTCGACCTCGAAGTCATGCCCCAGGCAGGCGAGCCACACCGCCAGCGCGTCGAGCGAATTGGCGCCGGTGCGGATGCGGGTGCGTGCTTCGCCGAGCGCCTCGGTCGCGCCGCCGACCCAGCCGAGGTGCGGTTCGAGCGCCGCGGCCGGCGCATGCACGATCACCGACGCATGGTGCAGGAACGGCAACACCGCGAGCGCATGCTGCATGTACGACTCGATGTCGCCGTGGGGAAGCCGGCGCGCCGTGAAGCGTTCGCCGGTCGGCGCCGGATCGACGATGCGGTCGAGGCGGAAGGTGCGCCAGTCCGTGCGCGCCGCATCCCAGGCGAGCAGGTACCAGTGCTGCCCGGTCTGGACCACGCGATGCGGCTCCACCGTTCGCGCGCTGGTGGCGCCGCCGTGGTCGCGGTAGCCGAAGCGCAGCACAAGCCGGTCGGTGCAGGCCTCGGCGAACAGAGACACCGCCTTCAGCCGCACGCGCGACTTGCCGCGCATGACCGGCACCACCGACGCGCGCACGCTGTCGAGCCGCCTGCGCAGACGCGGCGGCATGAGCTGGTCGAGCTTGGCCAGGGCGCGCATCGCGGCGCTCTCGATGTCGCCGTCGGCGCCGCCGCCCGGGTTGCCGAGGCCCAGCGCCACTGCGATGGCTTCCTCGTCCTCCAGCAGCAGCGGCGGCAGCGCGTTGCCGGCGCCGAGGCGATAGCCGCCCGCCACGCCGGAAGTCGAATCCACCGTGTAGCCGAGGCTGCGCAGCCGGTCCACGTCGCGCCGCAGCGTGCGCTCGGTGATCTCCAGCCGGCCGGCCAGTTCGGTACCGGCCCACGAGCGCTGGGCCTGGAACAGGGAGAGAAGCCGGATCAGGCGTGCGGAAGCGGAGAGCATGGTGCCGATGATGCCTGCGACCGAGGACAGGATCTGTCCGCAATGGGCCGTAGTCTCCGGCTTCTCTTTTTCTTCCACCACGAGGACACGACCCATGAAGAAGACGTACAACGGCAGCTGCCACTGCGGCAAGGTCCGCTTCCAGGCCGACATCGACCTGAGCCAGGGCACCGGCAAGTGCAACTGCTCGATCTGCACCAAGGCGCGCGGCTGGGGCGCCATCGTCAAGCCCGACGCCTTTCGCCTGCTCGCGGGCGAGGAGGCGCTTTCGCTCTACCAGTTCAACACCCACAGCACCGAGCACCTGTTCTGCCGGCATTGCGGCATCCGGCCCTTCGGGCGCGGCAACGTGCCGGAGATCGGCGGCGCCTACGTCAGCGTCAACCTCGGCTGCCTCGACGACGCGACGCCGCAGGAACTCGCCGAGGCCCCGGTGCAGTACATGGACGGCCGCAACAACAACTGGTTCGAGGCGCCGGCCGAGACCGGCCACCTTTGAAGCGTGCCGGCGGCGCCTACCTGCGGCGGCTTCGCGCGCCGGGCGCCGAGGTCTGCGAAGGCGCCGCGCCGCCGTCCACGCCAAGGCGGCCGCCGCCGCCCAGGCCCTGGCCGCGCACCGTCTGCGCCTTGTAGTTGCGCAGCGAGCGGACCATCTGGTTGAAGGCATCCATGAACGCCGCGGCGATCAGCTTGCCCTGTGGCGTGCGCGTGTAGCCGCCCAGGCCGCCCGCGCCGCGATGGCCGCCGAGGTCCCCGAAGCCCGCGAAATCGGTCTTCGAGGCGCTGCCCTCGGCCGCTGCCACCTGCACGCCCGAGCGGTTGTCGATGAGCGTGAGCAGCGCGGCCGCCTCCTTGGTCTGGAGGCTGGCGCCCAGGCTCGCGATGGCGCGGCCGCGGCCGCCACCCACCAGGCCGCCGAGCGCGCCGCCCAGCCCGCCGGCATCGCTGTTGCTGAAGACGATCTCGGGCGAGAGCCCGTAGTCCGAGGCCACCATCTGGCCGCGGCCGAAGTTGCTGCCGCCGCGCATCTCGCCCGACTGCATCAGCGCGCGCTCGCGCGTCATCGCGTTCATGCCGGCCGCGCCGCGCTCGACCACCACGAAGCAGTTCGATTGCTGCACCAGCAGGCGCAGCAGGTTGGCGGTGGGCGGCAGGCGGTACTCGCCCGTCAGGATGGTGTACCAGCCGGCGTTGACGTTCTCGATCAGCGAGACGGTGCCGAGCGGCGATTCGCAGCGCTCGAGTTCGCTGCTTTCGCCCGAGGTGGCGGCGCCGGCCGCGCTGCCGGTGGCCACGGTCTTGGCCGACTGGCTGCCCATCTGCATGTCGAGCGTCTGGCAGCCGGAGAGAACGATAGCGCTCGCGGCGAGTGCGCCTGCAAGCGGAAGTCTTCGAGAGAGGATCATGTGCGCGCCGAAGGATCGAAAGCGCGCGACGATAAGCGCCGCCAGAACGGCACGCCAGTGCCGAAAGTCATGCCGGCCGCGGCCGGGTTCAGGAGGGCTTGTCGCCCGAATCCTTGTCGCTTCTCTGGGCGTCGAGTTGGTCCTTGACCGAGCGGTTGCCGCGCAGCGCGAGGAAGAGGGCGGCGCCGAGCACGACCACCACGACCACCGCGATCAGGCCGCCGTCGAGCACCCACCACCAGAACAGACCGCCCGCAGCGAGCAGCAACGCAATGAGGAGAAAAGGTTTCAGGTGCATGGGGCGGGCCGATAGTACGTTGGCGGTAATGTACGCGGCGTTACTGTTTGTGGCCTGACCCGAGCTCTGGGAAATACCCTGTTTTCGGCGTTTGCGCGGCTGCATCGGTGGTTTTGTCGGCTTCCGCCAACAGGGCGTGGGCCAGCCGCAGATGGTCCAGTCGCTCCTGCGCAAGGCGGAAGCACTCGTGCAGCTCCTCCGGCGTGGGGGCCGGGTAGCCGGGCGGCGGCTGCAGTGCGTTGTCGAGGCGTTCCCACGCCGCCTCCCAGGCGAGCTTCGCGACGGTGCGTGCATCCGAAGACTTCGGCATCATCTTCCTCCGGTGTTCTTATCGCCTCCCATGATGTGGGCGCCGGATGGCTATTCAAGAGCCGTGCCACGCGCGCGACGACCCGCCGCGCGTGCGCCGCGCGCTCGACCGGGGGTGCATGCCACTCAGTGCTCGTCGTACTCCTGCGCGAGTTCCGAGCGCCCTTCGGGCGTGATCTTCAGGATCACTGCCGATTCGTAGTCTTCGAAGGAACCGCGCAGGTCGAGCGGCGGCGAGATGTCGGCTTCGACGCAGCCCAGCGCCTTGAGCACCGCGACGGCCTGGATCACCCCTGGATCCCGAATCAGGATCGGGAAGCTGGCACGCTCGATCTCGAGCAGGTATTCGATCGGTGTGGCGGGGGCCATGCACGAATGCTGATCCAACCGCGGGTGACCGGAGTCAGGCGACTGCAGACGGGGGGTGTGCGCTGGCCCCTACAGGTGTCGGAGGGCACCGCGCCCGCGTGCGCTAGCGCCGGTTCTTGGCGAGCCTCACCCAGCGGTGGTCCGTGTGCCTGCCCGCGTACTCCTCGTCGATCTCCTCGATCACCTTGTCGGCGTTCTGCGGGTCCACGGCCGCGAGGATCGCGTCGATCTTCGCTTCGACCCGGTCGTCGCCCTCCTTGGACTGTGGCGAGCCCACATACAGAAGGAAGGCGAGACCGCCGATCTGCCAGATCAGCTGAAGGAACTCGGACTGCCAGTTCTCCAGCGTGTCGCGCCCCATCTGGATGGCGTAGCCGCTGAACTCGATGGCATGGCCGAACTGCTTCTGCTCGTCCACGTAGGCGAACCAGCCGAACACCCAGTGGCCCACGAGCGAGATGAGAAAGAAGCCGAGCGTGACCCAGCCATAACCGTAGAGCTTCCAGATCGAGTTCTTTTTCACGTTGTTGTCCTTTGGTGTGGAGCGCACCAGTCTCGGACCTCGCGCACGGCGAGGTGGAGGAAACAAGCTGAAATTGAGCGCCGGAATTTCCTACGGTCACCACGGCCGCATGCAGGGCGGCGCGCCGCAAAAGAAAATGCCCCGCTACCTGTTGAAGTAGCGGGGCATTCCAGAGGCCTTGCGGCTTGTAGTGGCTCCTCGACCTGGGCTCGAACCAGGGACCTACGGATTAACAGTCCGGCGCTCTACCGACTGAGCTATCGAGGAACAAGCCTCAGATTATAGCGTGATTTTTTGAGGCTTTCGAGCGCACCTCCGTGGACGCGCAAAAAATCCGAAAAAAATTTCGAGCCATGTCTCAGAGCGACACGCTCAGCCCCAGGCGCAGCGTGCGCGGCGCACCGGGGAAGAGATAGACGTGCCCGAACTGGTAGGGCGATTCCTTCCAGTAGCGGCGATCGAAGAGGTTGTCGATGGCGATGCTCCAGCTCGTCTGCATGCCGCGCATCCGCGTCTCGTAGCGCAGTGCGGCATCGACGCGGGTCCACGAGGGCAGCGCGATCGATCCGTCCGGCAGCACGTTGCGCCGGCCCTCGTGCGAGAGCTGGCCGAGCAGCTCGAGGCCCGGCACGGCGGCCACGCGGTAGGCGGCCTGGGCGCGCAGCACCTGCTTGGGCACGTTGGTCGGCGACTGGCCATTGGTCGCGGGCTCGGCGATGCTGCCGCGGCGCTTGGCGTCGATGAACGCGACGCTGCCGCCGAGCCGCCACGGCCCCGCGTTCCATTGCGCGCCCGCCTCGAGCCCGCGGTGCACCGCGCTGCCGTCGTAGCGGCCTTCGCACGGCGTGATGCCGAGGCGGTTGCAGGCGTCGAGGTTGGTCATCGGCCGGCGGATGTCGAACCAGGCAAGCTGCCAGTTGAAGGCATCGCTGCCGCCCTTGAGGCCGAGCTCCCACTGGCGCGAGGCGAGCGCGGGCAGGGCCTCGCCGGCATTGCCGTACTGCGAACTCTTGTTCGGCACCACCTGCGACTCCACGCCCTTGCCCCAACTCGCATACGCCATCAGGTCCGGTCGGATCGCAAAGCTCGCGCCGATCCACGGCGTGGTGATGCCGTCCTTGTAGCCAGTGGGGCGCGTGCCGTCGGTGCGGATGCTGTCGCGGTCGAGACGCGTGTGGCGCACGCCGAGCCATGTGGTGAAGCGGCTGTTCCAGCGGATCGCGTCCTGCACCGAGAGCTCGGTCGAGCGTTCGTCGCGGTTGGTGTTGGCATCCGTCAGCGTGGGGTCCGGCGGCACGACGGCGGTCGCCAGGATGTTCCCCGTGCCGACGTAGTTGTAGGCCTGGTCCTGGAAGCGGTTGCGCACGCGGCTCGCGAGCAGGCCGAAGCCGAGCTCGTGCCGCACGCTGCCGGTCATCAGGTTGCCCTTGAGGTTCAGGCTGCCCGCGGTCTGGGTGCGCCGTTCGTTCTCGCTGCGGAAGTCGTAGAAGTCGAAGCTGCCGTCGGAACAGTAGCGGTCGTAGTTGCCCTCCACGCCGCAGCCGAAGGCATAGGCCAGCCGGTCGTTGCTGCGCAGCCGCTGCCGGCCGATCTGCGCGCTCCAGCGCCAGTCGGCGTTCAGCGCCTGGCTGAAGCGCAGGCTGCCGGTCAGCGCATCGAAGACCGAGGGCTGCGACCACGGCTGGTTGTTCAGGTTGATCTTCGGATCGACCGGCGCGGGCAGCATGTTGCCGAGCAGGCTGAAGCCGTTCTGGCTCGGCTGCGTCTTGTGGCTGCGTTCGATCTCGAACTCGAGCACCGCGTCGCGCGTGAGGCGCCAGTCGGCCGCGAGCGAGAACAGGTTGCGGTTGCCGTCGAGGTCGTGCACGAGCGGCTTGAGGTTCTCGCCCGCCACGTTGAGCCGATAGCCGAACTGGCGGTCGGCGCCGAAGCGCCCGCCCAGGTCGAGCGCGCCGAGCAGGCTGCCGCGGCTCGTGGTCTCGATGCGCAGCGTGCGCAGGTCCTGCTCGGTCGGCCGCTTCACGATGTAGTTGACCAGCCCGCCGGGCGCGCTGGTGCCGGCCTGGATGCCGCTGGTGCCGCGCAGGATCTCGATGCGCTCCTTGTTGTCGAGCGGGATCGAAGTCTCGGCGCTGATCGGCAGGCCTTCGCGCCGGTAGTTGAAGCGGTTGTCGAGCACGAAGCCGCGCACCGTCAGGTAGTCCCAGTAGCCGGCGGAGTTGTAGGCATCGGTCACGGACGCATCGAACTGCGCCAGGTCGGAGAGCCGGCGCGCGCCGCTCGCGCGAAGCTGGGTGCTGTCGATCACGGTGGCCGAGAGCGGCAGCTCGCGCAGCGGCACGTCGCCGAAGCCGCTGACCTCGGCCTGCGGCGCCGCGCTGCTTTCGTTGACGGTGATCGCGGGCAGTTCGCTCGCGGGCTGCTGGGCCTGCGCGGCGCTGGCGGCTGCCAGCACCAGAAGCGCGGCGGACGCGCCGCGCGCCACCGGGGAAGGACGCGCGAGCGGAGTCGGTCGGAGGTTTGTCTTCATCTGTCGTCGTTCATGCCGCTGCGGCCGTGCGCATCGCCGCCATCCATTGCGCGGCGGTGGCCTCGGGATCGTCGGCCGCGACCAGCGCGCGCACCACGGCCACCGAGCCCACGCCGGTGGCCAGCACTTCGGGCAGCCGCAGCGCGTCGATGCCGCCGATCGCCACCTGCGGATAGCCGCGCATCAGCCGCGCGTACATCGCGAGCCGCGCCACGCCCTGCGGCGCGGTCGCCATCTTCTTGAGCGTGGTCGGGTACACCGCGCCCATGGCGATGTAGCTCGGGCTCACTGCATCGGCGCGCACCATCTCGGCATAGCCGTGCGTGCTCACGCCGAGCCGCAGGCCGCAGTCGCGGATCTGCCGCACCTCCGCCGGATCGAGCGCGTCGAGGTCTTCCTGGCCCAGGTGCACGCCGTCGGCGCCGGCGGTGATGGCGGCCCGCCAGTGGTCGTTGATGAAGAGCAGCGCGCCAGTGCCGCGCGTGGCGTCGACGGCGGCCTGCACTTCGCCTTCGATGGCGGCCGCGTCGTCGGACTTGAAGCGCAGTTGCAGCGTGGGCACGCCCGCGCGCGCCATGCGGCCCACCCATTGGGCATCGGGCAGCACGGCATAGAGGCCGAGCCGCTCGGGGCAGGGCGCGAAGGCGTCCTCGCGCGCCGCGGGCGGGAAGGCGCGCAGGCCGAAGTCGGCCGGCGTACAGGGCCACTGGCTGGCATCGAAGGTGCCGGTGCGCGCGGTCTGTGCCTGCCAGGCGCGCGCGAGGCATTCGGCATCGATCTCGATGAAGCCGAGCGCGCTGCAGGCCTGCTTGGCGCCGCGGTACACCGGGTCGTCGGAGGAATGGCTGGGCGCCGAAACGGCCGAGGCCGCGGCGGTGGTGCCGAAGCGCAGTCCGTGGGCCGCGACGATCGCCTGCGCGACGTGGCGCGAATCGATGGCCGCGCTCATGCCGCGTGATGCCAGAAAGGCGTGCCGAGCACCGGCGTGCTCGGCTGGGCGGCATCCTGTGCGGCCATGGCGCCCGCGCGGTGGGCGCTGCGGCCGGCCTGCACCGCATCGGCGAAGGCGCCGGCCATCGCCACCGGGTCCTGCGCGAGCGCGACCGCCGTGTTGAGCAGCACGCCGTCGTAGCCCCATTCCATCACCTGGCATGCGTGCGAAGGCAGGCCCAGGCCGGCATCGACCAGCATCGGCACGTCGAGCCGCTCGCGCAGCAGCTGCAGCGCATAGGGGTTCACCGGGCCGCGGCCGGTGCCGATGGGCGCGGCCCAGGGCATGACGGCCTGGCAGCCGACGTCGACCAGGCGCTGGCACAGCACGAGGTCCTCGGTGCAATAGGGCAGCACATGGAAGCCGTCGCGGATCAGCTGCGAGGCGGCGTCGACGAGGTTCAGCGTGTCGGGCTGCAGCGTGTAGTCGTCGCCGATCAGCTCGAGCTTGATCCATGGCGTGTCGAACAGCTCGCGCGCCATGTGCGCGGTGGCGACCACCTCCTGCACGCTGTGGCAGCCGGCGGTGTTGGGCAGCACCGGCACCGCGAGCCGGCGCAGCAGCTCCCAGAAGCCGTTGCCGAGCTCGCTGTTGCCCGAGCCCTGGTTGGCGGTCTGGCGGCGCAGCGAGGCGGTGAGCATCGCGGGCCTGGCGCGCTGCACGGCCGCCTCGAGCAGGTCGGGCGAGGGGTAGCGCGCGGTGCCGAGCAGCAGGCGGCTCTGGAAGGTCTGGCCGTAGAGCACCAGCGGGTCGTTCGGGGTCGTCGTGGTCATGTGTGTCGTCTCCATCGGTTCCATCAGCCGCCCGTCACGGGGCGGATCACTTCGATGCGGTCGTCGGCCCGCAGCATGCGCGCCGCATAGGCCGAGCGCGGCACGAACTCGCGGTTCACCGCCACCGCGAAGGGCGGGACGGCCTCGATCGCCGCGATCGCGTCCACCAGCGTGGCGCCGTCGGGCAGCGAGAAGGGCTTGTCGTTGATCAGTACGTGGATCGTCGTCATTCGGTGCGGATCTCCAGGCCCAGGCGGTCGGCGAGCGGCGAACGGCCCTGCGCGAGCAGCTCCATCGCGGCGTCGAGCACGGCGGGCGCGATCATGAAGCCGTGGCGGTAGAGCCCGTTGATCTGCAGCAGGCGCGGATGCGGCCGCCGGATCGCGGGCAGGTTGTCGGGCAGCGTGGGGCGGCACTGGGTGGCGATCTCGAGGATGCGCGCCTCCGCGAAGCCGCTGTGCACCGCATAGGCCGCGCTCAGCAGTTCGAGCGTGGAGCGCACGCTGGCCGGCGACATGTCGTCCGACTCGATCTCGGTCGCGCCGATCACGAACACGCCGCCGGGCTTGGGCGCGATGTAGAGCGGATAGCGCGGATGCACCAGCCGCGTCGGGCGCCGCAGCGTCACCTCGGGCGCATGCACGCGGATGACCTCGCCGCGCACGCCGCGCAGCGCGCGCCACTGCGGCCGGGCGCCGAGTCCGCGGCAGTCGATGAGCTGCTCGGGCTGGCCCGGTGCGCCGGGCGAGAAATCCTCCGGCGCGCGCGGCGACTGCCAGTGCAGCGTCACGTTGGGGCTCGCCTCCAGCGTGGCCCGCAGCGCGCCGAGCAGCCCGCGGTTGTCGAGCTGTCCCTCGCCCGGCAGGTAGAGGCCCTGCGCGAAGCGCCGTTCAAGAGACGGCTCGAGCGCGGCGATGCCGGCCGCGTCGATGGCCTGCATCGGTGCGAGTTCGGGCACCTGCTCGCCGGTGCGCGCGAGCACGCGCGAGAGCCGCGCCGCTTCGGCCGCGTCCTGCCGGTGCCAGAGCACCAGCGTGCCCTCGCGCTGGAAGAACACCGGCGCGGCCAGTGGCGCCAGCAGTTCGGGCCAGCGCGCGAGCGCATGGTGGCCCATGCGCACCACGGGGGCGGGCGCCACCGCCGATTCGGCCAGCGGCGCGAGCATGGCCGCGGCCACGCGCGCGGCCGCGCCCTCGGCCTCGGCGCTGCCGGCCTCGTGCAGCGCGACCTGGCAGCCCGCGCGCGCCAGCGTGACCGCGAGCAGCCGGCCCATCAGGCCCGCGCCGAGGATCGCGACCGAGCGGAAAGGCAGCGGAGCCGGCGTGTTCATGGCCGCCCCTTTCCGCGTCGCCGATAATTTTCCGCATGACCCAAGCACCTACCGACGACGCGCCGCAAGCGCCCCTGCGCTATGCGCGCGTGCTCTCGATCGCCGGCTCCGACAGCGGCGGCGGCGCCGGCATCCAGGCCGACCTCAAGACCTTTTCGGCGCTCGGCTGCTACGGCATGACGGCCATCACCGCGCTCACCGCGCAGAACACGCTCGGCGTCTCGGGCATCCACGGCGTGCCGCCTGCGTTCCTCAAGGCGCAGATCCAGGCCGTGGTCGAGGACATCGGCGTCGATGCCGTCAAGCTCGGCATGCTGCATGCGCCCGAGGTGGTCGAGGTGGTGGCCTGGGCCATCGACCACTACCGGCTGCCCAACGTGGTGCTCGACCCGGTGATGGTGGCCACCAGCGGCGACCGCCTGATCGCCGCCGAGACGGTGCAGGTGCTGGTGCGCGAGCTGTTCCCGCGCGCGAGCGTGG